>NZ_JAILXP010000035.1 GCF_020740895.1 Streptomyces sp. UNOB3_S3 | reverse complement strand
CCATGGACACCTGCCATGTTGCGTGCCCGGCCGCCCCCGGCCCACCGGCCCGACGGGCCTCGCCGCCTGGGCCCGCGACCTGGCCATGGGCGCCCGGTTCGCCGTCACCGGAGGCCGCGAGAGCCTGCTGCGCACCGCGCTCGTCGCCATCGGCGTCGGCCTCGGCGTGGCCCTGCTGGCGATCGCCGCGTCGGTGCCGCACCTGTCCGCCGCGCGGGAACACCGCGAGAACGCGCGCTCCGTCAACGACCAGCCCGGCGCCGGAAGAAGCATCGTGGCGAGCGACCGCACCCTGCTCTACCAGGCGGTCACCACCGACTTCCACGACAAGCCCCTGGAAGGGGCCCTGCTCCAGCCCGAGGGCCCCCGGGCGCCGCTCCCGCCGGGCGTGGCGGCCCTGCCCGCCCCCGGCGAGATGGTGGTCTCCCCGGCACTGCGCGACCTGCTGCGCTCCGCCGACGGCGAGCTGCTGCGTGAGCGGCTCCCCCACCGGATCGCCGGCGTCATCGGCGACGAGGGCGTCATGGGCCCCGACGAGCTCTTCTACTACGCGGGCAGCGACCGGCTCCGGCTGGACGCGCTCCACGGGCCCGGCATCCACGACGCCCCCGCGCGCATCGACCGGTTCGGCCACGAGGAGGGCGGCGACCCGGTCAGCCCGGTGCTCGTGGTGCTGATGAACATGACGTGCGTGGTGCTGCTGCTGCCGATCGGCATCTTCATCGCCACGGCCGTCCGCGCCGGCGGCGAGCGCCGCGACCGGCGGCTGGCCGCGCTGCGGCTCGTGGGCACCGACATCCGCGCCACCCGGCGGATCGCGTCCGGTGAGGCGCTGTGCGGCGCCCTGCTGGGCCTGGGCGTCGGCGCGGCGGTATTCCTGATCATCCGTCGCTTCGCCTCCGGCATCACGATCCGGGACGTCGCCATCTCCCCCGCCGACCTGGTGCCCTCCCCGGCCCTGGCCGCGCTGATCGCGGTCGCGGTGCCGGCTGTCGCCGTCCTCGTCACCCTGGTCACGCTGCGCCGCGTCACCATCGAACCGCTGGGCGTCATGCGCGACACCACGCCCCGGCGCCGCCGCCTCTGGTGGCGCCTGCTGTTCCCGGCGGCGGGCCTGGCCCTGCTGATCCCGCTCTTCGGCGGTGTGACGATGGACCCGTACGCGGAAGACTTCAGCACCTACCAGGTGGCCGGCGGCGGCATCCTCGTCCTGGTCGGCATCGCGGCCCTGCTGCCCTGGCTGCTGGAGGCCTGCGTGGCCCGTTTCCGGGGCGGCCCGGTCTCATGGCAACTGGCCACCCGGCGCATCGAATCGCACCCCGGGCCCGCCGCCCGCGCGGTCGGCGGCATCACCGTGGCCATGGCCGGAGCCATCGCCGTCCAGATGCTCTTCGCGGGAGTCCAGGGCGAGTTCGTGGAAGACCTGCCGACGCACTCCCAGATGATGGGTGTCTACCGGGCGAGCACGCCCGCCGAGGCCCGGAGCTACACCAACAGCTTCCGCGCCACCCCGGGCGTCCGGGACGCGCTCGTCACCGTGGACCAGTTCGCGCGCAAGCGCGACGGTGCGGCGAGCAGCGTCACCGGCGTGACCGTCGGCGACTGCGACACGCTGCGCCGGCTGGCCAAGCTGGACTCCTGCCGGGACGGCGACGTGTTCGTCGCGGACGAGCCCGGGGACGAGCCCGGTCGCTCGGCCCAATTCCCGCCCGGAACCGGTCTGTTCATGGAGGACTGGCCCCACGAGCGCGGCGGCCGCAAGGCACGGACGTACGAGTGGACGATCCCCTCCTCCGCCCGGATCGTCCAGGCGGTCAAGGACCCGATGGGCCGCTACCACCAGGGCGTGCTCGCCACGCCGTCCGCCATCGACGTCAAGGCCCTGCCCGAACCCACGACCGAGGCGGCGATCCAGCTCGAACCCGGGAACACCGACGCCATCGAACGCGTCCGCAACACCGCTGCCGCCATCGACCCGTTGTTCCGGGTCCACCGCATGGGCGGGATACAGAAGGACTCCAACTACGCCACGATCCAGCGGGCCCTGCTCATCGGCACCGGCCTCCTGCTGGCACTGATCGGCGCGGGCCTCACCGCGACGACGATGGAGCAACTCCGCGAGCGCAGGCGCCTGATGTCCACGCTCGCGGCCCTGGGCGCACGGCGCAGGTCGGTCGCCGGCTCGGTGCTGTGGCAGACCGCGATCCCCGTGGTCCTGGGCACGGCCCTCGCGGTGGCGGGCGGACTCGGCCTGGGCTGGGTGATGCTCCGGGTCGTCAACGGCACGGTCCGCGACTGGCTCGGCTTCCTGCCGGTGGTGGGGGTGGGCGTAGGCATGATCGCCCTGGTCACAGCCCTCTCTCTCCCGGCCGTACACCGCACAACCCGCCCGAACGGCCTGAGAACGGAGTGAGCCTGGTTGCGGGCCTCAGCCCGCAACCACCCGCACGGGCAACCGCGCCATTTCCTTCCGCAACGCATCAGCGAACACCTCGAACTCCCCCTGCCGCGCCGCCCCCGCCCGCATAGCCAACGCGATGCGCCGCGAGGGCGCCGGCTCGGCGAAGTACCCCGTGGCGAGCCGGTCGCTGCGCCCGGTCTCGACCCGCAGCGCCGTCCGCGGCAGCAGCGTCACACCGAGCCCACCCCCCACCAACTGCACCAGCGTGGAAAGCCCGGCCGCACTGGTGGTCGTCTGCGCCCCCTCCGTGCGCCCGGCGTCGTGGCAGACCTCCAGCGCCTGGTCGCGCAGGCAGTGCCCCTCGTCGAGCAGCAGCAGATCGAGCTCGCGCAGCGCCTCCCGGGGAATGTCGTGCCGCCCGGCCAGCCAGTGGTCGCAGGGGGTGACGAGGACGAAGTCCTCGTCGAAGAGCGGAAGCTCGCTCACCCCCGCCACCCCCAGCGGCACGGCGAGCAGCAGCAGATCGAGCCGCCCCTGGGTGAGCCCGTCCAGCAGCGAGGACGTCTGCTCCTCGTGGACCTGAAGGTCCAGGTCGGGGTACGAGTCGCGCACCAGCCGCAGCACTATCGGCAGCAGATAAGGAGCGACTGTCGGAATCACCCCGAGCCGCAGCACCCCCGTGAAGGGCGCGCGGGCCGCGTCGGCCTCCTCCAGCAGCGCGCCGACGGCGTCGAGGACCGTACGGGCCCGGACGGCCAGCCGCTCACCCGCAGGACTGAGGAGCACTTTTCTCGTCGTACGCTCGAGAAGCTGAATGTCGAGCGTCTCCTCCAGGGCCGAGACGGCGCTGGAGAGCGCGGGCTGGCTCATCCCGAGGGCCGTGGCGGCGTCGCGGAAGTGAAGATGCTCGGCGACAGCGGCGAACGCGCGCAGCTGGGCCAGGCTGGGCTGGCGGCGGGGGCGTTCCGGCCGCCCCTGGGTTATGGACGACGACGTCACTGATAACCACCTCCGATCAACATCACCCAGTCTAGCTATTTCCGCTATCAATGCCTCCTGTGGCACTGTGGTTCCTGTCCAACCCACAGGAAACCCCACGAACGGGGAGTTTCCTCGTTGCAAGGAGAGCGCGTGCTCACTGTCGGTGACAAGTTCCCCGAGTTCGACCTGACCGCCTGTGTGGACCTCGACGCGGACAAGGCCTTCGCGCAGATCGACCACAAGACCTACGAGGGCAAGTGGAAGGTCGTCTTCTTCTGGCCGAAGGACTTCACCTTCGTCTGCCCGACCGAGATCGCCGCGTTCGGCCAGCTGAACGACGAGTTCGCCGACCGTGACGCCCAGATCCTCGGTGTCTCCGGCGACTCCGAGTTCGTGCACCACGCCTGGCGCAAGGACCACAAGGACCTGCGCGACCTGCCCTTCCCGATGCTGGCCGACGCCAAGCACGAGCTGATGCAGGCCTGCGGCGTCGAGGGCGAGGACGGCTACGCCCAGCGCGCCGTCTTCATCGTGGACCCGAACAACGAGATCCAGTTCGTCATGGTGACCGCCGGCTCCGTCGGCCGTAACCCCAAGGAGGTCCTGCGGGTCCTCGACGCCCTCCAGACGGACGAGCTGTGCCCCTGCAACTGGAACAAGGGCGAGGACACCCTCGACGCCGTCAAGCTCCTCTCGGGCGAGTGAGCTGATCTCCCATGGCCCTCGATGAGCTGAAGTCCGCGATACCGGACTACGCCAAGGACCTGAAGCTGAACCTCGGCTCGGTCATCGGCAACTCCGACCTGCCGCAGCAGCAGCTGTGGGGCACGGTCCTCTCCTGCGCGATCGCGACCCGTTCGCCGATCGTCCTGCGCGAGCTGGAGCCCCAGGCCAAGGAGAACCTCTCCCCCGAGGCGTACACCGCCGCCAAGGCCGCTGCCGCGATCATGGCGATGAACAACGTCTACTACCGCACCCGGCACCTGCTGTCGGACCCGGAGTACGGCAACCTGCGCGCGGGTCTGCGGATGAACGTCATCGGCAACCCGGGCGTGGAGAAGGTCGACTTCGAGCTGTGGTCCCTGGCCGTCTCCGCCATCAACGGCTGCGGCATGTGCCTCGACTCCCACGAGCAGGTGCTGCGCAAGGCCGGTGTGAGCCGTGAGGTGATCCAGGAAGCCTTCAAGATCGCCTCTGTCCTGCAGGCCGTCGGTGCCACGCTGGACGCCGAGGCCGTGCTGAACGGCTGAGCCTTCCTTTCACGAGAACGGGCCCCCGACCGATTGGTCGGGGGCCCGTTCTCGTCATGCGTCAGGAGGAAACCTCCGGCGGCGAATCGTCCTTCGCGTACGCCCGTAGGTACCCGACGACCGTATTGGTCACCGCCACCAGCGGCACCGCGACGACCGCGCCGCCGATGCCCGCGGTCATCGAGCCCGCGGCGACGGCGAGGACCACGGCCAGCGGGTGGACGCGCACGGCGCGGCCGAGGATGAAGGGCTGGAGCACATGGCCCTCGATCTGCTGCACCGCGAGCACCACGGCCAGCACCATCGCCGCCGTGAAGACGTCCCGGGTGACCAGCGCCACGACGACCGCCAGGGCGCCGGAGACGACGGCGCCGACCAGCGGGATGAAGGCGAAGAGGAAGATGAAGACGGCCAGCGGCACATACATGGGCACCTTGAGGAAGTAGAGCCCTATGCCGATGAAGATCGCGTCGATCAGGGCCACTATCACCGTGCCGCGCACATAGGCCGTCAGCGTCGCCCAGGCCCGCGGGCCCGCGCCCGCGACGCCCTCGCGGGCGGCCTCGGGCACCAGCTTGAGCAGCCACTGCCAGATGCGGGGGCCGTCGTAGAGCAGGAAGAGCGTGCTGAACATCGCGAGCAGGATGCCCGTGAGCACCTCGATGATGACCTGGACACCCTCTATGCCGGCGGAGGTGATGTCCTTGGTGCTGGTGCCGATGGCCTCGCTGAGCTTGTCGGCGATGTTGTTGATCTGGCCCTGGGTGACGTGGAACGGGCTGTTGAGCAGCCAGCGCTTGAGCTCGGTGATGCCGTGCTGGACCTGTTTGGACAGGTCGTCGAGGTTCTCCGTCACCTGCCAGACCACGAACCAGCCGACCAGGCCCATGATGACGAAGCCGGACAGGAACGTCAGGGCCGTGGCGAGGCCGCGCGGCACACCGCGCCGCTTGAGCAAGGCGACGGTGGGCTGGAGCAGGGCCGTGATCAGCAGTCCGGCGACGAAGGCCAGCACCACCAGCCGCACCGCGCTGATCACCCGCATCAGCACCCACAGGGTGCCGGCCAGTACCAGCAGCCGCCAGCCCACCTCGGCCGCGACCCGGACGCCCCAGGGAACGGCGGCGACGGGATCGGGCCGCGCGGCGGACGCGGTCTGGGGCCCCGGGGCGCACGGCGGCACGGACCCGGCACCGGACTCCGGAGCCGGGGTCGAAGCCGGAGCCGGAGCCGGAGCCGCCGACTCGGGCGTACCGGCCGTAGCGGACCCGGAGGGCGACGCGGCGGCGGGCGTGGCGGCGGACGCGGACGCGGAGACGGGCGTGGGTACGGGCCCGGACGCGGCGCCGGACGCCGGGCCGGCCGCGGACCCCGCGCCGGCGTTCGCCCTGCGGGCCTCCAGCCGCTCGCCGAGCCGTACCAGACCGGAGCCCAGCCCGCCCAGCATTTGTGGCAATCTGGACATTTTTCTTCCTCTACCCCCACTCCCCCGTGGCCGTACCCGTCGACGTTACCTGGCCGGTGGGACAGCGAAGCCCCCGACCTTCGCGGGTCGGGGGCTTCGGCTGGTCAAGAGGTGGCGGCAGGGCCTAGTACCACTGGTTGGCCTGCCAGAACGACCAGGCGCCACAGGGGCTGCCGTAGCGCTCGTTCATGTAGCTGAGGCCCCACTTGATCTGGGTGGCCGGGTTGGTGCGCCAGTCGGCGCCCGCGGACTCCATCTTGGTGCCGGGCAGCGCCTGGACGAGACCGTAGGCACCGGAGGAGGCGTTGGTGGCGGTGTAGTCCCAGGTGCTCTCGTTGTTCACGATGTTGCTGAAGCACTGGAACTGGTCGCCGGGGATCATCTGCCGGGCCATCGCCTGGACCTCGGCGACGGAGTAGGAGCCCTTGACCGCGAAGGACGAGGCGTCGCGGGTGGCGGAGCGGCTGGAGACCTGCTCCTTCTCCTCGCGCTCCTTGGCCTTCTTCTCGGCCTCTTCCTTCGCCTTCGCCTCGGCGGCTTCCTTCTTCGCCGTGGCGTCCTCGGCGGCCTGCTTGCGCGCGGCCTCCTCGACGTCCTTCTTCGCGGCGTCGTCGGCGGCCTGGGTCTGCGTCTCCGCCTGCTGCGTGAGGGAAGCGGTCTGCGCCTGGACGTTCTGTCCCGAGGGGATGGCGGCGAGAAGCGTCGTGTCCGCTGCGGTGGCCTCGACGGTGTCGGTCGTGCCCTGGTCGTGACCCGCGGCGACACCGACGACGGCGCCTACGGTGGTGACAGCGGTGGCGGATGCCACGGCGAATCCCCGGACAGAAATCCGGCTCACACGTATTCCTTCCAGCGTCGCCCGCATAGGTGACCTCGCGGACGCGATCGTGCCCCTGGCGCGGGCCTCCGTCAGTACCGGTCCCGAGGGGACCGGCCGGTCACTGGAGGCGCTGACCCGGTGGGCCCTCCCGGGGGAGGTCCGCGACATGCTCGGGCGGCATACGGCGACGCTGTTCAGTTTTCGCTGTTCCGCATCGCCCCCGGAGGGGCCCAAGTGCCGTATGCGGGGCCTGACAGGAAGCAGACTCTGCCTGAACGGAACGCTCCGAGGCAATTCCCGGTCACGTGGGAAAGCTCACATGCCGTTTATCCCTGCGGCTTTACGGAAACAGCGGCGCCATGGAACGGCGCGCGGCTAAGCTCCTCGGCTTCACCGCGCGCCTGCCGGGACGGAGTCGGTCAGATACGACCGTCCTCCAGCAATTCGGTCACCAGCGCCGCGATGGGCGAACGCTCCGAGCGCGTCAGGGTGACGTGCGAGAAGAGGGGGTGCCCCTTGAGCTTCTCGACCACGGCGACCACACCGTCGTAGCGCCCGACGCGGAGGTTGTCGCGCTGGGCCACGTCATGGGTGAGCACCACCCGGGAGTTGGCCCCGATCCGCGACAGGACCGTGAGCAGCACGTTCCGTTCCAGCGACTGGGCCTCGTCGACGATGACGAAGGCGTCGTGCAGCGAGCGGCCGCGGATGTGGGTGAGCGGGAGGACCTCCAGCATGCCCCGCCCCACGACCTCCTCGATCACCTCGGTGGTCGTCACGGCCGAGAGGGTGTCGAAGACCGCCTGCGCCCAGGGGCTCATCTTCTCGGCCTCGCTGCCGGGCAGATACCCCAACTCCTGGCCGCCCACCGCGTACAGCGGCCGGAACACCATCACCTTGCGGTGCTGGCGGCGCTCCAGCACGGCCTCCAGGCCCGCGCACAGGGCCAGGGCCGACTTGCCCGTGCCCGCGCGGCCGCCCATGGAGACGATCCCGATGTCCGGGTCCAGCAGCAGGTCCAGGGCCACCCGCTGCTCGGCGCTGCGGCCGTGGATGCCGAACGCCTCCCGGTCGCCGCGCACCAGCCGCACCTCGCCGTCCGCCGTGACCCTGCCCAGCGCCTTGCCGCGCTCGGACTGGAGCACCAGTCCGGTGTGCACGGGCAGTTCGGCGGCCTCGGGGACGTACACGCGCTCGGCGGTGAAGAGTTCGTCCACCTGCTCGGCGGTGACGGCGAGCTCCGCCATCCCCGTCCAGCCGGAGTCGGTGATGGCGAGCTCCGCGCGGTACTCCTCGGCCAGCAGTCCGACCGCGGACGCCTTGATGCGCAGCGGCAGGTCCTTGGAGACGACGGTGACGTCGTACCCCTCGGCCTGGAGGTTGCGGGCGACCGCGAGGATGCGCGAGTCGTTGTCACCGAGTCGGAAGCCGGCGGGCAGTATGCCCGGATCGGAGTGGTTCAGCTCCACCCTGAGCGTGCCGCCGAGCTCACCGGTCGGGATCGGCGCGTCGAGCCGGCCGTGGCGCACGCGGTACTCGTCGAGCAGGCGCAGGGCCTTGCGCGCGAAGTAGCCGAGCTCGGGGTGGTGCCTCTTGGCCTCCAACTCCGTGACCACCACCACGGGCAGCACGACCTCGTGCTCCTCGAAGCGGGACACGGCTCCTGGGTCGGCCAGCAGGACGCTGGTGTCGAGGACATAGGTGCGCCGGTCGCCATCACGGCGCTTCTTGCTGTTCACCACGGGTGGACGAACCCCCTCGTGCTTCAGGTAAGGGCGCACCGCCGCTGTGAGAAACGCCGGCGCGGGGAATGAGCCGGGGACGGGCCCTCCAGGGTCGCCGGTCGTCATCCGGCCCACCGTCTTCGCCGTGCGGGCGCTCCGGCCCGCTCGGTCCGCACGGTCGTCGTCCTGGTGCAAAGGGCCTCCCGGGCGGGCGGCCCCATGCCGCCCGCTGGCAGAGCGACGGTCCCAGTTCCGACCGTCGGCCTGCTGGGGATATTCCCGCTGTACCGCGTGAGCATGCAACGGCATATGCGTCGCGCAGGTGAACGATTGATCCGTCGTTACCCGTACGCCAGTTCCTCAGCCGTCCGAACGGGCGTTCCGTCAGCGCCCGTACCCGGACCGCCCGGATCAGCCGCCGTAGCGGCGGTGGCGCGCCGCGTAGTCGCGGAGCGCGCGAAGGAAGTCGACCTTGCGGAAGGCAGGCCAGAAGACTTCGCAGAAGTAGTACTCGGAGTGGGCGCTCTGCCAGAGCATGAAGCCGGACAGCCGCTGCTCACCGCTGGTGCGGATGATGAGGTCCGGGTCGGGCTGGCCGCGCGTGTAGAGGTGCTTGGTGATGGCGTCGATGTCGACGGTCTCGGCCAGCTCCTCGTGGGAGACGCCGTTCTCCGCGGCTTCCAGGACCAGGGAGCGGACCGCGTCCGCGATCTCCTGCCGGCCGCCGTAGCCGACCGCGACATTGACCAGTATGCCCTCGCGGTCGATCGTCTCCTGCTCGGCCTCCTTGAGGACCGACTGGGTCCGGGCCGGGAGCAGATCGAGGGTGCCCACGTGGTGGACGCGCCAGCGGCCGTCCGCGGCCAGGCCGCGCACCGTGTTCTCGATGATGGTGAGCAGCGGATTGAGCTCCTGGCCCGGGCGGTCCAGGTTGTCCGTGGAGAGCATCCACAGCGTGACGACCTCGACGTCCGTCTCGGCGCACCAGCCGAGCAGCTCGGAGATCTTGTCGGCACCCGCCTGGTGGCCCTGCTCGGTGGTCCGGCCGTCCGCGCGCGCCCAGCGGCGGTTGCCGTCGAGGATGACACCGATGTGCTTGGGCACCTGGGCGTGGTCGAGGCGGCCCTCCACCCGGCGTGCGTAAAGCCTGTACACCAGGTCGCGCAACTTCACTCTTCCTGCCCCTCCATGCCACGGCGGTCGCCCCGAGGGCGCCACCCTACTGCCAGCGTGTCGCGAGGACCCAACTCGGCCTGTCACAGGACCGTGATAGTCAGATGCACATGACCGATCCCTCGCTCCACCGCGCGGCCGAAACGCGCTACGACTTCATGGAGTACCGGCGTGCGGGCCGCAGCGGGCTGAAGCTGCCCGCCATCTCCTTGGGACTGTGGCACAACTTCGGTGACGACCGCACCCTCGACTCGCAGCGGGCCATTCTGCGCCGGGCCTTCGACCTGGGCGTCACCCACTTCGATCTGGCCAACAACTACGGGCCTCCGCCCGGTTCGGCCGAGCTCAACTTCGGCAAGCTCTTCGCCCAGGATTTCCTGCCCTACCGGGACGAAATCATCATCTCCACCAAGGCCGGCTATCTGATGCACCCCGGCCCGTACGGCGAATGGGGCTCGCGGAAGTACCTGCTGTCGTCGCTCGACGCGTCGTTGCGCCGGATGGGTGTCGATTACGTCGACATCTTCTATTCGCACCGGTTCGACCCGCACACCCCGCTCGAGGAGACGATGGGCGCCCTGGCGTCGGCCGTCCGGCAGGGCAAGGCGCTGTACGCGGGCGTCTCCTCGTACAACGCCCAGCAGACCCGGGAGGCCGCCCGGCTGCTGCGGGAGATGGGGGTGCCCGCGCTGATCCACCAGCCGTCCTACTCGATGATCAACCGCTGGACGGAGGACGACGCGCTGCTCGACGCCCTGGAGGAGGAGGGCATGGGCTGCATCGCCTTCGCGCCCCTCGCCCAGGGCCTGCTCACGGACAAGTACCTCCACGGCGTCCCGGAGGGGTCCCGCGCCTCCCAGGGCAAGTCCCTCGACCCGGGGCTGCTCACGGACGACGTGGTGCGCCGGCTGCGCGGGCTGAACGAGATCGCCGCGCGGCGGGGCCAGTCCCTGGCCCAGCTGGCGCTGAACTGGGTGCTGCGCGACGAGCGGATGACCTCGGCGCTGATCGGCGCGTCCGGCGTGGCGCAGCTGGAGGCCAATATCGCCGCGCTGGGCGCCGCCCCGCTGGACAAGGCGGAACTGGCCGAAATCGATGCCCTGGCGGTCAGTACGGAGGGCGTGAACATCTGGGCCCGACGGGGAGATTCCTAGATCGAACCGGCCGGAATCCCGGCCCGCGCCCACTTCGGGATACCCGGCGATGGTTGGCCAGGCCATGATCATCGCATTGAGGTGACACATCTCGACACGGAGAGTGACGAGGGGGAAAGAAAACGGGCCGGTCCGTGGGGGGGATACGGACCGGCCCGAGGGGGGGTTTCCACCATAACCGGTCCGAGGCCCTCCTTGCTGCATCGGCGGGGGTGACAATGCGTGGCGTGCTGACTTGAAGCCACGTTGTTGATCTTGTCCGGGGTGTTTTACGGAGCCGCTTCGAGCCCCCTCGAACCCTTCATTGCTGGGCTGACGGCGCAGAACCGGCCATCCGGTCGCTATCCGGAATCCGGTCCACCGCTCTTCCGAAAATGTCTTGCAAAGTCATCACCGGCTTGACGCGATTCCACATTCCGGACGCCATTGACATCACGGCGAAGTCACGAGGACATCACGCGGGCCTCTCGACGGGCTCCGGCCGCCCGGGGGAAGGCCTCGGGAACGACGGTCAGGACTCCGATCACCGCCATACCGGCCCCGAGCCACAGCGGCGCGCGAAGGCCGAAATCGGCTATCGCCAGTCCGCCGGCCGAGGAACCGATGAGGACCCCGAAGGTGATGAAGGAGGAGTGGACGGTGTTGACCAGCGGCCGGGCATTGCCGGCCCGCTGCACACGCGTCACCATCGCCGGATTCATGGTCACGCCGACCAGGCCGACACCCATCATGAACACCACCGTCGGGACCTTGAGATGGGCCAGCAGTGCGAATCCCGTGAGAAAGACCAGGTTAAGGACTAGACCAAAGAGCAGGACGGTCACGGCGTGGCGATCGGCGAGCCGCCCGACGACGTTGTTGCCGATCACCGTCGCGGCCCCGTAGCCGATAAGCAGCAGCGGGACGGTACCGCTGCCGAAACCCGTGACCTCGGTGAGGATCGGGTTGAAATAGGAGAACGCGGAGAACGTCGCGCCGATGACACAGGTGCTGGTGGAGAGGGCACGCCAGAGCCCGCGATTCCGGAAGACGCCCATCTCCTCGCGCAGGCTTCCGCCGCCCTCGGCGTGCGGCGCGTCCGGCACCCCGGCGAGCGTGCACAGCGCCGCGAGGACGGCGAGGCCCGTGATGACCCAGAACGCGGCGCGCCAGCCCAGGCGCTCCCCGATCAGCGTGGACATCGGCAGCCCCAGCAGGGTGCCCAGCATCAGCCCGTTCATCAGCACGGCCACCGCCCGGCCCCGCACCTCGGGGCGGGTCAGCTGGGCGCAGAGCGAGACGGCCGTGCCGAAGAAGGCCTGCGAGGCGACACCGGTGACCACCCGCGCCACCAGCATGGCCCCGTAGCCGGGGGCGGTGGCGGCCAGCGCGTTGCCGGCCAGGAAGACCACGAAGAGCACGGCGAGCGCCCGCCTGGGCCGCAGCCTCAGCAGGGCGACGGTCAGGAGGGGCCCGCCGAGGGACATGGCGGCCGCGAACGCGGTGATGAGATAGCCGATCTGGGGGATGGCCGCGTCCAGCCCGCCGGCCATCTGCGGCATCAGCCCGGCGACGACGAATTCGCTGGTCACCATGGCGAAGACGCCTAGCGCCAGTACGTATACGGCTCGGGGCATGGCAGTTCCCTGGTGTCGTTGTTTTGTATCGATCAGTTCAAAATGAAGGCATGCGTGAGCTATGTGTGAGCGCACACGAGCACGTGCGCCGCGTGGGGTCAGATCGCGTCGAGGGCCGTACGGGCGACGGCGCGCAGCGCCGCCTCGCCCGCCCCGGCGCGGGCCGCGACCCGGATGCCGCTGACGGTCGCGGTCACGAAGTGCGCGAGCGCGCCCGCGTCCTTGGCCCGGTCGATGTCACCGGCTCGCTGCCCGGCCTCAAGGGCGGCGGTGAGCGCGTCGTGACGACGGGCGTAGTCGCGCTCCAGCTCCCGCGCCACCTCGGGGTCGCGCGAGGCCAGCTCGACGGCGGTGTTGACGTAGAGACAGCCCCGGCCGTCGCCCCCGGCTCCGGTCTCCTCCGCGATGACACTGTCCAGCAGAGCGCGGACCTTCTCGCGGACGGGGGCTTCCTCGTCCAGGAGCGCGGCCAGCTGGTCGCTCCTGCGCCGCATGTACAGCGCGAGGGCGCGGCGGAAGAGGTCGTGCTTGCTGTGGAAGGTGTTGTAGACGCTGCTGCGCCCCAGGCCGGCGGCCTCGCACAGGTCCTGGGTCGACGTCGCCTCGTACCCGGCGGTCCAGAACGCCTCCAGCGCGGCGTCGACCGCCCGCTCCTCGTCGAACTTCCTCGGTCGGGCCATGGGGCGACCGTAACAGTTTTTGGATCACTCGGTCCAATACTGCCCGGGGATCCCGCTAGACGACCTGGAAGTTGGCCATCATGGCCATGTCCTCGTGTTCGAGGTTGTGGCAGTGCAGCATGTAGCGCCCCTTGTACCCGGCGAACCGCACGAGGGCTTCCACCACCTCGTACGGGCGGACGTCCACGGTGTCCTTCCAGCCGGCGTCCCCGGCGGCGGGCGGCGTGCCGCCCCGGGCGACGACCTGGAACTGGGCCAGGTGCACATGGACCGGGTGGTGGAAGTCGCTGCTGAAACGCCACCGCTCCACACTGCCCAGGCGTGGGGACGCCAGCACGCTGTCGGTGTCGAACGGCCGCCCGTTGATGGTCCACATCCGCCGGTCCTCGCCGACGTTGGTGCGGCGGAAGTCGAACACCCGCACAGGCATCGCCGCGCTCGGGGCGAGCGTCTCGAACGAGGCGGCGAGACGGGCCGGCACGCGACTGTCGTCCCTTGCCCTGCGCGCGACATGAAAACGCATGACGTCGCGCATACCGCCCTCGGCCGCCTCGTTGCGCAGGACGATCCGGCTGCCGACGGGAAAGCCGGCGAAGTCGACGACGACGTCGCACCGTTCGCCCGGCGCCATGTCGACCGCGCCGAGCGGCCGGGGCGCGGCGAGCAGGCCGCCGTCGCTGCCGATCTGGACGAACCGCCCGCGCCCGCCCCCTCCGACTTCCAACCGCAGCCGGTAGCGGCGGGCGTTGGAGGCGTTGAGGAGACGGAAGCGGTAGCGGACGGTGGACACCTCCAGGACGGGCCAGGGCGCGCCGTTGACGAGCTGGACGTCGCCGAGCACACCGTCGGGGAAGGCGTCGTGATCGTGATCGTGCCCGTGATCGTGTCCGTGGGTGGGGTAGCGGAAGGAGCCGTCCTCCTCGAAGGAGCGGTCGCACAGCATCAGCGGGATGTCGCGGTCGCCGCCCGGCAGCGGGAGCCGGTCCTCTTCCTCGTCGCCGACGAGGAAGAAGCCGGCCAGGCCGCGCCAGACCTGCGGGGCGCTGAAGTCCATGCGGTGGTCGTGGTACCAGAGCGTCGCGGCCCGCTGCGGCAGCGGGTACTCGTAGGTGCGGTAGCCGACGCTCGTCCGCCCGCCGTGGCCACCGTGGCCGTCGTGGAACCGGTCGGGTGAACAGCGGACCGGCAGGAGCAGGTCGGTGGGGTAGCCGTCGGACTCCGGCGGGGTGACGCCGCCGTGCAGGTGCGTGACGGTGGGGACCGCGAGGCCGTTGCGCACCCGGAGCACGGTCCTGCGCCCCGAGCGGGCGGCGAAGGTCGGGCCGGGGAAGATCCCGTCGTACCCCCACACCGTGGTCTTGCGGCCCGGCAGGATCTCGACGCGGCCCTCGCGCTGCTCGACCTCGTAGAAGTCGGCTCCCCGCTCGGTACGTACCGGCCGGGCCACCGGCGGCACGGGAAGAGGGACGCCGAACGGCTTGGGCAGGGGGCCCGCGCTGGCCAGCACCCGGCCGGTCGACGCTCCGGCGAGCCGGGACCAGCCCGCCGCGCCCACGGTCACGGCAGCACCGGCACCGGCGGCCGCCAGCCCCAGGAACCCGCGGCGGCTCGGACGCCTCACTCGGCCACCCCCGCCGGCCGGGTGGTGCCGCCGACGCGGTGGGTGAAGGCCCAGCACGCCAAGACGGTCGCACAGCCGAAGACGCCCATCCCCAGCGGTATGTGGCCCGCCAGCACACGGGCCTCGCCGAGCCCCTGCTGCACGCTCACCAACGCCACCAGCACCGCGCTCGCCGCCGCGGGCCAGCCCGGGGCGGCGAGGCGCCGCCACACCACCAGCGCCGCCACCGTCTCGACGACGGTCAGGGCGCTGAGCACGCTCGCGTTGGCGGCGTGCCAGGTGAGCAGGTCCAGGTCGCCGGTGACGAACAGGCCGGCCAGCGCCGCCTGCACGAGCGTGTCCAGCAGCACCGCCACCGCGACGACCCGCAGCACGCGCATCGGCCAACCCTGCATGTCACGCATCGGTGTGTCACGCATCGGTGTGTCACGCATCGGCCAGGGCCCGCTCGTACCGCTGGAAGCCGTCCTCGACCCCCAGGAAGATCTCACCGAAGGTCAGGTACCCCTCGGCGATGACCGGCGTGTCGCGCAGGGCCTCGATCAGGAAGTAGTACGCGCCCAGGTCCTCGGTCTCCAGCACGACGAAGTCCGAGAAACGGCCGTTGAACGCCTCCGCGTCGAAGAAGCGGGCCCGGACCCGGTCGGCGTAGGCGGCGAAGACCGGCTCCAGATGCGTCTCGCGCATCGCGTTGCGCTCCTCGCGCGACAGCGTCAGCCACCGCTCGGTGACCGTGTAGGTGAGGACGATGCCGTACTTCATGGGACTCCCCCGAGCATTTGCTAACAGCGTTAACTTTCGAGGGAAAGGTAAAGTGATAGGCGTTAACTTTGTCAAGGGAAGGCGGGCCGAGCCCCATGTCCAGCACCGCGGGAACCCGTACCGGCCGCCGTCACCGGGTGCGCGAGGAGGCGCTGGCGGAGATCCTGCGCACCGGGCGGCGGCTGCTGGTCGAGGAGGGGCCGGGGGCCGTCACACTGCGGGCCATCGCCCGCGAGATGGGCATGACCGCACCCGGCCTGTACCGCTACTACGCCGGCCACCGCGACCTGATCCAGGCACTGACCTCGTCCCTCTACGACGAGCTGGCCGCCGCCCTGGCCGCGGCCCGCGACCGCAACCCGGCCGCCGGGCCCGGGCCGCGACTGCGCGAGGTGTGCCGTGAACTGCGCCGCTGGGCCCTGGACCACCCCCGTGAGTTCGGTCTGCTGTTCGCCAAGCCGGTCGTGGACGCCGACACCACACCCGGCACCGTCGCCCACGACTCCGGCTGGCGCTTCGGCGGCGTGATCCTCGACCTCATGGTGCGGCTGTGGCAGGACGGCGGCGTCCACCCGCCCACCGGCCTCGACCCCGCCTGGGTGGAACAGCTGGAGGAGGTGCGTGAACACCTCTCCGGCGAACCCGTGCCCCTGGAGGTCATCTACGTCTTCGTCGCCTGCTGGACCCGGCTGTACGGGACGGTCGCCGTGGAGGTCTTCGGCCACCTCGACTTCGCCCTCACCGACCCGGAACCGCTCTTCGAGCACGCCCTCGACGACATCCTCGCCACGCTGGGCGCCGCCGCCGACTGATCACGGCTGTCACGACGGCCGTCAGGGCTTCGAGGCGACGACGATCGCGTAACCGATGCCGGGCGTCGAGGCGAAGGCGTCGGCGACGGCGCGGGCGTTCCGCAGCACCTCGCTCGCGGCCGCCGTCTCCGGGACGTCGGGTATCGCCACCTGCCCGAGCCGCTCGGACACATTGCGGACCGTCCCGGGCACGGCGTGGCCGGACACGTCGACGACCTCCTCGACGACGAGCCCGCTGTCCTCGATCAGCCCGGGGTACTCCGCGAGGGGAGCGAACGAGACGATGCCCGTCATCCGGAAGTAGTCCTCCAGGCCGGCCCGTCGTTCCTCGGGAACCGGGGCGCTCTGAACGATGTTGGCGATGGCGAGCCGACCGCCCGGCCGCAGCGTGGCGGCCACGCACTTGAGCACCCGCTGGGGGTCGGCCATATGGATCAGGCTCTCGAACAGCCAGGCCGCGTCGAAGGATTCCGGGTCGAAGGGCAGGCTCGCGGCATCACCGTGCCGGAACGTCACCCGTTCCCCGAGCCCTTCGGCCTCGGCCGCCAGCGTCGCCAGCCGCACCTGCTCATGGCTGATGGTGACGCCGACGACCTCCGCGCCCGTCGCCCGCGCGAGGCGCAGGGCAGGACGGCCCGTCCCGCAGCCGACGTCGATCACGCGCTGTCCCGCCCCGACCTTTAACTTGCCGATCATCAGGTCGGTCATCCGCTCGGACGCCTCCTCCATCGAGGCGTCGTCGTCGGGCCCTTCCCAGTAGCCGTAGTGGAGACTGCCGCCCATGAGGGCGCCCAGCATCTCGCTGCCCTGGTCGTACATCTCACCGATCGTCTCGGCATTCGCCTTCGGGTCCCTGACAGTCATGCTCGACCTCCTTTGATTCCCTTGATTCCCTTACCTCTAGCCCCAGTTATCCCCCGGCCCGCAGCGCGCCCGCCAGTACGCCCACCCACGCCCCCACGATCAGGAACGGGCCCAGGGGTATGGACGCGCCCCGGGGCAAGCGCCGGATGAGGCGCAGGGCGTTGCCGTAGCAGGAGGCGAGGAGCAGGCCCGCGAAGGCGCCCAGCAGCAGGACCCACCACCCGTACCAGCCGAGGGCGCAGCCCAGGCCCGCGGCGAGTTTCACGTCGCCGAATCCCATGCCGCTCGGGTGGAGGAGGAACAGCGCGAGATAGCCGCCGCCCAGGGCCAGCCCGCCCAGGAGGGCGTGGGTCCAGGAGCCCGCCGCGCCCGGTATCAGCGAGGCCGCCCCCAGCAGGAGCGCCGTCCCCGCCGCCAGGGGCAGGGTCAGGACGTCCGGCAGGCGGCGCACCTGCCGGTCCACACCTGCCAGCGCCACCCCCACGGGCACCGCGAGCAGCCATACGACCAGCTCGGGCCGTATCCCGACCGCCGCCGCGAGGCCGCCGCACACCACCGCCGTCATAGCCGCCGTCATGACCGCCGGCCACCACGGCGGTGCCGGCGCGCCCGGCCCGTACCTCCCCCCGCACACGCCGCAGCGCGCCGGGCCCACCCAGCCGCCGACGGCATGCCCGCACGGGCCCGTGGACCGCCACTCCTCCCCCGGCTCCACGGCCAGCCGGAACCGCGCGCGCCGCGTCAACACCCCGGCGAGGGCGCCATACACAGCGGCAACGACGATCAACACAGCGTTCATGCCCCGAGGTTACGTACGATCGCCGATTCTCGCCGGGGCCTGTGGATAACCTTGGCGCATGGCCCGCCACCAGGACGGTTTCGCCCAACTCCACGTCGTTTCCAGTGGGATGATCACACCGCTGGAGATCGCCGCCTCCTACCGGGCCCGGACGCGTGGCCTCCTCGGCCGTGAATCCTTCGAGCCCTTCGAGGGCGCCCTCCTCCTCACCCCCGCCTCAGGGGTTCACACCTGGCGCATGCGCTTCCCCATCGACGTGGCGTATCTCGACCGCCACCTCACCGTGCTCACCGTCCGCACCATGCGTCCCGGGCGCCTCGGGCTCCCCCGGATCAGGGCCCGCCATGTCCTGGAGAGCACTGCGGGCGCGATGGCGGAGTGGGGAGTGGCCCCGGGCGCGCGCCTCGAAGTCCTCCCGCCCGCTTGACCTCTCCGCTCACCACGGCCTGTCGTAGCGTTCGGCGCCCGGATCGGCGTCTACCCCGGAGCCTGGATCGGCGACACAGCGGGTATTACGGAATTATCCGGCACGCCCTCCTCCGTACCCGTCCTGCGAGGAGCACCATGAGCGCCACGTCTCCCGACGCCCTCCTGCGGATCGCCTCCGGCTTCATGACCTCGAAGGTCCTGCTCACCGCCACCACCCTCGGCCTCTTCACCGAGCTGGCCGACCGTCCGCTCACCGCCGACGAACTACGCGCCCGGCTGTCCCTCCACCCGCGTTCCACGCACGACTTCCTCGACACCCTCGTCGCCCTCGGCCTCCTGGAGCGCGTCGATGGTACGTACGCCAACACCCCCGCCACCGCCCGCTACCTTGTCCGCGGCAATCCCACTTACCTCGGCGCTCTGCTTGAGATGAGCGATGCCAGGATGTACGAGATCTGGGGGCGGCTCGAAACGGCACTGCGCACGGGCGAGCCCCAGAACGAGATCAAGTCCGGTGACGAGGACATGTACGCCACCCTCTACGCCGACCCCGAGCGCCTCGCCTCCTTCCAGCAGGCCATGACGGGGCTGTCCATGGGCTCCGTCCTCGCCCTGGTCGACGCGGTCGACTGGTCCCCCTACCGCACGGTCGCCGACATCGGCTGCGCCGAGGGCTTCCTGCTGACCGAGTTGCTCCGCCGCCACCCGCACCTCCGGGGCACCGGCTTCGACCTGGCCGTCGCCGCCCCCGGCTTCCAGCGACGCCTCGCGGAGTCCGGTCTCGCCGACCGGCTCGTCTTCCGCACCGGGGACTTCTTCACCGAACCGCTGCCCCAAGCGGACGTGCTCATCTTTGGTCACGTCCTGAGCAACTGGGCCCTGCCCATCCCCCGCACGCTGCTGCGCAAGGCCCACGAAGCGCTGCCGGACGGCGGCATCGTCGTCATCTACGAGACGCTCCTCGACGACGACCGCCGGGAGAACGTCGACGGCCTGCTCATGAGCCTCACCATGCTCCTGGAGACCCCCGGAGGCTTCGAGTACACCGGCGCCGACTGCCGGGGCTGGCTGGCCGACGCCGGATTCCGCGAGAGCCACGTGCGGCACCTGGCCGGGCCCGAGTCGATGGTGATCGGCAGGAAGTGACACCCGCGCGTCGGACGGTGGGCGCCCGCCGTCCGAGGCGCACTGATCAGCCGGCTCCGACCGGCAGCAGGTCGACCTGCGCCGCCAGCCAGGCCGGCAGGTCCAGCAGCCGGACTCCCTCCTGCTCGTCCGGATCGGTACGCGCGACCAGGCACACCATGTCCTCGGTCCCGGTGTTCACCGGCATGTGCGGCGTGTCGGCCGGGATGTAGAGGTAGTCGCCCGCCCGCAGCACCACATGCTCGGCCAGGCCCTCACCGTGCCACACCTCGACCTGCCCCGACTGGATGAAGATGGCCGATTCATGACCCTCATGCAGATGAGGCCGCCCTCTGGTACCGGCGGGCATCACCAGCCGGTGAAGACACAGCCCCTCGGCCCCGGCCGACTGGGCGCTGATACCGGTCCCGAACGTCCCGCCCTGGATTCCCTCGTACTGCCCGGTGCGCACCACCGCGCACTGCTTGTGATCAGCCATGCGCGCAGTACAACAGCCCACCCGTGACACCTGATCACTTCGCGCCGACCTTCATGAAGCGAAGGACGGATCCGCCCCTGGAGTGCTAGCGCCGGCGCGCCAGGAACGTCCACACCCCGAGGCCCAGCAGCAACGTCGTCCCCGTGCCGATCCCCACATAGCCGATCGTCCGCAGCCGCTCGTTGCGCGGGCCGGTTCCGGCCGAGGCGACCAGTTCCCCGCCGACGCCGCCCCCGCCGCCCGGATGGCCGCCGCCGTTCCCCTGCGGCCGTCCGGTGCCCTGGTCGGCCTTGCGCGCGCCCGCGACATCGACCCGCAACGTGACCGGCACACCCCCACCATGCGACCCCTGTCGCACCTTCGGGCTCAGGCTCACCTGAAGGTAGTACCAGCCCGCGAAGCGCATGCCCCTGACGGCCTCGCCACCGCCCCCACCGCCGTACGCCGCCGGGGGCGTGGCCAGTGCGACGGTGGCCGGTTTGCCCTGGTAGCCGGTGGTCTTGTTCATGACGAAGCCGCGTGCGGCGTTGTTCAGCCCCAGCCGTACGCCACCGATCACCATCGGACCGCCCCCGTCCGCTCCCCCGAACTCCGCGTCCGCGAAGAGCTGTTCGCCCGCGTCGACCGACACGCGGTAGAACCGTGTGTCCCCGGGCCGGAGCTCGTCGCGCCACATCCCCGGGCGGAGTTCGGCCGCGTCGTTGAACCCCGTCCCGCCCGTGACGCCCTCCGCCGCGCCCTGCGGCGGTTTCGACGGCGCCTGCGAGCTCCACGCGCCGGGAGCGGACAACGTATCGGTCGATTCCGTCCGTTGCGGCGGCTCCGCCACGTACTTCAGCTCGATCGGCACGGCCGAGGCGTCCCCGCCCAGCGCGTCCCCCCGCTCCACGACGAACCGGTACGAGCCCGGCGCCGCGCACGCCGCACCCGGCTTCACCACGCGTTCCGCGTAGTCCGCGACGGGGTACGCGCCCCCGGCCGACAGGAACGACCGGTGCCGGACCGTCCCGCACTGCGTGCCGTCCGGCGCCTGTAACGAGACGTCGATCCCGTCCCGCAACCCCATCGCACTCCCCGGCCTCGGCACCGCCACCGCCGACACGTACGCGCTCGACTGACCGTCCAATTCGACCGTGTAGTACTTCGTTTCCTTCGGCTTGATGCCGTCGGTGTACGTACTCGCCCCCGCCCTCAGCTCAGGACCGCGATCAGCGCTGTTTTCGGCCCCCTGCACAACGATCGCCCCCGGAGCCATCCGGTACGCGGCCGGCCCCTCCGGCCCGTCAGCCGCCCCGGCCGCACCCGCCTTCCCGGCAGCCCCGACGAGCACTCCGAACGCCGTCGCCATCACGACGAACCCGCCCCTCATGTCCCGCCTCCCTCACCGCTACCCGCTCGGGAGGCCCCATCCTGCCCTGCCATCCCGCGTGCGCGCGACCGCTCCAACTCGTATACGGTGAACGATCAGTTCCGGCCATCCACATGGCTGGAATGATCCGTATCTCTCGGTAAGGAAACCCATGCGTCGTCGCATTTCCGCACTTGTCCTGACCGCCGTGATGGCCGGCACCGGTGCCGCCCTAGTCACCGCCCCCACCGCCCAGGCGGCCTCCTCCACCACCTGCGACATCGCGAAGCTTCGTCACGACGCCGACGTCCTGTACGACAAGGCCGCACGCCAGAAGCGCGCCGGCCAGCGCGAGGCCGCCCGCCGCACCATCGCCCAGGCCGACGCCCTCAAGAAGCGCGCCGCCCAGTGCGATGCGGCCGACCGCAACGTGTCCCACCACTTCTGACGGACCGGCGCCGCCCAGGGCCGGCTCACCGCGCACCGGTGAACCGACCCTGAACGTGCGGCGCGTGTCTCTTCAGAAGAGCGCCATCGCGTAGTCGGCTGCCCCTTGGCGCGGGAGGTTCACCCACACCCGGGTGCCCTCCCGCGCCGGGGCCGGGCGGATCACGCCCCAGCTCCCCTTGCACTCGTGCACCACGCACGCGAGGAGATAGAGCATCTTGTTGCGCCGCGCGGCACACTTCGCGGAACTGTCCGTGTCGGCGTGCCGCGTGTGCGGATCCCACACGACGATCCGCACCCCCTCCTGCTGCCAGCCCACGGACAGGTACAGCACCTGTCCGGGCTCGAACAGCGCGGCGCACGCGACGAGTTCGCCGGTCGCCTGGAGCGCGGGCGGCAGGAGATCCGTCAGCCCGTGCGCGGCGAGCGCGTTGTGCACGCTCGTGCGTGCGATCGCGGCGGCATGTGGTTCGCCCGGGATGGCGTAGCTGTACGCGAGGCTTTCCGGGGTGCGGGTGGCGGGGGCGGCGCTCAGGTGGTCGGACGGGTCCGTTGGGTTCGGGGTGACGGTTGGGCAGAGGCTGGCGAATGGCATGGCGACTCCCGTGTGGGGTGGAGTGGGTTGCAGCGGCGCGCTGCCAGTGGCTTGTCTCCCTGACGCGGGCACACCCCTCCCAGGGACGGAGGGTTCGGGCACGCCACGCGTGATGCGCTTCCGGCTGGCGCCGGGCTTTCGCGGTGCACTACCGAAGCTAACGAGGCGCGTGGCACGCGTGCCACACCGAAGGTGGCTATTACCCCTAACGGGTGAGGTGATGACAATCGCGAACGCGCCCACATCGGGGCGCTGTAGGAATGGACCATGCCACCCAGGAAGACACCCACTGAACGGCAGAAGCGGCTGGGCGCCGAGCTGCGCAAAATGCGTATGGCAGCGGGCCTTTCCACTGACTACGCAGCCGGATTGCTAGGCATCGACCGCACGAAGATCTCCAACATCGAGTCCGGCGTGCGGGTCATCACGCCCGATCGGCTGAGAACCTTGGTCTGCAACTACGCGTGCTCCGACCAGGACTACATGGCCGCCCTTGAGGCCATGGCCGCAGATCGTGAGCGCGGCTGGTGGGAGCGGTTCCGAGGAGCTCTGCCAGCCGGTTTGCTGGACATCGCGGAGTTGGAGTGGCACGCCGCACGGGTACGCACTTCACAGGTCATGCACCTCCCCGGACTCCTCCAGACCGAGGAGTACGCACGAGCGATCTTCGAGGCGGTGCTTCCGCGTCTGCCAAGGCTGGAGGTCGAGCTTCGTGTGGCTCATCGGATGGAACGGCAGCAAATCTTCCAACGTGACAAGCCCCTTGAGTACGTGGGCTACATCCACGAAGCAGCGCTACGCATGCAGTTCGGCGGCAAGAAGGTGGCCAAAGACCAGCTGAACTACCTGCTCAGCGCCTCCGAGCGCGATGACACCGTTCTGCGCGTACTCCCCGTCGAAGCGGGAGCGCTCCCAGGCGCCGGACACGCCACCTTGTACGCCGAGGGACCGGTGCCCCAGCTCGACACCGTCCAGCTCGACCAAGCCCATGGCCCGGAATTCCTGTACGCAGAAGCACAACTCGCGAAGTGCCGTGCGCACCTCGACTGGATGGATGGCGCTGCGCTGACCCCTGCCAGGTCCCGGGACTTCATTCGACGTATCACACGCGACCTGTGAGGAGCACGTCCATGAACCACATCACTTGGGAAGCCGCATACTGCGGCGAAGGTAACAACTGCTTCCGAATAGGCACCGACGACCAGGGCCGGGCCTACATCGCCGTGTCCGGCGCCGAAGACCGCTACCTCACCGACACCCGCGAAGCGCTCCGCGCCCTGATCCGCGAGATCAAGGCGGGCAAGGCCGACCACCTCCTCTGAGGAGCCCACGTCGCATGCCCGACATCCACTGGGAAGCCCCGTTCTGCGGCGAAGGCAGCGCCTGCTTCCGCATCGGCACTGACAGCGCCAGCAACGCCTACATCGGCGTCGCCGGCGCCGAAAACGTCTACCTCACCGACACCCGCGAAGCGCTCCGCGCCCTGATCCGCGTCATCAAGGCGGGCAAGGCCGACCACCTCCTCTGAGGAGCCCACGGCCCGCGTCCCCTAGGGGCGGTCCTCCCGTGGTCTGACGGCAGGACCGTGCCTCGGAGGGACCCGGGAGGCCGGGGACGGCCCGAATACTGGAATCGGATATTCCGACCGACTCCGACCGACTCCGATCCGAAGGGCCCGCCCCCCATGAAGACCAAGCTCGCTGCCGGCGCCGCCGCCGGCGTCGCCATCGTCGCCCTCGCCTCCGTCGGCGCGGCGGCCGCCATACCTGCCGCCAAGGACTGGTACGAGGGCCGCCACGACCAGTCGTCCCAGTACACGACGGGGGCCGAGGCCAAGGCCGGCCGCGCGTCGGTGCCGCGCTGGCTGCCCGACGACGCCCGTGAGATCCGGTACGCGATGAAGACCACCGGCGGCGACCGTCTCCTCAAGGCCACGCTCCCCACCGGCAAGCTCCCTGCGGAGTGCACGGCCCTCCCCTCCAGCACCCGGGCGAAGGAGCCGAACCTCTCCGCGTCCTGGTTCCCCGGCAAGGAAACCGGTCTCGCGCAGGCCCGCTGCGGGCTGTACTACGCCTACACCGACGGCAACACCCTCTACGCCTGGCAGGACAACGACGACTGGATCAACGACAACAAGTCCAGCTGACCACCAGGGCTTCATGCCGCCGGTCGGCCGTCAGCGGTCCTTCACGGTGAGGCCGATGTGTTGTGCCAGGGCCGGGGCCAGGTCGAAGAGCTGGGCCGTGCTGATCGTCGCGCCGTTCAGGGACCCGATCCCGGAGGCGATGCCCAGCGCGGTGGCCTCGCGCAGGTCGACCCTGGTCAGCGTCGCCTTGTCGAACCGTGCCCGGTCCAGGGTCGAGCCGGGGAAGCTGACGTCGGTCAGCGTCGCCCCGCCGAAGTCCACGTCGCGCAGGAGGCAGTCGACGAAGGCGACGTCCCTCAGCGCGGTCGCGCGCAGGTTGACCGAGTCGAATTTGCACTGGTGGAAGACGACGCGGCGCATCTCGCCACCGTGGATCTCCGTTCCGGCGAAGACGCCGGCGGTGCACTCGCTGTCCAGCCAGGTGGTCTCCGCGAGGTTGGTGCCGACCATGCGGACGGAGTGCAGCCACACCTCGTCGAACCGGGAACGCCGCAGGCGACCGCGCTCGAAGGCGGCCGAGGAGAAGGCCGACTGGCTGAAGAGGGAACTGCCCGCTTCCGCGTCCTGGAAGGCGGAGCCGTCGAAGTGCAGCCATTCATAAGTGCCCGCCTGTTCGAGCAGCTCACCGGTGAAGGGCTCGAGGTGGTGCGCGTACGGCAGGGCGGCCAGGTCACGGGGGGCGCGGACTCGCATGGGTTCCTTCCGGGACGGCGGGGGAAGGCCCCCATGCTGGCGCCGATCGCGCGTTTTGCCCAATCGGCGCGAGCGCGAAGAATCACGCCGTAAGTGGACCGAGCGACGCCCCAGAATGCATACAAAAGGTATGAAAAGGGGCGTTCGATCAAGCTGCTGTCCCTATGCCCCAGCGCCGTCCGGAGAAACAGTTCCCTGAAATCGATTTTGCGCTCCGCCCCGTGAACGCCATATCCACGGGCCCCGCCCACGGGCCGTCCCAGGCACGTTCCTACTTCCTGGGGAAGCTCACCTCCACCCGGCGGTTCTTCCGCCGCCCGTCCTCCGTGCCGTTGTCGGCGATCGGGTACTGCTCGCCGTAGCCGCGGATCTCGTACTGGATCGACGCCGAGCCCAGGTCCTTGGCCAGCTCCCGCTGGACCATGTTGGCGCGCTCCTTGCTGAGGGAGACGCCGTGGTCGGCGTCGCCGAGGTTGTCCGTGAAGCCGAAGACGCGCAGGGCCGTGGCCTTCTGCTTCTTCACCTCGTCCGCGATCGCGCGGATGCGGGCGCGGGCGGCGTCGCCCAGGTCGGCGCTGTCCTTGTCGAAGATGACCTCCGCCTGGAGGGCGAAGGTGACGTCCACGTTGGTGTCCTCGCGGCGCTCGCCGCCGTCGTCCGTCTCGACGACCGACTTGATGTCGAGGACGCGCCCCGGGGCGAGCTTCCTGCCCGGCCGGAGCTTGAGGCCCGGGGCCGTGGGGTCGGTCCTCACCGGCGGCGTCGTATTCGCCTGCCGGCCCGGGCCGGCGTCCGCGTACGCGTTCCCCGTCGCCGGGCCCGGCATCGCGACAGCGAAAGCCAGCGTCGCGGCCACCAATCCCCCTAGGGGAAACGCTGCCGGAGTCATGGTCCTCACCCCGAGATCCTGATCCGGACGGATGGCATCGTCGGAAGCTGGAAGTCCACGTCCGTCACGGACGCGGGCGGTGCCGGGAACTGGGCGAAGACGGGGCGGCTCTCGCCGGGACGGATGTTGACGAGGCCCGTGGTGCACAGGCACTCGCCGTCCGTGTCACGCAGGACGAGGTAGCGCTTCTTCCCCGCCGAGTCGATGAGCGAGGCGCCCGAGACCGACGACTGGGACTTCATCTCCGTCTCCTTCGAACGCCAGGTCAGCGGGGTGTACGGCTTGCTGCCCCGGTTGGCGACCGCTCCGTTCACGGTGACGAAGCCGCCCTTGTCACGGACGGCCGACGTGAGGGTGACGACCACGCCGTCCGGGCCCTTGATCTCGCCGAGCTTCGCGCCGCCCGACGACACGGGCTCCTCCGACGCTCCCGACGAATTCTGCGCGGCGCCGGAGCCTCTCGCCGCGTTCAGGTCGATCGTCTTCTTTCCGTCATCGTTCCCCTCACCTCCGCAGCCCGTCAGGGCGAGGGATATGACGACCACAAGGGCCGCACCTGCAATACGAAAGCTCATGGGTGCCGTTCCTTCACTGGTCGGTGGGGGTCCGGTCGGGGTCCGGTCGGTGGGGGTCACTCGGCGAGGCGCACGGCGAACAGGTCCGTGGCCCTCACCGTCGCCCCGGGACGCCTGGGGTCGATCACCAGCACCTTCCCGCCGTCGCAGGTGAGGTCGACGACCGGGGGCGGGGACGGGGAAGCCATTGGTGTTGGCGTTGGCGTTGGCGTGGGTGCGGGTGTGGGGGGTGGTGCCGGTGGTGCCGGCTTCGCGTCGCAGCGCGGGGTCACCGTCGCCTTCGCCGTCGCCTTCGCGTGCTTGTCGCCCGTACCGGGGACGACGGACTCCCCCACCGTCCGCTCCGACGTGACCGTGACCGTGAACGAACCCGGCTCACCGCCCGGCTCACAAGTGATCCCCCGCTGGGCGCCGTTCAGACCCGCGTACGACTCCGCCGCCTCGCAGGCCCGGCCGTCCCGGGCGCCCCGGCCCGCCAGCCAGTCGGCCCAGGTGCCTGTACCGGCCGTACCCGCCCCGCCGCCCGTGCCCACCGCCAGCAGGAAGCCCGTACGGAGCTGGTCCCGGTAGTCCTGGGCGGCGGCCAGGGCGGCCGCGTCGGCGGCGGTCTGGGCGGCGTTCTTGACCGCGCCCGCCCGGCCGACGGCGAAGAAGGCGAGCGCGAGGAAGAGCAGGGCCGCCACGGCCGTGATGTAGAGGGGGAAGGCCTGACCCGCGTCGTTCAGCCCGTGATGCGGCTGATCTGGTTGGTGATCGCCGTCGCGATCATCGTGCCGAAGTCCGTCGTCGTCAGGACGAGGATGATGGCGACGACCACGGCGATGATGCCCAGGTACTCGACCGAGGTCTGTCCCCGGTCGTCGGCCGACAGCCGCTGGATTCCCTTGACCCTCATGTTCTCCTCCTCGGGAGATCTCCGTACGGACCCGTTCCCTTCCCTCACCGGGAAGTTGGGACACCATCTGCCTCACCCCCGCTCGGCGGCGATGCCTTCGGACGTCGACGCCGACGACTGTCCCATATCCGATTGCAGCCGCGAAGGTCCTTCACGGTCTTCCCTCAACTCACTCAGTGTGTAAGCCCCGGCGGGATAAGTCCCTGCCGGCTCGGAGCAAGGGGCGGCGTGGTGCGGGGATATGTGTATGTGCTGCGAGGCGTGCGTCATGGTGGTGGTTCTCCTCTCACAGGTGGTGATGCACCTCATTGGCCCTCACTCCCCCGTGATGGAGCCGAAATCCGTGCCCGAGCCCAGGAAGAACCCCGCGATCAGCAGGATCACCGTGCCCGGGACCATGAACGTCGTGATGACCATCGTCGCCTTGGGCACCGCCCTGGCCGCTCTCCGCCGGGCCAGCTGGGCGTCCGTGCGGCGCATGTCCTTGGCGATGCCGATCAGGGTGTCGGCGATGGGTGTGCCCAGTTCCTCGCCCTGCTGGAGGGCGGTGACGAACTGGGCGACCTGTTCGGAGTCATTGCGCTTGCGCAGTTCGTCGAAGGCCTGGCGGCGGGCGACGCCCATGTCCAGCTGGCGCAGCACGATCCGCAGTTCGTCCGCCCACGGTCCCTCGTAGTGCTCGGCCACGCGGTCGAGCGCCTGCCGGAAGCTCAGGCCCGCGCTCACGACGACGGCGAGGACGTCGAGGAAGTCCGGCAGGGTCCGTTCGATGGCGGCCCGGCGCTCCCGTACGGCGACCCGGATGCCGACCTCGATCCAGAACAGGCCGAAGGCGACCATCAGCAGGGCGAGCAGGGCCTGGCCCTTGGCCAGCATCACCAGCGCGCCGACGAAGCCGAGGATGCCGTAGACGGCGCGGCGGGCCGCGTAGCGGTCGACGGTCAGGCCGCCCGGGTTGCCGGCCCGGTCGATGCGGCGCCGTACGGCCGTGACGCGCTTCTCGCCCATCAGGCGGAGCACCAGCGGCGCGTAGCGCATGCCGAGCCGGTCGACGGCCGAGCCGACGGCCGTGGTGCGCGTCGAGCCGACCTCGAGGGCCAGGACGAGGTCGGGAGGCAGCTTGGCCTCGCTGCGGACGAGCGCGATGCCGTGGCAGGCGCCCACGACGGACGCGCCGGCCAGCAGCGCCAGCAGGATTCCCATGCCGCTCATCTCCCCACGTCCCGGGCCCGGCTCACACGTCTCCCCGCGTCCCGGGCCCGGCTCACGCGTCTCCCCGCGTCCCCGGCCCGGCTCATACGTCGATCCTCGACATCCTGCGGATGAGGAAGAACCCCACTCCGTAGAGGCAGAAGGCCGCCACGACCGCGGCCTGCCCCAGCCAGCTTCCCGTCATCCGGTCCAGCGATCCGGGTGCGATGCGGTCCATCAGCAGCAACGTCCCGATACCCATCAGCGGTACGACGTAGGCCGTCACCGTCACCTGCGAGAGCTGTGTCCGCACCTCGCGCCGGGTCTCCTTGCGCTCTTCGAGGGTGGTCGTGAGATTGCGCAGGGAGCTGACGACCGTGCCGCCCGCGCGATGGGAGAGGACGAGCGTGGTCACGAGCACCACCAGTTCGCGGGAGGGCAGCCGCCGGGCGAGCTCGCCGAGGGCGTCGTCGATGGAGTGGCCGACGGCGAGCCGGTCGGCGACCTTGGCGAGTTCCTCGCCCGCCGGGGCCTCCATCTCCTCGGCCGCCATGCCGAGGGCCGTGCGCAGGGCGAGCCCGGCCTGGGTGGCGTTGGCGAGGATCCGGGAGAGCTCGGGCAGCTGGCCGATGAACTTCTCGGTGCGTTTGCGCCGCTGCCACACCAGGAAGGCGTGGGAGGACCAGATGGCGACGGCGGCCGCCAGCGGCCCGAAGAACGGCGCGAGGAGCAGCCCGGCGGCGATCCACAGCCCGGCCGCCGCGCCGACGGTCGTCGCGGCGAACTCGCCCACGGTGACGTCCAGTCCGGTCGCCGCGATCTCCCACTCCAGCCGCCTGCCGGGGCGGGTGGCGCGCAGCCACCGGTCCAGGCG
>NZ_JAILXP010000349.1 GCF_020740895.1 Streptomyces sp. UNOB3_S3 | reverse complement strand
GGGCCGGGGGAGGGAACTGGGAGTCCATCACCATCACCTTCGTAATGCGTCGATGCGCCGTTCGGCGATCCCGGTCGCCTCGTCGGAGAAGTCGTTGCACGCCCAGGCGCGGCCGGTGGTCTCGGCTGCCAGGGCCGTGGCACCGGTTCCGGCGAAGGGGTCGACGACGAGTTCGCCTTCCCGGGTGAGCAGCCGGATGAAGTACTCGGGCAGCGCCACCGGGAAGCGCTCGGCGAGGGCCAGGGCCCGCTCGCCGGACGCGTCGCCGGGCACGTCGTCCTGGCCGGGATCGTCGGCCCGGGAGTCGCCCAGGACGAGGAAGTTGCCGTACGCCCGGGTGAGGTGGTTCTGGAAGCCGCGCACCCCCCGGACGTCCACCGGTACGTCGGGTGTCCTGGCCAGCCAGAACCACATGCTCACACAGTCGTCGAGACGCTCCCGGCGCCGGTCGGCCCACTCCACGTCGGCCTCCAGGAAGCCGGGGTTGTACCAGTAGAACTCCTGGAGGAGGTGCCATTCGCCGCCGGCGAGCAGGTCGCCGATCGCGGAGAAGTTCTGCACGGTGCGCACCGGGGCGTCCTTCGCCCAGCAGCAGCCCAGCTCCATCACCAGGCTGCCGTCCGGCCGGAGCACCCGGCCGATCTCGGTGAGGAACGGGTCGAGCCACTTGACGAAGCCGGGGCTGGTGGGATCGGTGGAGGAGGCCGGGAAGGGGCCGGTGAACCAGGGGGAGGTGACCACCAGGCGGGCGGTGGCGTCGGGCAGGGTGCGCAGGAAGCCGACGGCGTCGCCCTGGGTGAGGGTTCCGCCGTCCGTCGTCGTCACCGTGCGCACGGCGGCGGCGCCCGGCGTGGAACGGGGGGTCATGGCATGCCCTTTCGTCGTGGGGCGGAGCTGCCGGGAACGCGGACCGCGCGCGGCGTCAGACGACGCCCAGCCGGGTCCGTGCCGTCCGCAGCGCCGCGGCCACGAGCTCCATGCGCTCCGGCGGGGCGAGGAACATCCAGTGGGGGAGGACGACGGCGTTCTCCCCCGCGGCCTCGGCGACGGGCAGCTCGAACCGCGCCGGGTCCAGCTCCCGGGCCCGCCCCGGGCCGGCCCCGGACCCGGCCCAGCCCGAACTGAGCGGCTGATAGAGGTCGTTGCGGCTCAGGGCCGAGTCGGCGGGCTCGACGTGCGCCCCGAGCTGCTGGGCGAGCAGGGCGGCGACCTTGTGCTTGGCGCCGTGCCCGAACACCTCCGGGCGCAGGCGGACACAGAACTGGTAGGCGGCCTCGGCGGTCAGCGCCGCGGGCCGGACGAGGGGGTACACGCCCTCGACGTCCTCGAGCAGCTCCTCCAGGCGCCGCATGGAGGCCCTGCGCCGGTCGTTCTCCTCGTCGAGCCGGCCGAGCCCGTCCAGCGCGACGGCCGCGTTGAACTCGCTCATGCAGTAGTTGTACCCCTGCACGCCGGGCAGCTCCTCCAGCTCCAGTTCGCCGGGCGGGGTGTCCCTCCGGCGCCGGCGGCCGTCGGCCCGCTTGCGGTAGAGCCGGGAGTGGATCTCCGGGTCGGAGGTCACCGCGACGCCCCCCTCACCCGAGGTGAGGAGCTTGGTCTGCTGGAGGCTGAACGCCGCGACGTCGCCGAAGGTCCCCAGCCGGCGCCCGTCCCAGGTCGCGCCGTGCACGTGCGAGCAGTCCTCCAGCAGCGCCAGGCCGTGCCGGCGGGTCAGCTCGCCCATGGCGTCCAGGTCCACGGCGGACCCGTACAGGTGCACCGCCATGACGGCCTTGGTCCTGGGGGTGAGCGCGGCCTCGGCCGCCGCCACGGACATGCACAGGGTGTCCGGGTCGACGTCGACGAGCACGGGGGTCGCGCCGACGCGCAGGACGGTGGAGGCGCAGGCGACCCAGGTGAGGCCGGGGACGAGCACCTCGTCGCCGGGCCCGACGTCCAGCGCCTCCAGGGCGACGGTGAGCGCGGCCGAGCCGTTGCAGGTGGGGACCGCGTGCGCGGCGCCGAGATAGCCGGCGAAGGCCCGGGCGAAGGACTCCTCGAAGGACGGCTCGCCCGTGGAGGCGCCGCTGACCGTCCAGCGGCCCGACCGCAGCGCCGCGAGCAGCCGCTCCTCGGTCTGCGGGGTGTACTTCGGCCACGCGGGCCATGAGTGCGTGTGTGTCTTCAAACTGCCGGACCTCCGTGTTCACCGGGCCACGAGTGGGTGGGGGAGTGGGCCGAACGCCTACGGTGTCGCGCGCATGCCGTCCGCTGAAGCGGAACGGAACTATTGAGAAGCGTACGCATGTGCGTGTGGCACGCGTCAACGACCAGTAGGTGGTTGGCGCATTGACTCGCTTCGGCTCCGGTGGCCCTGGGACGTGGGAGAAGCTTGATTGTCCTGCGTATGGTTGAGAACGGGGACTGTTGACGCTTGTGTCAACTCGCCGCCGGTGATTGATCCTTGACCGGAATTGCGCACCGGCGGCTGGGTGACGGCGGGGGCGGCTACGAGAGCGCGTCGCCGGGGCGGCCGTACTCCTCGATCAGCCGGGCCAGTTGCCGGGGGCCCGGGACGCCGTCCGCGTCGGATCCCGTGTCACCGATCTTCTGCTGGTAGCGGCGCATCGACTCGGCGTCGGCGTCCGTCCACTCCGGTCCCGGACCCACCCGGTAGGCGCCGCAGCCGGCGCGCACCAGCATCTCTCCCAGGCGGGTGATGTGCTCGCCGCTGCTTCCCGGGCCGTAGGCCAAGCCGTCGATCACGACCTGGCGCGGGTCGGCGGCGGGCTCGTCCGCGGTCTCTTCTTCTCGGGAGGCGGGCCGGTCCTCCTCCCGGGGCGCGGGGGTGCCGCCGTCGGCCGGGATGTCGGACTCGTCGGCCTGCTCGCCGAAGTGGACGACGCCGGGGCGCCCCTTCCAGTCGGGGTCGGCCACGACCGCCCCCTCGGGGAAGTCCGGGATCCCGTATCCGTAGACGTAGGAGGACTTGCGCGGCCGGGTCTTGAGGTAGACGCCGTCGCCCTCGGCCGAGCCGGAGTCGTTGGTGTTGCCCTCGATGGTGGTGATCTCGTCGTCGGTGTAGCCGATGCAGATGCCGGTGTGGTTGCCGCCGCCGGGGCCGAAGAACACCACACTGCCGACGGCCGGGTACTCGCTCCAGCGGCCGCGCTCCTGGAACCACTCCACGCCCGCCGGGCACCACGCGTAGCGCGGCACTATGTCGCCGTTCCCGCTGCGGTCCGCGACCCAGCTCACGAACATGCCGCACCACGCCTCTTCGTTCATGCCGTACCAGCGGCCGAACTTGTTGTCGTTGTCCCAGTGTCCGTCGGAAAAGCCCTCCTGGTATCCGATCTCGTCCCGGGCGATGCTGATGAATTCCCTGGCGCCGGCCATGGTTTATCCCTCCTGGATTCGGTGAATCATCGCCTACACGTCGCCTGCATGGACTGACGTGGGGCGATGTCTGGCGATCACCATGCCACACAAAAACCGGGAATGCGGTGCGCAAAGGCGGAATAGACGCCTCATCGACAACCCGTGAACATGGCGTCGACCGTTCTTCCATTTCCCGTCGACCGGCCGTTGATCCGCTTCCCGCAGCATGGTGTTCGCCGAAAAGAATTCACAGCACCGAAGAACGGGTGGAAAAGAGAAAATGGCTCCGCAGAACGGTCAGGCATATGTGCTCCGCTCGGCCACCGGTGTGGTCGTCGACGTCGACCACAGCAGCACGGCACCGGGCACGAGGATCCAGGGGTGGCCGGCCAATGGCTCCCGGGCCCAGAGCTGGGTCTTCTGGGCCAAGGACAACGGCTCGTGGCTGCTGGAGACGGGCCTGACGCAGGGCACCCACGGCCCCGGCCAGGCGATGGTCCTCGACTACGACTTCTCCAACTGGCGCGCCCACCTCTTCAATGAGCACGGGCAGGCCAACCAGCTGTGGCGGCTGGAGGACGCGGGCGACGGCTACGTACGCCTCAAGAGCCTGCGCACGGAGGGCGGCGACGCCTACCTGACCGCCGACGGCGCCGGCCGCTTCCTGGGCGTGTGGAAGTCCGACCCCGGCAGCGACGCCCAGCGGTGGCGGCTGGAGGGCGCCCCGTCCTCCGGCCAGGGCGGCCAGGCCGGTCAGCAGCCGCAGCCGCAGCCCCAGCCGCAGCCGCGGCCCGGCACCGGCGGCTCCGATGTCGAGCTGATGCTGAGCCTGGTCAACCAGGAGCGGGCGAAGGCCGGTCTGCCGGGCCTGGTCCTCGACCGCGCGCTGTGCGCGGCGGCCCAGCGCCAGTCCGACGACATGGCGCGCAACAACTTCCTGGGCCACAACGGCTCGGACGGCAGCGACATGGGGCGGCGCTTCAAGGACGTGGGCATCGAGAACGTCTTCTCGGGCGAGAACGCCGCGACCGGCTCCGACGTGCGCGGAACCATGGACATGTGGATGCGCAGTGAGGGGCACCGCAACAACATCCTCGGGCGTAACTTCCGGCGCTTCGGGGCGGCCTTCGCCCCCGGTAGCGGCGGCCGCTGGACGCAGACCTTCGCGAGCTGACGACACCGAGCGGCACCCGAGCAGCACCTGAGCGACACCCGAGAGGACACCCCCCATGGGCATCACCTGGATCCCCGGTGCCGAGCGCCTGGGCGACGGCGACATCGGCGGCGGGATGGACACCCCCGACGAGCCGCCCCGCGTCGTCTGGCACACCACCGAAAGCGGCGCGGGCGACGCGGAGTTCGACTCCACCGCCGACTACCTGATGGAGATCGGCGCCGAGCCGCACCTGCTCTACGACCCCACGACCGACCGCCTCGGGCAGTTCGGCCCGCTGGACGAGAGCGCCCGCGCCCTGCGCAACGACGGCGACGACCGCACCAACCGCACGGGCCGCGTCTGCGTCCAGGTCGAGGTGCTGGCCCGCGCGAGCGAGCCCTTCACCGACTACTGGAAGCCGGGCCCGAACTTCGCCGCGCTGCTGGAGGCCGCCCGCTCCTGGGGCGTCCCGGACGCCTGGCCGGCGGGCGACCTCGCCTCCGACGGCTCGGAGTCCACCGACCGCGACAGTGACACCTGGCACTCCGAGGGCGGCCACTACGGGCACGCCAACGTCCCCGGCAACGACCACTGGGACCCGGGCGCCATCTCGCAGGCCGCGCTCCTCGCCGCCGGTCCGGGCGACGCCCCGGCCGCACGCGACGAGGAGCCGTCCGACACGGCAGCCGACGGTGGTGTGTCCAACGACGATGTCTCCGACGTCAGTCTCGCGAACGTGATCGCCGCCGCCGGGAGCGACCCCGACGCCCCGCAGGGCGCGACCACCCACCGCGACGACGTCCTCGTCGTCGAGCGGGCCCTCCACGCCGAGGGCCTGCTGTCCGCCGAGTGGCTGGACGGCTCCTTCGGCACCAGCACCCGGGACGCCTACGCCGAGTGGCAGGGCCGCTGCGGCTACGAGGGCGACGACGCCGACGGCGTCCCGGGCCGGACCAGCCTCGAGAAGCTGGGCGCGGAGCACGGCTTCCGCGTCACCGACTGACCTTCCGCAGAACTCCCCTCACCCCACCACCGAAAGGCAACGTGACATGCCCGTCACCCCGCAGAACGGCCAGGTGTTCACGCTCCGGTCCGCCAACGGCCTGACCGTCGACGTCAACTCCAGCCAGACCACCACCGGCAACCGGATCCAGGGCTGGAAGCCCAACAACTCCAAGGCCCAGCAGTGGGTCTTCTGGGCCAAGGACAACGGTTCGTGGCTGCTGGAGACCGAGCTGACCCACGGCACCCACGCCCCCGGCAAGGGCATGGTGCTCGACTACAACTTCAGCGCCGGGGTCACCCACCTGTTCCCCGAGCACGGCGATGCCAACCAGCGCTGGCTGTTCGAGGACGCCGGCAGCGGCTGGTACCGGATCAAGACCATGCGCGGCAACGAGGGCGACCGCTATCTGACGGCCGTCGGCGAGGGCGTCGCGCTGGGGCTGCGCGGCCCGAACTGGGGAGACCCCGGGCAGCGCTGGGAACTGCTGCCCGTCGGCTCCTCCCGGCCGCAGCCCGGTCCGGGCACGGGCGTGCGGATCACCCTGGACGCCGGGCAGGCCCCCGACCTGGCCGGCTGGCTGGAGGAGCGGAAGCCGGTGCTGGAGGCCTGGTTCCCCAAGACGGTCGCGCTGATCATAGGCGACGCGTTCGCGGCCCCCGCCGGGTACCGGATCGTGCTCGACCGGTCCAACACCGGGGTCGCCTACGCCTCCGGCGACATGGTCAGCGTCAACCCCGACTACGTCCGCCGCAACCCGGGCGACACCGGCTTCCTGATCCACGAGCAGGTCCACATCATCCAGCAGAACCGCGTTCTGCCGGGGCACTTCGTGGAGGGCGTGGCCGACTGGGTCCGCAACTACCACTTCGAGAACGGCGGGCTGCCCTCCGTGGGGACGTCCGACAAGTACACCGACGCCTACCGGACGACGGCGTACTTCCTCAACCACGTCGCCACGCGCTACGACGGCGACATCGTGCGCAAGCTGAACGTCGCCGGGCACGACGGCTCGTATGTGCAGGACGGCGACAACCAGTGGTGGCGCGACCGCACCGGGAAGACCGCCCAGCAGCTGTGGGACGAGATCCCCAAGCGCTGAGGCCCGTCCGGTCGCCCCGGCCGCCCTACTGGTCCTCCACCGCGTGGACCAGTGGCGGGTGGCCGTTCCAGGTGACGAAGAGCGAGCTGGTGCGCGGGCCGGCCGTGAAGTCGACGCGGATCCAGCCGTCCTGCTTCCACACCCGCATCCGCCAGCCCTCCTCCGGGGCGGCCGAGACGAGCGTCGCCGAGGACCCGCCGAGGGCGAAGACCGCCCGGCCGCCCCGCACCGGATAGCTCCGCACCGCGCCGCCGGTGGAGGCCGCGACGGGCGGAGGCGCCGGCGTGGACGGCGGGGAAGGCGAGGGACGAACGGCCGGGGTGGCCGGGACTGATGGGTCCAGCGGTGCCGGCGCTGACGGCGCGGTATCCGGTGCCGGGAGGGCGAGGGGCGGCTCGTGGGCCGTGTCCGTCAGCACGGTCCGGACCCCGTACCAGGAGAGCGCCATGGCCACGGCCGTCGCCAGCGCCCACGCCAGGAAATGCAGGATGCCTCGCCTCATCCGGCTCATGGTGCCTCACCCGTATGGCGTACGGTGCGGCCCATGGCAAGACTGCTCGTCGTCGAGGACGATCCGTTCGTGCGCTCCGCGCTCATCCGCCAGCTGACCGAGGCCGCACACACCGTGCGCAGCGTGGGCACGGCTCTCGAAGCGCTGCGGGAGGTGGCGCAGGTCGGCTTCGACGCGGTCGTCCTCGACCTCGGGCTGCCGGACCTCGACGGGGCGCAGGCGCTGAAGATGCTGCGCGGCATCACCGACGTACCGGTCATCGTGGCCACCGCGCGGGACGACGAGGCCGAGATCGTCCGCCTGCTCACCGACGGCGCCGACGACTATCTCGTCAAGCCCTTCTCGGGAGCCCACTTGACGGCCCGTGTCACCGCAGTGCTGCGC
>NZ_JAILXP010000348.1 GCF_020740895.1 Streptomyces sp. UNOB3_S3 | reverse complement strand
GCCCACACCCCCGTACTCCTCGTCGCCCTCACCGCCCTCGCCGCCACCTCCGTGGTGTCGTGCGGGAGCGGTTCCGGTGACGACGACCCGGACACGATCAAGGTCGCCTATCAGCGCAGCACGGACAACAAGGTCCGGATCATGGACGACTACCTCGCCGTGGTCAAGAAGCGGTTCGAGCAGGAGAACCCCGGGAAGAAGCTGCGACTGCTGCCGATCCAGGCCTCCCAGGAGGACTACTACACCAAGATCCAGCAGATGATGCGGTCGGCGAAGACCTCCCCGGACGTCGTCCGCGAGGACACCTTCCTCATCAACTCCGACATCACCAGCGGCTATCTGAGACCGCTGGACGACAAGCTGGCCGGCTGGAAGGACTGGGGCCGCTTCGTGCCGGCCGCCAAGGCGTCCGCGCGGGGCGCGGACGGGAAGACGTACGGGGTGCCGGACGGCACCGACACCCGCGCCCTGTGGTTCAACAAGGAGATCTTCGCCAAGGCCGGGCTCCCCGCCGACTGGCGGCCCCGGACCTGGAACGACGTCCTCGACGCCGCCCGCGCCGTCAAGCGCGCCGTCCCCGGCGTCATCCCGCTCAACGTCTACACCGGCAAGGGCGCCGGCGAGGCCGCGACGATGCAGGGCTTCGAGATGCTGCTGTACGGCACGGGCCCGGACCCGCTCTACGTCCCGGCGGAGAAGAAGTGGGTCGCGGGGAGCAAGGGCTTCCGGGACGCCCTGGACTTCGTCCGCACCGTCTACGCCGAGAAGCTCGGCCCGGAGCCGTCCGACGCCCTCGACCCCAACATCTCCACCCATGTCGCCACCGAGTGGCTCCCCGCCGGGAAACTCGCCATCGACCTCGACGGCAACTGGCTCGGCAAGTACTGGATCGACTCCGGCGCGAAGCCCTGGCCCCGCTGGACGGCGGTCATGGGCCGCGCCGCCTTCCCCACCCAGGACGGCCGCGACCCGGGCCGGGTGAGCCTCTCCGGCGGCTGGACATGGTCGATCGGCGCCAAGTCCACCAAGGCCGACCTAGCCTGGCGGGCCATCGCATTCATGCAGACGCCCGACAACGCCACGGAATGGACCGTGCGCGACGGCCAGATCGCCGTCCGGGACGACGTGGCGGCCTCCACCAAGTACCGGGCGTCCATGCCGGGCATCGGCTTCTTCACCGACCTCGTCAAGGACACCCACTGGCGCCCCGCCCTCCCCGTCTACCCCCGGGTGTCGAACGCGATCCAGGAGGCCATGGAGTCCGTCACGACGGGCGACGCCGACGCGGCAAAGGCGGCGCGGGCGTACGACGAGCGGCTGCGGTCGATCGTGGGCGGTCCGGGCGTGACGACACGATGACGTCCTCCGTACCCGTCGCCGTACGCCGGGCGGCACGCTGGCTCCCCCTGGCCCCGGCCACGACCCTGCTGCTCCTCTTCCTGGCGGGCCCGGTCGCGTACTGCGTCTGGCTCGCCTTCACCGACACCCAGCTGACGGGCCAGGCGACGGCGTCCTTCGTCGGACTGGCCAACTTCCGCCGGGCGTTCGGGGATCCGGACTTCCGTAACGCGGTGGTGCTGACGCTGGTCTTCACCGTCGTTTCCTCCCTCCTCGGCCAGAACTCCCTGGGATTCGCGCTGGCGGCCCTGATGCGGCACGCCTCGAAGGCCGTACGGACGGCGACGGGGACGGTCGTCGTCGCGGCCTGGGTGGTCCCGGAGATCGTCGCGGGGTTCCTGCTGTACACGTTCTTCAACCGGCGCGGCACGCTCAACGCGGTGCTGGAGCTGCTCCATCTCCCGCAGCAGAACTGGCTGTTCACCCTGCCGATCCTGGCGGTGTCGTTCGCCAACGTCTGGCGCGGCACGGCGTTCTCGATGCTGGTCTACTCGGCGGCGCTGGCGGAGATCCCGCAGGACGTGACGGAGGCGGCGGAGGTCGACGGCGCGCGCGGCCTCCGCCGCTTCTGGCACATCACCCTGCCGCTGCTGCGGCGCTCGATCGGCACGAACCTCATGCTCAACACCCTGCAGACGCTGTCGGTCTTCGGCCTGATCTGGGCGATGACGCGCGGCGGCCCGGGAAACCGCAGCCAGACGCTGCCGGTGTTCATGTACGACCAGGCGTTCCTGAAGTCGCTGATCGGCTACGGCACGGCGGTGGCGCTGTTGCTGCTGGTGGTGGGGGCGCTGTTCGCGGCGGTGTACGTACGGCTGCTACGCGAGGAGGTCTGAGGCGGGCGTGGCAGCCGAAGGAGAAAGTCCGTGTACCGGGGGGCCGGTGCGGTGCTACGCTCCCGGCCATGAAGCGCGCTGGTCAGTTCATGACGACGACGCCGGAGAGTGTCCCGGCGCGCTGACAGCTGTTCTGTCCGAAGCCCCGGGGCGAGTGCCCCGGGGCTTCGCCGTGTGGTCACTCGCCTCGCCCCACGAGGAGACCACGATGCACGACCACCGCAAGCTCGGCCGCGAGCTGGACCTGTTCGACACCGATCCGCTGATGGGCGCGGGCCTGCCGTACTGGCTGCCCGACGGCGCCACCGTCCGCCACGCCCTGGAGGAGTACATCCGCGACGCCGAACGCCGCGCCGGCTACCAGCACGTCCACTCGCCCGTACTGGGCAAACGCGAGCTGTACGAGATCTCCGGGCACTGGTCCCACTACAGCGACGACATGTTCCCGCCCATGGACCTCGGCGGCGAGCAGGTCGTCCTCCGCCCGAGCCTCTGTCCCCACCACGCCCTGATCTACCGCTCCCGTGCCCACAGCTATCGCGAACTCCCCCTGCGCATGGCCGAACTGGGCGGCATGTACCGCTCGGAGCTCTCCGGCGTCCTCGGCGGCCTCACCCGCGTCCGCGCGATCCAGCTCAACGACGGCCATGTCTTCTGCACCCTCGACCAGGTGGCCGACGAGGCCCGCGCCGCCCTGGAGCTCATCCGGCAGGCGTACGAGGTCCTGGGCATCCGCCCCGCCCGCTACCGGCTGTCCCTCGCCGGCTCGGGCGGGAAGTACGTCGCCGCCCCGGACATGTGGCGGCGCGCCGCGGACCTGCTCACCGGGGTCCTGGACGAACTGGGCCTGGAGTACGAGGCCGTCGAGGGCGAGGCGGCCTTCTACGGCCCGAAGATCGACGTCCAGATCACCGACCCGGCCGGCCGCGAGGCGACCCTGTCGACCGTCCAGGTCGACTTCCACCAGCCCGAACGCTTCGGCCTCGAATACGTGGGCGCCGACGGCGCGAAGCACCGGCCGGTGATGGTGCACCGCGCCATCATCGGCAGCGTGGAGCGGCTGGTGGCCCATCTCGTCGAACTCCACGGCGGGGCGTTCCCGGCGTGGCTGGCACCGACCCAGGTGGCGATCCTCCCGGTGTCGGACGAGCAGTGGCCCCGGGCCGAGGAGCTGCGCCGCCGCTGCCTGGACGAGGGCTTGCGGGCCCGGATCGCGGGCCCGGAGGAGGGCACCCTCGGGGCGAGGATCCGCGCGGCACGGCTGGTTCCGTACCAGGCGGTGATCGGCGCGATGGAGGTGGCGGCCGGCGAGGTCGCGGTGCGTCTGCGGGACGGGCGCCGGCTGGCCCCCCTGCCGGTGGGTGAAGCCGTCGCGGGGGTGGCCGCGTCGGTGGCGGCCCGCAGCGGCGAACTCTGGGACGGCCGCTAGCGCCCCGGGGCGGGCGGAGGCCCGCCCCTCAGGCGTTCTGGATCAGGCGCTCAGCGCGACGGGCTCACGCAGCTCGAACCACACGCTCTTGCCGACGACGGCGAGGTCCCTCCACACCAGCGTGACCCCGGACGCCGCCGCGAGCCCGCGCACGAGGGCCAGGCCCCTGCCGTGCTCGTCCTCGGCGGTGGCCTCGCCGAGGCGGCGGTACGGCCGCCGCACCGGGTCGTCGTCGCGCACGGCGACGACGACCCGGTCGCCGTGCACGGTCACCTCGACGGCGAGCACGGGCACGCGCGCGTGCTGCACGACGTTCGCGACGGTGTCGGAGACGCAGATCCGCGCGCTCTCGATCAGCGGGTGTCGCTCCGCCGCGACGAGCACGGCGGTGACGAATTCGCGTGCGACGCGGGCGGTTGGGGCGATGGCCGGGGCCATCAGTTCGTAGCGTTCGAGTGATGCCGTACCCATGGGTTTGCCTCCAGGTGGGTGGCGCAACTGCCTTGCGGGCAGGCGCGGTTCGCCGTTTTCGGACGTGACGTCCGGCACGTCTTCGACGGTAGGGCACCGGGTCTAAGTTTTGCGACCCAACGGACTAATCAATGGAACGAGTGGACCTCGGTTGGGTCACGGTCCACACTGATGGGCAAACAGAAGGGGAACCGATGCCACCGAGGAAGGCCCCCACAGCCCGCCAACGGCGAGTGGGCGCCGAGCTCCGCAAGATGCGCGAGCACGCCGGCCTGACGCCCGCACGAGCCGCCGAACTGCTGGGCACGGACCGAGCCAGCATCAGCAACACGGAGGCAGGCCGCTTCGGCGTCAGCGGTGAACGTGTACGGACTTGGGCGTCGCACTACAAGTGCCCTGACGCGGCGTATGTGGACGCGCTCGCCGCGATGGCGGAAGAGCGCGTCAAAGGGTGGTGGGAGGACTCTCGTGGCACCATCTCGACGGGAGCGCTGGACCTCGCCGAGGCTGAGTACCACGCGCAAGCGCTGACCTCACTGCAGGTGGTCTACATCCCGGGACTTCTGCAGACGGAAGAGTATGCGCGGGCGGTGTTCGGACAGAGCGTTCCCAAATTGGCGCCGCTGGATGTCCAGCGGCGCGTCTCCTATCGCATGCAGCGCAAGCGCGTCACTGAACGCAGTCCGGCCACGCCCTGCACGTTCCTGATCCATGAGGCCGCGCTACGCATGATCTTTCCCGGCGTCGACGGGCAACGGCGACAGCTGGAACGGCTGGTGGAGGCGAGCGATCAGGACGGGATCTCCATCCGCGTCATCACGTTCGCGACCGGCGCGTTCCCTGGCGCCAACAGCTCACTCACCTTTGCCTCAGGTGCTGTACCACAGCTGGACACCGTAGCCCTCGACACGGCTCACGGTTCGGTGCTCCTGGACGCGCAATCGCATCTGGAGAACTACCGGTGCATCCTGAAGCGCACGCTGGAGACTTCCCTTCCTCCGAGGAAGTCACGCGACTTCATCAACAGAATCGCAAGAGAACTGTGAAGGCGTAAGCATGTCGGACACAACGTGGCAGAAGTCGTCGTTCTCAGGGGATCGCGACGACTGCGTCGAACTGACCAACTCCAGCGGCCTCATAGCCATCCGCGAAAGCGACACGCCGTCGACGGTCTTACAGGCCCGCGCGCGAAGCGTCGCCGCGCTCATCGCATGGCAGAAGTCGTCGTTCTCGACGGACTCGCAGGGCGACTGCGTCGAGCTGGCCCGCATCCGCGACCGCCGCATAGGCATCCGCGAGAGCGACGCCCCCGCGACCGTCGTCGCAACGACCCCACCCCGCCTGCGGGCGCTGCTGGCCGCCGTCAAGGCGGGGGTCACCCCGCCGTCTGAACCGGCGGGTTCGGCTTGATGACGGCGTAGGGCGCCCCGAAGGGGTCCGCGAGCCAGGCCATGCGGCCGACGTCCGGGACGTCGGACGCCGGCATGAGCACCGTCCCACCCGCACCCTGCGTGTTGGTGACGACCTCGTCGACGTCGGTGACGGCGAAGTACGGGATCCAGCGCGGGATTTCGGACTCCTCCCGCAGGGGGACGACGCCGCCGAACGACGCGTCCTGGAGCTCGCCCTCCGCCGTGGAGAGGACCGTGTACGTCATGCCGGGGACCTTCATGTCCTCGGAGCGCCAGCCGAACAGGGTCCGGTAGAAGGCCTTGGCCGCCGTGGGGTCGCCGGTGTGGAGCTCGGCCCAGCACAGGGCGCCCTCGTCGGAGGCCTTCTCCAGGCCGCCGACGGCGGCGGGCTGCCAGACGGCGAACTCCGCTCCGGTCGGGTCGGTGAAGCAGCCCATCCGCCCGGCCTCCATCACGTCGAAGGGCGCCTCGCGGACCGTGCCGCCGCCCTTCTCGACGGCCTGGGCCGTGGCGTCGGCGTCGGGTGTCTGGAAGTAGACGGTCCAGGCGGAGCTGGCGGCCTCGTCGGTGAGGGGGCCGAGGGCGGCGACGGTGGCGCCGTTGAGCTTGAAGAAGCCGTATCCCCCGGCCTCGGGGCCTGCCGACTCGTAGGACCAGTCGAAGACGCGCCCGTAGTAGGCGGCGGCCGCGTCCGTGTCGGGACTGCCGAGGTCCAGCCAGTTGGGGGCGCCGGTGACAAAGTTCGTGGTGAGCATGGTGGCGTGCTCCTTCGGGACTCCGGGAGACCTCCACCGGGTTTCCCCGGACGGATCCCAGTCTCGCACCGGCCACTGACACTCGCCCGGCCTGGGGGATCGCCCCCGGGGGCCGTGGGACCGGGTGTCACCCGAACGGAGTAACCCTCCGATCGCCGGGAGGCGCGGTGAGGGAGACGATGGAGGTGCCGGGCGCACCGGACGGTCGTGCCCGGGGCGACGAAGGGAGTCCGGTCATGGCCCGTACCGCCGGCGAACGACCGCTCACGTGCCGCGACATCATGCACGAGGGTGTGCGGTGCATCGGAGCGCACGAGTCCCTTTTCCAGGCCGCGAAGCTGATGCGCGAGCTGAACGTCGGCTCGCTGCCCATCTGCGGCGACGACAACCGGCTGAAGGGCCTGGTCACCGACCGCGACATCGTCGTGGAGTGCGTGGCGACCGGGCGCGACCCGGCGTCCGTCGAAGCCGGGGCCCTGGGCGGCGCGCTGCACTGGATCGACGCGGACGCGAACGCCGCCGAGGCGCTGGAGACCATGGAGATCCACCGGATCAAACGGCTGCCGGTGATCGACGTGGCGGACGGCCACCGTCTGATCGGCATGATCAGCGAGTCGGAGCTCGCCAAGAACCTCACGGACGAGCAGATCGCGGAGTTCGCGGGGCGGGTCTACGCGGCCGCGGCCGCCTGAGGACACAAGCATCGGGGAAGTCGATGGAGGCGGGTCATCATGACCAGAGCCAAGGACATCATGCACGAGGGCGCCCAGTGGATCACGCGTGACGAGACGCTGTCCCGGGCCGCCCAGGTGATGGAGATGCTCAACGTGGGCGCCCTGCCCGTCAGCAACGACGAGGGGCGGCTGTGCGGCATCATCACCGACCGCGACATCGTGGTGAAGTGCCTCGCCCAGGGACGGGACCCGGCCAAGGTCAGGGCGGGCGAGCTCTGCGAGGGGACGCCGCGCTGGATCGACGCCAACGCGGACGTCGACGACGTCCTGCACGAGATGGAGAGCCACCGGATCCGCCGGCTGCCGGTGATCGAGAACAAGCGGCTGGTGGGCATGATCAGCGAGGCGGACGTGGCCCGGCACCTGCCGGACGACAAGGTCGCCGAGCTGGTCGGGATGATCTACTCACCGGCCAAGTGACGGCCCGGGGACGGGTACGCCCTCTGCTGTCCGGCCCGTGCGCGCGCTACGCTCCGAGCGGCTGACCGCGCGGTTCCGCGCGGATCCGCGCACGTCGCGCACGGAGGTGCCATGCGCC
>NZ_JAILXP010000347.1 GCF_020740895.1 Streptomyces sp. UNOB3_S3 | reverse complement strand
GGCGTACGCGGCGTGCGATCACGCCGTCGTACCAGTAGCGCTCGCCGTTGCCGCCGCCCCGTTCGTCCCCTCCGCTCCTGGGAGCCGGGCCCGGGGCCGCGCCGGAGGCAGCACCCGGAGGCACGTCGGGGGTCATGGCGGTCACCTCTCCTTCTGCAGTAGGGACAGCGCGGCGATGAGCTCGACCTGGTGATCCGGGGTCATCTCCAGGGCCTCCAGGGGAGCCGCCCTGCGGTCCCGTTCGGAGTCGAGGACCTGTTCCAGGCAGGTGGTCAGCAGCCCGGCCCCGCGGTCGCGCAGGCGCAGGGCGCGCTGGGCGCCGAACGTCCCGGCGAGCTTGTCCCCGGCCCGGCCCGCCCGGCGGCCGCCCAGCAGCTCCGCCGCGAGGAGCGCGGCGGTCCGTTCGCTCTCGGTGCCCCGGTCGCGTTCGGCGGCCCGGACCTCCTCCTCGGCGATCTCCTCCAGGCAGCGCCGCCAACGGCGTACGGCCACACCGATCCTGGCCCGCGCGCCGTCGGGGTCGGCGGGCGCGAGCGCGGCCGCCGCCACCGGGTCGTCGGCGCAGCCCGCGGCGATCTCCTCGTCCGCGGCGTCGGCGGCGCAGCTCAGCAGCGCGACGACGGAACCGGCCAGCGCGGTCAGCAGTTCGTCCGGGGTGCTGTCGTGGGGATAGCCGCGCCAGTGGGTGAGGGCGTCCCCGGCCAGTGCCTCCCCCGCCGCGATCTCCCGCCGTACCCGCTCGACCGCCCGCCCGTACGCGTCCTCGACGCGCTGGAGGGTCCGTACGGCCACCGCGTGCTGGACGGCCGAGGCACCGGCCAGTCCCGGCAGCCGGGATCCCAGTGAGGAGAGCACTCCGCGCGCGGTGCGCGCTGTCGCGACGAGCCGGGCCGCCGGGTCCTCGGCGCGCTGGGCGAGCCAGGCGCGCAGCCCGGCGACGGCGGTGGCGGGCAGCAGGCCGCTGCCGTCGGCGGACTCGGGCAGTTCGGGGATGGTGAAGCGGGGGACGTCGCCCAGGCCCGCGTTCTCCAGCAGCGCGTCGTACTGCCGGGACACCTCGACGGCCACCTGGTGCGGCACCCGGTCGAGCACGGTGACGAGCGTGACGTCGTACTCCTTGGCCGTGCGCAGCAGGTGCCAGGGCACCGCGTCGGCGTACCGCGTCGCGGTGGTGACGAGCACCCAGATGTCGGCCGCGCAGATCAGGGAGGCGGCGATCTCCCTGTTGCCGGCGACGAGGGAGTCGATGTCGGGCGCGTCCAGCAGCGCCAGCCCGCGCGGCAGGGCGCGGTCGGTCTCGACCCGTAGCGCGGGCGGCCCGTCCTCCGCCGGTTCCGGCTCGGCGGCGGCCCCGGCCTCCTCGTCCGCCGCCTCCGCCTCGAACGCCCCGGACGCGCCGTCCTGCGCGGGCACCCAGATCCGCTGGAGCCTGGGCAGCACCCGGGGCCCGGCGAACCAGTGGTGGTCGTCCGGATGGCAGACCAGCACTGGCGTGCGGGTTGTCGGCCGCAGCACCCCCGCCTCAGTGACCCTCCGCCCCACCAGCGAGTTGACCAGAGTGGACTTGCCGGCCCCCGTGGACCCCCCGACCACCGCCAGCAACGGCGCTTCGGGGGCGCACAGGCGGGGCACCAAGTAGTCGTCGAGCTGCGCCAGGAGCTCGGCCCGGTTACGGCGGGCGCGGGCTGCGCCGGGGAGGGGGAGGGGGAAGCGTGCGGCGTCCACGCGGTCACGCAACGCGGACAGCGCGTCAAGCAGTCGGGGCCGTACGTCCAAGGTCGCCACACGTGCAGAATGCCCAATTCTGGGGTGATTTTGAAACATATAGGCCATGGCGCGCGAGGCGTGGCGTATGGGGCCCAGGCATAACGAGTACACAACACCCGGCATCAACCGCGTCAAAAACGATGCGAAAATCGCACCTGCCTGCGATTATCAGGACCGCTTCACCGAACCTCCACATCGTGTCACGGAGGTGAAGCAACCGGGACGAGGTACGCGGAGCCCTATCCTTGTCCCCGGCAAGGTCACGGCACCACCGAGCCCGGGGCTTCAGCCGTCCGCGACCGCCGTACACACCGGCCCCCGTAGCTCAGTGGATAGAGCAGGTGCCTTCTAAGCACTTGGCCGCAGGTTCGAGTCCTGCCGGGGGCGCTCTTCGTCCAGTCGGGACGTTTCTTCTCCACACCCCTCCCCCGCCTTCCCGTCCTCCTCCACAGGAGTCCACAGGACCCCGTTCGGCATGCCCGCCGGTCTGTACACTCGACCCCGTTTCAGGGGGCTTGGGGGGGCCGTCTTCCGGTTGTCGTGAGCAAAGGGAGCGGGGCAATGACGCGTGGCCGCGAGGGGACAGCGCAGCACCTGGTCGGGGAGGGGTGAGCCGACGGTGCCCGCGATCGCGAGGGAGGGGGTACGTCGTGGCCAATAAGCACGTGAGGGCCATGGCCGAGAGGCTCGTCGCCCGGCTTCCCGAACTGCCCCAGCCATGGGACGTCGAGGAGCTCTGCCGGGCGCTGGGCCGGGCCCGCGGGAGGGCGTTGAAGCTGCACTCCGCGGACCTTCCGGCGCTGCCGTTCGGGATGTGGTACGACGACGGCGCGACCGATCACATCATCACCCGCTCGTCCGCCACCGGCTACTACCGCGACCACATCGTGCTGCACGAGATATGCCACATGCTCGCGGGTCACGGGACCGCGCTCCAGGAGGTGTTGAGCGGTCCCGGCTCGGCTCCGGGCACGGACGGGCGGCGGGCCAAGGGCAAGTCGTGCAGCGACGCCGAGGAGGAGCTGGCGGAGACGTTCGCCTCGCTGGTGCTGAGGATCGCCGGGCAGATGCGGCCCAAGGGGATCAGCGCGGTGGAGCGGCGGGCGGAGAACCTGCTCGGAGCCGGCCGTGCATGACGTTCCCGCGTGGGTCGAGACGCTGCGGGAGGTCATCCTCCTGATCGCGTGGACCGTGCTGGTCCTGCGGATACCCGCGCTGCGGCGGCCGCCCCAGCGGCCGGTGTGGATCGCGCTGGCGGTGCTGGCGACCGGCTCGCTGGCGATCCAGGCGGAGGTGGGGAGCTGGGTCGACCAGGTGACCCATGTGCCCAAGGCCGGTGAGCTCGCCGTCGCGCTCGTGGCCCTCACGGACTTCGCGTTCGTGTGGTGGCTCGCGGTGGCGCTGGACGCGGCCGGGCGGACCGTCCCCGCGTGGCTGCGCCGGGCGCCGGTGGTCTGCGCGGCCTCGATGGCGGCGCTCGCCTTCGCCTTCTTCGCCGTCACCCCCGCGCACGACCGGTTCGGGGCGCGGGCGCACGGCTGGTGGGCCGGGTACGCGGTCGTGTGGATCGCGTACGGGCTGATCACGGCGGTGGGGGCGGCCGTGGTCTTCTGGCGGCACGGGGTCGCGATGCGCAGCCCGGTGCTGCGCGTCAGCGTGCTGGCGCTCGCCGTGGGCACCAGCGCGGAGGTGCCCTATCTGGTGATCCGCTGCGTCCGCTGGTTCACCGAGGCCCCGGCGGCGCTGGCGCTGGCCGGATTCTGGTGCTCCTTCGCGCGGTTCGTCCTCGTCGCCCTCGGATGCTCGCTGGCCGCGCTGGAGCCGCTGCGGCAGGTGTCCCTGTACTGGTACCGCCGGCAGCGGCTGTACGGGCTGTGGCTGCTGCTGCGGCGCGCGACGCCCGAACTCACCGTGGTGCCGCCCCCGTCGCGGAGGACGGACCTGCTGGCGTTCGACAGCGCCTGGGAGCGGCTGCACCAGCGGGTCATCGAGATCCACGACAGCATCACGTTCCTCCACGACGGCTGGGCGTCGCCGGAGCTCCTCTACGAGGCCGGGGAGGCGACGGGCGCCCCGCCGTACTCCGGCGGTCCCGGGCAGTCCCGCCTCGTCCAGCGGCAGCGGCTGGCGGCCACCGCCTGCTGGATCGAGGTGACCCGGCGGGAGGCGGCGGCCGGAGCGGGCAAGCTCTACCACAAGGAGCTCGACAAGGACCTGCTGCCGGAGGTCCTCGCCGACAGGTCGACCGTGCACCGCGAGATCCGCCGGATGCTGCGGCTGCACCGGGCGCTGCGCTCCCGTACGGTCGGCTCCTTCGCCGACGGATTCCGGCCCGGGGCGCCGTCGGCGGTGGCCGCCGGCTCCTGACGCGCCGGATCAGGACGCGTCGGCCCAGGACACGCCGGATCAGAACGTGCCGGCCTCCTCCGGCAGGGCGCCGGCGACCAGCCGTCCCGCGCGGTGGACCGCGCGGACGCGGGAGAGCGCGCCGAGGTCGTGCACGGGGTTCCCGGCCACCGCGAGCAGGTCGGCGTCGTGGCCGGGGGCGATGCGGCCCTTGCGGTCCGCGAGCCCGCAGGACGCGGCGGCGAGCGAGGTCACCGACGTGAGGGCCTCGGTGTTCGTCGCGACCTGCGAGGCGAAGTACACGAGGTCCGAGGGGAGCACGTCGTGCGGCTTGTGCGCGTTGATGCCCGCGTCGGTGCAGCAGACGACCCGCACGCCCCGGCGGTGCATGTACGCCTGGTTCTCCCAGTAGGGCTCGATGGTCCGCAGCACCTCGTCGGGCATGCCCGCGCGGGGTTTGACGACCGTGCAGCCGACGAAGGTGCCCGCGGCGGCCATCGCGTCGACCGTCGCGGGGTCGAGGCGCACCCCGTGCGGGGTCATGAACGTGCAGTGCTCGATGCCGTCGGCCCCGGCGGCCACGGCGTCGGCGATGCCCGCCGCCGCGTGCGCGTGGGCGACGACGGGCAGCCCCCGGCCGTGCGCGGCCTCCGTGACGGCCCGCAGCTCGGCCGGGGTGTACTGGGAGCCGCCGGGATTGGAACCGGTCGTGGATATCCCTCCCGTCGCCATGATCTTGACGAGGTCCGTGCCGTGCGCGGCCCGGTCGGCGACGGCGGCGACCGCCTCGTCCGCCCCGTCGGCCTCGCCGCCCAGGTACCAGCAGTGGCCACGGGTACGGGTGAGGGGCGGGCCGGCCGCGACGATCCGGGGGCCCGCGCCTCCCTCGGCGAACTCCTCGCGCAGCCGCAGCGACAGATAGTCCCGGTCGCCCAGGTCCCGGATCGTGGTGATCCCGGCCCGCAGGGCGCGGGTCGCGTGCTCGCGCATCCGCGCGAGCACGGTGGCGTCGTCGTCATGGCACATCTGATGCTCGGTGGCACCGCCCGCCTCGAAGGCCAGATGGCTGTGGGCGTCGATCAGGCCCGGCAGCAGCGTGGCGTCCCCGAGGTCCGTGAGCGGCACTCCCTCCGGCGGGTTGGCGCCGGTGAGGTCGACATCGGTGATCAGGCCGTTCTCGACCAGGACCAGCACCGGGCCGTTGTGGGCCCGTTCGCCGTCGAAGAGGCGTGCGGCGCGTACGGCCGAGCGGGAGTCGTCCACGAGCTGTGCTCCAGGTGTCGGTACGGGCGGTCTCCCCGCACGCTAGCCCGTACCGGCGACCACGAGAAGATCACAATCGGGCAGGCAGCGACACCGGGTTCGCCGGGGCCACCCCGTTCGCCACGGCCTCGACCGAGCCCAGCCACAGCGTGTCCCTGGCCCGGGTCATGGCCACGAACAACTGGGCGCGCCGGAGTTCCTCGCGCTCCAGCGTGATGCCGTCGTCGTCCGGCCCGGGGACACCCGGCGTGATATGGCCGGGCAGATAGACGTGCTTGAACTCCAGCCCCTTGGCGCGACGGTAGCCGCCGACCTTCACACCGGGCACGGGGTGGCCGTCGTAGCGCTCCAGGGGGCACTGCGGGATGCCCGCCCGGGCGAGCAGCCGCTGGTAGTGCTCGGTCTCGCGCCGGGTGGGGCACAGGACCGCCGAGTCGGGCCAGCCGGCCTCGCCGCGGCCGCGCAGGGCGGCGAGCAGGGCCTCGTCGAGCTCGGCGGGGGTCCGCAGGACGGCACGGGTGACCTGGCCGCCCCGGTAGGTGAGGTCCACGTCGCGCAGGCCGGCCAGCCGGGTGCCGTCGATGTCGTCGAAGGCGTCCTCGGCGACGACGGCGAGAGCGGCGTCCAGGACCTCCTTGGCGTTGCGGTAGTTGACGCGCAGGACCTGGCCGCGGTCGCCGCGCACGTCTATCCCCGCGTCCGAGAGCCGGAAGCCGCCGGGGTAGACGGCCTGCTGGCCGTCGCCGACCAGCAGCAGGCCGTTGGGCGCGTCACCGACGAGCGCGTGCAGCAGCCGTACCCCGACGAGCGTGAGGTCCTGGACCTCGTCGGCGATGACGGCCGCGTACGGCGAGCGGCCGGGCCGGGCGCTCGCCTCGGCCAGGGCGAGGCCGAGGATGTCGTTGAAGTCGTGCACGCCCCGCTCGGCGCGCACCCGCTCGTACTCCTCGTACAGCGCCCAGACCGCCTCGCGGTGCGGGCGGCGGAGGTGGGTGCGACGGCGGTGGCGCCGGAGCGTGGCGTACTCCTCGAAACGGGTGATGCCCCGGCCCTTGATGACGCAGTCGATCTCCTCGTGCCAATAGCGCGGCGACGGGTCGAGGGTGCCGAGCACGCTCTCGCGGCCGCGGTGTATCCAGGCCCGGTTGAACGCCGTCAGCGCGCCTTCGCCGTGCAGCCGGTGGGGGATTCCGCGTTCTTCGAGGAATTTCAGCGACCAGGAATGCAGGCTGCGGAATTCGACCCGGTCGGCGACGGCCGGGGACATCGTCCGCAGGAAAGTGGCCTGCACGCGTGGCAGATTGCTGGCGAACGTCACGTACAGCACCCGCCCGGTCGTGCGCTGCGCGAGGAGCGCGGCGCGGTGGAGGGCCACGGCGGTCTTCCCCGTGCCCGCCGGGCCGCTGACCCGGGCCGGGCCCGACCAGTTGCGCCGCACCAGGGCGACCTGGGCGGGGTGGAGGAAGGTCATCCACTGCTCGACCGGGCCCCGGCGGGCGGCCTCGACGGCCGCGTCCCGCAGTCCCTCGACGTCGAACAGCGCCTCCGCCGGTTCCTGGGGCGCGTGCGCCACCGGGTGCACGCCGGAGCGTTCGGCGGGGACGGACGAGCCCTCGTACGCCGGGAAGACCCGGGCCAGATGGCCGACGACCTCCCCCACCCGGGCCGGGGCGAGCCGGGTCCGCTCGGCCAGCAGCGCCGGCCCCACCTCGCGCTCCCCCAGCAGCCGCACCCGGCCCAGTTCGCCGCTGAACGAGCGGCCGGCGAAGACCATCACCGGCCGGACCGCCACGGGCGACATGCCGAGCTCCGCCACGGCCGCCTCGGCGAGCCTGGTCACGGCCAGCAGCTTGCCCATCTCCCCGTCGCGGCGCTGCCGGGCCGCGACGAGATGCCCGTCGGCGGTCTCCGGGGCGGCCCGCCAGTTCTTGACGTCGATGACGAACACGCCGCCGGGCCCGATCAGCAGCATGTCGACATTGGCCGCTCGCGTCCCCGGCCAGCGCCGGTCCACGAGCAGCCGCCAGCCCCGCTCGGTGAGCATCAGCAGCTGGGCGGCGACCCTGCGCTCGCCCTCGCTGGCCGCCTCCCACCGCCGGGCCTCCCGCTGCGCCGCCCTCAGCTGCTCCCGCAGCTCACGCTCGTGCCGCCGGGCCTCCTGGGCCCTGGTCGATGCCGATCCCCCAGCCGCCATGCCCCCACCC
>NZ_JAILXP010000346.1 GCF_020740895.1 Streptomyces sp. UNOB3_S3 | reverse complement strand
CCCGCGCCCCCCGTCGGCGACCCGCTGCCGGGGCTGCTGGACTGGGCCCTCGAAGGGCTCGCCTCGGTCGGCGCGCTGGTCATGCGCGGCGGCACCGGCCCCCGCGCCGAGGCCCTGCTCACACCGCTCGGGAACTGGGCGGTGTGGGTCAAGCTGGAGCAGATCTGCGTGGCCGCCCAGAGCCCCGCCGGGAACATCGAGCTGTCCGCCGAGGCCATGCTGCGCGGCTGCGCCGACCTCACCCCGGGCCCCGCCCGCGCCGAGTACCGCGCCTGGCTCGCCGCCCGGCCCGTCCGCAGTGCCGTCACGGAGCTGCTGGACGCGGCCCGGGGCGACGACGCGATGGTGCGCGGCCAGGCCTTCGAGGCCCTGCGCGCGGTGGGCGCCCCCGCCGAGCCGGCGGTCCGCACGGCGGCCGAGGAGCCGGTGCTGCGCCCGTACGCCCTGCTGTGGCTCGCCGAGCACGAGGGGCACGACCCGGAGGAGGCCGCCGAGGTGCTCAGCCGGGAGGAGGCGACCTGGCTGTGGGTGGACACGGCGGCCGCGGTCGCGGACCACGGGGAGGGGCGGCTGCTGGTGCGGCATCTGGACTCGGCCGTGCAGGGGACCGTGCCGGGGCTGCTGGAGGAGGTACGGGCCGTGGGGCACCCACGGACGGTGCAGGTGCTGGTCGCGCTGGCCGCCGCGCATCCGGATCCGGCCTTGGCCAAGGCGGTGCGCAGGGCTGCTTTCCAGGTGCACACGGGGGGTGCGTAGGGAGGGGCCCCGGTCCCGCCCTTTCTCCCCCAGCTACCGCTGGGAGGTGCCCCCAGTTTCCCGGGGGCTCCGTCCCCGGACCCCCGCTCCTCAAACGCCGGAAGGGCTGAATTCTCCCTTCGGGGCGTACGTGCCGAAGCTCCAGACGTTGCCCTCGGCGTCCCGGGCCATGTAGTCCCGGGAGCCGTACTCCTGGTCCGTCGGGGGCATCAGGATCTCCGCGCCGTGCTCGACGGCCCGGCGGTGGTGGGCGTCGGTGTCCTCGACGACGACGTAGACGCCGGAGGGCCCGCCGCCCGCCATGGCCTCGTCGAAGACCCCGCCCCGGCCCTTGGTCCCGATCATCACGATGCCGTTGCCGTAGACGAGCTCGGCGTGCAGGACGGTGCCGTCCTCGCTCTCGTAGAGGGCGCTCTGGACGAAGCCGAAGGCCTCCGTGAGCAGGCGGATCGCCGCCTTCGCGTCGCGGTAGAGCAGCGCCGGGCTGATGGCCGGCGTCGCGGTGCCTGTATCTGCCATGGCGGTCCCTCCTCGGAAAAGGTCGTCGGGAAAGGTCAGCGGAACGTGTCGCAGCGGGCCATGTCGCCCGTGGTGTAGCCGGTGGTGAACCACTGCTGGCGCTGGGCCGCCGAGCCGTGGGTCCAGCTCTCCGGCGTGACCCGCCCCTGGAACTTCTCCTGGATGCGGTCGTCGCCCACCGCGGCCGCCGCGGAGAGCCCGTCGTCGATGTCGGCCTTGGTCAGCTGTTTGATCAGCGGCCGGCCGGTGGACTTGTCCGGGGTGGTCGTCGCGTGCCTGGCCCAGACCCCGGCGTAGCAGTCGGCCTGGAGCTCGACCTTGACCGAGTTGCTGCCGGCCCCGGTGAGCCGGTCCTGGGCGCGGGAGAGCGTGCCCTGGAGGTTCTGGATGTGGTGCCCGTACTCGTGGGCGACGACATAGGCCTGGGCGAAGGGGCCGCCGCTCGCGCCGAACTTGGACTTCAGCTCGTCGAAGAAGCCCAGGTCCAGGTAGACCTTGCGGTCGCCGGGGCAGTAGAACGGGCCGACCGCCGAGGTGGCGGCCCCGCAGGCGGTGTTCGTCCGGCCGGTGAAGAGGACCGTCGAGGCGGGGGTGTACGTCATGGAGCGGCGGGCGAGCTCCTGGCTCCAGAACGACTGGGCGCTGTTGACGATCGCGACGATCCGGCAGTCCTGGCGGGTGTTGGCGTCCTTGCCGGTACGGCAGGTCCGGGAGACCTGCTGGTCCGTGCTGGGCGACGCCGCGGGGCCCGGCCCCTGGGAGCTCAGCCCCAGCTCGTTCGGGCCGATGCCGAAGAAGAGCCCCAGGGCCAGCGCGATCAGCCCCACGATGCCGCCGCCGATGGTCAGCCCACCGCCGGGGATGCCGCCGCCCCGCTGGTCCTGCACCTGGGAAGTGTCCAGGTCGGCGTCGTCGTCGAACTGCACGTGCCCACCGCCTCTCGGCTCCACCGCTCACCGGTAAGGGCTGTCCACCCCGAGTATCGGCGAATCGCCCCGGCCGCGCGCTCTCCGGTGCGTCCGGCGTGGCGGGCGACCCCGGCAATCGGTTTGCGCGCCCCCGTTAGACTGGTCCGCATGGCATTCCTCCTCGTGCATTAGACGGCGTCATCGCGACCCAGTCCGTCCTTCCGCCGTCCATCACTGCCCGGGAGTAGAACCCCTCGTGATCACCGCATCCGGCATCGAGCTGCGCGCCGGCGCACGCGTCCTCATCGAGTCCGCCTCGTTCCGCATCGCCAAGGGCGACCGTGTCGGCCTGGTCGGCCGCAACGGCGCCGGCAAGACCACCCTCACCAAGTGCCTCGCCGGTGAGGGCATCCCCGCCGCGGGCACCATCTCCCGCTCCGGCGAGGTCGGCTATCTGCCGCAGGACCCCCGCACCGGCGATCTGGACGTGCTCGCCCGCGACCGCATCCTCTCCGCGCGCGGCCTCGACCTCGTCCTGCGCAAGATGCGGGAGAACGAGGACCGGATGGCGAACGGCAAGGGCGCCACCCGCGAGAAGGCGATGAAGAAGTACGAGCGCCTGGAGACGGAGTTCCTGACCAAGGGCGGTTACGCCGCCGAGGCGGAGGCCGCGACCATCGCCGCCAGCCTCGGTCTGCCCGACCGCATCCTCACCCAGCCGCTGCACACCCTCTCCGGTGGTCAGCGCCGCCGGGTCGAGCTGGCCCGGATCCTCTTCTCGGACGCCGACACCCTGCTCCTGGACGAGCCCACCAACCACCTCGACGCGGACTCCATCATCTGGCTGCGGGACTACCTCAGGACCTACCGCGGCGGCTTCATCGTGATCTCCCACGATGTCGACCTCGTCGAGACGGTCGTCAACAAGGTCTTCTACCTCGACGCGAACCGTTCGCAGATCGACGTCTACAACATGGGCTGGAAGCTCTACCAGCAGCAGCGCGAGGCCGACGAGAAGCGCCGCAAGCGCGAGCGCCAGAACGCCGAGAAGAAGGCCGCCGCGCTCAATTCGCAGGCCGACAAGATGCGCGCCAAGGCCACCAAGACCGTCGCCGCGCAGAACATGGCCAAGCGCGCCGAGAAGCTGCTCTCGGGCCTGGAGGCGGTGCGCGTCTCCGACAAGGTCGCCAAGCTCCGCTTCCCCGAGCCCGCGCCCTGTGGCAAGACCCCGCTCACCGCCGAGGGCCTGTCCAAGTCCTACGGCTCGCTGGAGATCTTCACCGACGTCGACCTGGCCATCGACAAGGGCTCCCGCGTCGTCATCCTCGGCCTCAACGGCGCCGGCAAGACCACCCTGCTGCGGCTGCTCGCGGGCGCCGAGAAGCCCGACACGGGCGCCGTCACCCCCGGTCACGGCCTCAAGCTGGGCTACTACGCCCAGGAGCACGAGACGCTGGACCCGGACCGCACGGTCCTGGAGAACATGCGCTCCTCCGCGCCCGACCTCGACCTCGTCGAGGTGCGCAAGGTACTGGGCTCCTTCCTGTTCTCCGGCGACGACGTCGACAAGCCCGCGGGCGTGCTCTCCGGCGGTGAGAAGACCCGGCTGGCGCTGGCCACGCTCGTCGTCTCCTCCGCCAACGTCCTCCTCCTCGACGAGCCCACCAACAACCTCGACCCGGCCAGCCGCGAGGAGATCCTCGGCGCGCTGCGCACCTACAAGGGCGCCGTGGTGCTGGTGACGCACGACGAGGGCGCCGTGGACGCCCTGGAGCCGGAGCGGATCATCCTGCTCCCGGACGGCGTCGAGGACCTGTGGGGCCCGGACTACGCGGACCTCGTCGCGCTCGCCTGACCGGACCGGGGCCGCTCTTGATCAGTGCGGTCCCGATCATTCGGCCGAGGCGTGATCCACCATCTGTGTGAGGGCGGCTCGTACCCCGCCACCGTCCGTCGCTCCGGCGCACGCGCTGTGCGGGATGCGGGGCGCCGTTCGCGCCGCGCATCACGGAGCCCTGTCTGACCTGCCGCTTCGCCCCGCCACCCGTACGGCCGTACGACGCGGATCATGTGGAATTGCCTGCTCCAGGGCCTGTCGCGACCGGAAAACACGGACGTCCGTTCCCTTGGACTTCTTATGGACCTTGCCGAATGGGTGGCCAGGAGGCCGCCTAGGGGTGATCATGAGAGACAAGAGGCGCATCTCCCATGAGGAGGCACGGGTGGCCGAGACTCTGAAGAAGGGCAGCCGGGTGACCGGCGCCGCGCGCGAGAAGCTCGCGGCAGACCTGAAGAAGAAGTACGACTCCGGTGCGAGCATCAGGGCGCTGGCCGAAGAGACCGGTCGCTCCTATGGCTTCGTCCACCGGATGCTCACCGAATCCGGCGTGGTCCTGCGGGGCCGCGGTGGAGCGACGCGCGGCAAGAAGGCCGCCTCGGTCTGACGCCGCGCACCTTGTGAGAACAGCGGTCAGGACAGTCCCACCCGGTCGGCCGACCGGCCGTCCGGGTGGTTACTGTGCAGTCAACCAACATGACTGCGGGCAATACGGAGGCCCCCATGACCGCCAGCGACACCTTGCTCGACCAGGACGGCGTACGGCTCACCGTCGATGACACGGTGGCCACCGTCACCCTCACCAACCCCGCCAAGCGCAACGCTCAGTCGCCCGCGCTCTGGCGGGCGCTGACCGAGGCGGGACGGCGGCTGCCGGGCACCGTGCGGGTCGTGGTGCTCCGGGGCGAGGGCAAGTCCTTCTCCGCCGGCCTCGACCGGCAGGCGTTCACGCCCGAGGGCTTCGACGGCGAGCCGTCCTTCCTGGACCTGGCACGCGGCAGCGACGAGGCGCTGGACGCCGAGATCGCCGCGTACCAGGAGGCGTTCACCTGGTGGCGACGGACCGACATCGTCTCGATAGCCGCCGTCCAGGGCCATGCCATCGGCGCGGGCTTCCAGCTCGCCCTCGCCTGCGACCTGCGCGTCTGTGCCGACGACGCGCAGTTCGCCATGCGCGAGACCAGCCTGGGGCTGGTGCCCGACCTCACCGGCACCCATCCGCTGGTGTCGCTGGTGGGCTACGCCCGGGCGCTGGAGATCTGCGCCACGGGCCGTTTCGTCCACGCCGCCGAGGCCGAGCGCATCGGCCTGGCCAACGCGGTCGTCCCCCTCGCGGAGCTCTCCGCCGCCACCGCCGACCTCACCGCGGCCCTGCTGGCGGCGCCGCGTGACGCGGTCGTCGAGACCAAGGCGCTGCTGCGCGGTGCCCAGGGCCGTACGTACGAGGAGCAGCGCGTCGCGGAGCGCGCGGCGCAGGCGCGCCGGCTGCGCGACCTCGCGGGCCTCGGGGAGTGACGGCGCGCGCCTCGCGCGCTCCGTCCCGCTGACCGGCGCCGGCCCGGACTTCCCCGGATCGCCCCAGCGGGGCGCGGCGAGCCCGCCTATGGTGGCAGGGACGGGAAGAGAGGCGAACGCCGATGACCGACACATCGAGTCAGCCCCACCAGACCGGTCAGCGGTCCGGCCCGGCCCCGGGCCGGCACCCCGGCTCCGGCAAGGAGCCCGTCCCCGCCGCCGAGCGGGGCCGCACCACCATCGCCGACGGCGTCGTGGAGAAGATCGCCGGGCTCGCGGCCCGCGACGTCGTCGGCGTCCACGCCCTGGGCAGCGGGCTGTCCCGCACTTTGGGGGCCGTGCGCGACCGGGTGCCGGGCGGGCGGTCCGTCGCCCGGGGGGTGAAGGCGGAGGTCGGCGAGGTCCAGACGGCCCTCGATCTGGAGATCGTCGTGGATTACGGCTTCGCCATCGCGGATGTCGCCCGCGCCGTGCGGGAAAACGTCATCACGGCGGTGGAGCGGATGACGGGCCTGGAGGTCGTCGAGGTCAACATCGCCGTGACCGACGTCAAGCTGCCGGACGAGGCCGAGGAAGAGCCGGAGCCCAGGCTCCAGTGAGGAGCGCGCCATGAGCATGGCCGTGGCCGGCATGATCGCCGGCATGGCTCTCGGTTTCGCCGGCTACTTCGGGGGGTTCGGCGCCTTTCTGCTGGTCGCGGCGCTGGGCGCGGTGGGGTTCGTGGGCGGGCGGTTCCTCGACGGCGATCTGGAGCCGGGCGAGTTCTCACGGCTGCTGCGTCCGCGCGACCGCGACCGGCACGGGAGGTAGGGCGTGCGGGGAGGACGCGCGGTGGTGCCCGCCGAGCGCGGCGCCACCCGGATCGCCGACCGTGTCGTAGCGAAGATCGCCTCCCGGGCGGCCCTGGAGGCGCTCGGCGCCACGGCCCCTCCCGAGGAGCACGAGCCCCCGCGCGCCTCCGTCGTCGTCCACGACGGCTCCGCCCGGGTGCGGGTCCTGATCGAGCTGGACTACCCCGCCGACATCGGCGCCCGCTGCCGCGCCGTGCGCGAGCGGATCGCCGAACGGGTCGGGGAACTGACGGGCATGGAGGTGCCCGAGGTGATCATCACGGTCGAGCGGCTGCACTCCGCGCACACCGGCCGGCTGTCGGGGGTGCGGGTGCGATGAGCGGTCCCGTGTCACTGGAGAAGCCGGCCGGGGAGGGGGCGCCCCGGGCCGTCGAGGGCGGCCCCGTCCCCCGCTTCCGGTCCGCGCGCCGGCTGCCCGCCGCGCTGCTCGCGGCCGTGGTCCTGGCCGCCGCCGGGTTCTTCCTCTACGACGTCACCGCCGTCCGCGCCGGCCGCCCCGCCATGGCCTGGCGCCGCCGCCTCGCCCAGGAGCTGGCGACCCGTCACCTCGGCGACGGACTGGTGATCGCCGGCGCCGTGGCGGCCGTGCTCGCCGGCTGCTGGCTGATCGTCCTCGCCGTCACCCCGGGCCTGCGCGGAGTGCTGCCGATGCGCCGCGCCGACGGCACGGGCGACGACGGGGTACGGGCCGGGCTGGAACGCGGGGCGGCGGCCCTGGTGCTGCGCGACCGGCTGATGGAGGTCCCCGGCGTCCAGGCCGTCCGGGTCGACGTCGGCCGGCGTGTGGTCCGGGCCCGGGCCCGCTCCCACTTCCGGGACCTGGACGAGGTGCGGACCGATGTGAACACCGTACTGGCCGAGGGTGTGCGGGAGTTGGGGCTCGCCCGGGAGCCGTCCCTGTCCGTGCACGTACGGCGCCCGGCGAAGAGGTGAACGGGGTGGGGTGGTTGTCGCCGTGCTGAGGACCGTCAACCGGCTGCTGATCGGGCTGGCCGGAGCGCTGCTGGTGGTGCTCGGCGCCGCGGTGCTGATCGGCGCGCTGGACCTGCCGCGCCGCTGGGGGTTCGGGCTGCCGTCGGCGTGGCCGTTCGACGGCCCGGACGATGTGCTGCTGCCCGCCGCGGAGCTGCGGAGGTGGCGCGGCCGGGGGTGGTGGTGGCCGGTGGTCGTCGCGGCCCTGGCCGTCGTCGTCCTGCTGGCCGCGTGGTGGCTGTCCGTCCAGGCCCGCCGGCGCCGGCTGCGCGAGGTGGTCGTCCACAGCGGCGGCGGGGAGGTGGCGTCGGTGCGGGGG
>NZ_JAILXP010000345.1 GCF_020740895.1 Streptomyces sp. UNOB3_S3 | reverse complement strand
CCCCGGCACCACCGTCCTCGACGGTGAGCGCGTCGAGATCGGCGGCCTCGTCTTCGGATTCGTCGGCGGCGGCCTCCGCTCTCCCATGCGCACCCCCTACGAAGTCGACGACGAGACCTACGCCGCCAAACTCGCCGCCCTCGGCCGGGTCGACGTGCTCTGCTCCCACATCCCGCCCGACGTGCCCGAGCTCTGCTACGACACCGTCGCCCGCCGCTTCGAGCGCGGCAGCGCGGCCCTGCTGGAGACCATCCGCGCCACCCGCCCCCGGTACGCGCTCTTCGGCCATGTCCACCAGCCGCTGGCGCGCAGAATGCGCATCGGGGCGACCGAATGCGTCAACGTCGGCCACTTCGCCTCCACCGCGACACCCTGGGTGCTGGAGTGGTGACTCGCGGCGGGAGGTAGCCTTCACCGGCAGACCTTTCAGCTGACCATTCACCAGGGCGCGCACCGGTACGGAGGAGCCACACAGATGGCCGAACACACCAGCTCGAGCATCACGATCGAGGCGACGCCGGCCGAGGTCATGGCGGTCATCGCCGACTTCGGCCGCTACTCGGAGTGGACGGGCGAGGTCAAGCAGGCCGAGGTGCTCGAAAAGGACGAGCAGGGCCGCGCCAGCAAGGTGCGCCTGGTCCTGGACGCCGGAGCCATCAAGGACGACCACACCCTCAACTACAGCTGGCCCTCGGCCGGCGTCGTCGAGTGGTCCCTGGACAAGTCCCAGATGCTGCGCCAGCTCGACGGCTCGTACAGCCTGGAGCCCGAGGCCGGCGGCAAGCACACCAAGGTGACGTACACGCTCACCGTCGATGTGAAGATCCCGATGCTCGGCATGATCAAGCGCAAGGCGGAGAAGGTCATCATCGACCGCGCCCTCGACGGGCTGAAGACCCGCGTCGAGAGCGGCGCCGCGGCCTGACCCCCTGACCATCACGCACCACTCCGCCTGAAGGGCTCTCCTTGCGCACGGTCCTCGTCACCGGTCCCGGCGGCGCGGGCCGCACCACCGTCGCGGCGGCCACCGCCCTGGCCGCCGCCCGCGCGGGACGCCGCGCACTGCTGCTCACCAGCGACCGCGGCCCCGCCCCGGACGTCGTCCTCGGCACCACCCTCCCCACCGAGGGCACGGGCGAGGCCTGGGGCTGGCCGTGGGCGCCTCCGCGCGAGGCCGCCCCCGGGCTGTGGGCCTCCCGCGTGGCCCCGGCCGCGCACTTCCACGCCCTGGCCGAAGACCTCCAGAAGCGTGGCACCTCCGTCTTCGACCTCCTGGGCGCCACCCCCCTCGACCCCGAGGAGCTCACCGAACTCCCCGGCGCCGAACCCCTGGCGCTGCTCGCCGCCCTCCGGGCCGCGCACACCGAGCCGGACCGCTGGGACCTGCTCGTCGTCGACATGCCGCCCCTGCTGGAGACCGTGGCCCTGCTGGGCCTCCCCGAGCAACTCGGCCGCTATCTGCGCCGCCTGCTGCCCCCCGAGCGCCAGGCCGCCCGCGCGCTGCGCCCGATGCTCGCCCAGCTGGCCGGCGTGCCCATGCCCGCCCAGCGGCTCTACGAGACCGCCGAACGCTGGCAGCGGGAACTTACCGCCGTCCGCGACGCCCTGGAGGCGCCCGGCACGACCGTACGGCTCGTCGCCGAACCCGGCCCCCAGGCCGTCGCCGCCCTGCGCACCGCCCGCGCCGGGCTCGCCCTCCAGGGCTGCCGGATCGATTCGCTCGTGGCGAACCGGCTGCTGCCCGACGGCTCCGCCGACCCCTGGCTGGCCGCGCTCGCCGCCGAGCGGCGCGACGCCCACAAGACGCTGTGCGAGGAGTTCCTCGCCGACGGCGTCACCGTGCGCGAACTGCCCCACCTCGGCCGCGCCCCCCAGGGCCTCGAAGACCTGGAGGTCCTGGCCGCCCGCGCCACCCTGCCCACCGCGGACCGCCCGCCCGCCGAACCCTGGGCCGTGGAGGACCGCCTCGCCGCCGACGGGATGCTGATCTGGCGGATCCCGCTGCCCGGCGCCGACCGCGAGGGCCTCGGACTCGTCCGCCGGGGCGACGAACTCGTCGTCTCCGCCGGTCCGTTCCGCCGCGTCCTCACCCTGCCCTCCGCGCTGCGCCGCTGCGGCGTCGCGGGGGCCGGGCTGCACGACGGCGAGCTGTGCGTGCGCTTCGTCCCCGACCCCGGCCTGTGGCCCCGGACCCCCTGAGCCGTCCGGAGTCGGTCGGGTAACGTCGAGGGAAAATCCAGCCAGCGGGAGTCCGTCATGAGCGAAGCCACCGAGCGCCCCGGCCCCGGCCAGGCGCCCGACCCCGATGCCTGGGAGCGGGCCTGCGCCGAGGACCTCGCCGCCGAGAACGCCCGCCGCCGCGCGGCCGGCGGACCGGGCGAGCAGCCCGGCAGCGCCGCCGAGGAGCTGCGCAAGCTCGTCGAGGCCGTGGCCGGCAAGGTCTCCTCCCTCCAGCTGCCGCTCGCGGGCGCGGCCGCGCAGGGGGCCGTGCGGGAGCTCGTCGAGCAGGCGAAGGCGGCCGCCCTGCCGGTCATCGAGCGCAACCCCCAGGTCTTCGACCACCTGGCCGCCGCGGGCTCCGAACTGCTGGCCGCCTACCGCGCCGCCGTGACGGGCCAGGAGGCGCGCTGGACCCGCGACGAGCCGGCGCACGAGCCCCCCGCGCCGCGCGAGGGCGAGGCGAAGAGCGGGGGGAGCGAACGCATCGACCTCGACTGATCTCGCCCTCCGGTACGGTTAGTCCTGGCGGGGTTCGAGCGAAAAACCGAGGTACACATGGGACTCACCATCGGCGTCGACATCGGCGGCACGAAGATCGCGGCCGGCGTGGTCGACGAAGAGGGCTCGATCCTCGCGACGTGCAAGGTGCCGACCCCGGACACCTCCGAGGGCGTGATCGACGCGATCGCCGACGCGGTCCGCACGGTCAGCGAGGGCTTCGAGGTCGAGGCCGTCGGCATCGGCGCCGCCGGCTATGTGGACGACAAGCGGGCCACGGTCCTCTTCGCCCCGAACATCAACTGGCGCCACGAGGCGCTCAAGGACAAGGTCGAGCAGCGCGTCGGCCTCCCGGTCGTCGTCGAGAACGACGCCAACGCCGCCGCCTGGGGCGAGTACCGCTTCGGCGCGGGCCAGGGCCACGACGACGTCATCTGCATCACCCTCGGCACCGGCCTCGGCGGCGGCATCATCATCGGCAACAAGCTCCGCCGCGGCCGCTTCGGCGTGGCCGCCGAGTTCGGCCACATCCGTGTGGTGCCGGACGGCCTGCTCTGCGGCTGCGGCAGCCAGGGCTGCTGGGAGCAGTACGCGTCGGGCCGCGCGCTCGTCCGCTACGCCAAGCAGCGCGCCCAGGCCACCCCGGAGAACGCGGAGATCCTGCTGGGCCTCGGCGACGGCACCCCCGAGGGCATCGAGGGCAAGCACATCAGCGACGCCGCCCGCCAGGGCGACCCGGTGGCCATCGACTCCTTCCGCGAGCTCGCCCGCTGGGCCGGCGCGGGCCTGGCCGACCTGGCCTCGCTCTTCGACCCCTCGGCGTTCATCGTCGGCGGCGGCGTCTCCGACGAGGGCGACCTCGTCCTCGACCCGATCCGAAAGTCCTTCCGCCGCTGGCTCGTCGGCGGACAGTGGCGCCCCCACGCGCAGGTGCTCGCCGCGCAGCTGGGTGGCAAGGCCGGCCTGGTGGGAGCGGCCGACCTGGCCCGTCAGGGCTGAGCAACGGTGCATTTCTGAGCGGAGGGGCGATGCTCGCGGACCTGCCGGAATCCTCGACCGACGCGGAAACGTCCGTGGTCCGCGTGCTCTCCTACAACATCCGCTCCATGCGTGACGACGTCGCGGCGCTGGCCCGGGTCATCCGGGCCTGTGCGCCCGACGTCGTCTGCGTTCAGGAGGCGCCCCGCTTCTTCCGCTGGCGCAAGGCGGCCGCCCGCCTCGCCCGGGAGGCGGAGCTGGTGTACGTCACCGGTGGCGCCACCGCCTCGGGACCGATGATCCTCACCTCGCTGCGCGCCCACGCGGAGCGCGCGGAGGACGTGCTGCTGCCCCGGCACCGCGGTCTCCACCAGCGGGGCCTGGCCACGGCCGTGCTGCGCTTCGGCCGGGCCCGGCTGGGGGTCGTCAGCTGCCACTTGAGCATCGACGCGGACGAGCGGTACGCGCAGGGACGGCTGTTGCTGGAACGGGCACGGGGGCTGGGGGTGCCGCACGCCGTGGTGGCGGGCGACCTCAACGACCGGCCCGACGGACGGACGTTCGGCCTGCTGGCCGGGGAGCTCCAGGACGGCTGGGCCGTCAGCCCGTGGGGGCGCGAGCACACCACACGGCTCGGCGACCCGCTCCAGCGGATCGACGCGGTCTTCGCGACGCCGGGCGTCGAAGTGCTGGGGTGCGGGGTGCCGATGGGGTTGCGCGGCGTTGTGGAGAGCGATTTGCGCGCCGCGACGGATCATCTGCCGGTGCTTGCGGCTTTGCGAGTGCCGGCGGCTTAGGGCGAGGAGAGAGGCCCCACTCCCGCCCTTTCTCCCCCAGCTACCGCTGGGAGGTGCCCCCAGTTTCCTGGGGCTCCGCCCCCGGACCCCCGGTCCTCAAACGCCGGACGGGCTGATTTAAACCACCGCGCCGCGCCCCGGATCGTCGTCCTCGTCCTCGTCGTTGTCCTTCATCCGCAGGACGAGCGTGGCGAAGCCGCCGAGGAAGCCGCCCACGCCCAGGGTCGTCACCCACCAGGTCAGCTCCTGGCGCAGCAGCACCATGACGAGCAGCAGCAAGGGGCCGCCGAGGACCGCGATCCAGGCGAAGCGCGAGGTGACGTCGCCCGACGGCAGGGGCGGGGGCTCCGGCGGGACGAAGTGGCCCTCGTCCGCCGCCTCGGCGGGGCCGGTGGGCTCCGGTGTGGTCCAGTCGCGGGGGCCGATGCCCGGGGCGAAGACGACGGAGCCGCCCGGCCGTTCGGGTGCGGCCGGCGGGGGCTTCTCCTCGGGGGCCGGCTCGGGCCGGACGGCCGGGGTCTCCGGCGCGGCGTCCTTCGCCTTCGCCTCGTCCAGGTCGCCCGTCGCGGGCCAGCGGCCCTTCTCCGGGTCCGGCTGCTCGCCGTACGCGGCGACGAGCTCGGCCCAGGCGCGGTCCTCGTCCAGGGGGTCGCGGCTGTCGTCGCGGTCGCGGTTCGCGTCGGGCTCAGCCATGGGACGCCGCCGCGGGGGTGCCGGTGAGCCGGCTGATGAAGGCGTGGCTCTCCTCGAAGATCGTTTCCGCGTCGTGGTCCAGGGTGGCCACGTGGTAGCTGTTCTCCAGCAGCCGCTCGGTGACGTCCAGGGAGGAGACCCGGGAGAGGATGCGCGCCGAGTCGGCCGGCGGCACCACATGGTCCTGGGGGCTGTGCATCAGCAGCAAGGGCTGCGTCACCTGCGGCAGTTCGGAGTCCAGCCGCCGCAGGAAGCCGCGGAAGGAGTGCGCCGCCTGGAGCGGCACCCGGTCGTAGCCGGTCTCCTCGACGCCCGGCTTGGCTATGTCGCTGGCGATGCCCTTGGTCGTCCGCACGAGGTGACGCATCACCGGCAGCGTCCGGGCGGCCACTCCGTGCACCTTGTTGGCGGGGTTGACCAGGACGATGCCGGAGACCGCCGCCCCGTGGCGGGCCGCGAGGCGCAGCGTCAGGGCGCCGCCCATCGACAGGCCGCACACGAAGACCCGGGAGCACCGCTCCCGCAGCCTCCACAGCTCACGGTCGACCTCCGCGTACCAGTCCTGCCAGCCCGTGATCGCCATGTCCTGCCAGCGGGTGCCGTGCCCCGGAAGCAGGGGAAGCGAGACCGTCAGGCCCCGCTCCGCGAGATAATTGGCCCAGGGCCTTACGGACTGCGGGGAACCGGTGAAGCCGTGACACACGAGGACGCCGACCTCTCCGCCGTCATGGCGGAACGGCTCGGCTCCGGGGAGGAGCGGCACCGGGATCTCCGATCAAGGGAACGAGACAACGGACAACGAGAGGGTCTGGCCCTCAGCCTACGCGGAGCGCCGCACGGCGGGTAGGCAGGTTAAGGTCTCCTCGTCACACACAGGAGGTTCTCGGTTGTTCTACGGCGCAATGAAGCTGTCCATCGGCGGGTCGCTGAAGCTTGCCTTCCGGCCGTGGGTGGAGGGCTTGGAGAACATCCCGGCCGAGGGGCCCGCGATCCTCGCGAGCAACCACCTGTCGTTCTCGGACTCCTTCTTCCTTCCCGCGGTGCTGGATCGCAAGATCACGTTCATCGCCAAGCAGGAATACTTCACCTCCCCCGGGGTCAAGGGGAAGCTGACGGCGGCGTTCTTCAAGGGCGTCGGCCAGCTCCCGGTCGACCGTTCCGGTGCCCGTGGTGCCGGTGAGGCCGCGATCAAGAGCGGTATCGAGGTGCTGGAGCGCGGCGAGCTCTTCGGCATCTACCCGGAGGGCACCCGTTCCCCGGACGGCCGTCTCTACCGCGGCAAGCCCGGTGGGCTCGCCCGGGTGGCGCTGGCCACCGGTGCCCCGGTGATCCCCGTCGCGATGATCGACACGGAGAAGGTGCAGCCCCCGGGCAAGGTCCTGCCGAAGATGATCAGGCCGGGCATCCGGATCGGAAAGCCGCTGGACTTCAGCCGTTACCACGGCATGGACGGCGACCGCTTCATCCTCCGCTCGGTGACCGACGAGGTCATGTACGAGATCATGAAGCTCTCCGGCCAGGAGTACGTCGACATCTACGCGACCGCCGCCAAGCGGCAGATCGCGGACGAGGCGAAGAGGCAGGCCGAGGAGGAGAAGGCGGCGAAGGCCGCCGGCCTCGACAAGGCCGACACGACGGAGAAGGCGGAGGACAAGCCCGAGGCGTAGCCGCCCGGGCCCGGGGGGTCACGTCCATGACACAACGCACCGGCACCGGGCGCTCGCGTGCCGTGCGGATGTCGGTGGAGCTGCCGCTGTGGCGTGCCCTCACCGGCTATCGCATCCTCACGCTCGGCTACGCGCTGGCCCTGTTCTGCGTCAACTACCACGAGTACGCCCACCCGCTCGGCGCCGCGCTCTACATGGGCGTACTCACCCTGTGGATGCTGTTCACCTGGAACAAGGTCTCGGCTCCCGAGCGCTGCACCAGGTCCTTCCTGATCGCCGATCTGACGATCGCACTCGGCGGAGTTCTGCTCAGCGCCGTCGTCGACTCCGCCCAGCGCGTCGACGGAGGCGCGGCCACCCTCCCGTCCATCTGGACGGGCGGCGCGGTACTGGGTCTGGCCATCAAGGGCGGCTGGCGCTGGGCGGCCGTCGGCTCCACGCTGGTCGCCGTCGCCAATCTCGTCGAGCGCGGCCACCCGGCCCGCGACACCGTCCACAACGTGCTCCTGGTCTGGGTCTCCAGCATCGCCATCGGCTACATCGTCGAGGTCGCCCGCGCCAGTGAGCGCACCCTCGCCCGCGCCCTGCAGATCGAGGCGGCCACCCGGGAGCGCGAGCGGCTCGCCCGCGACATCCACGACAGCGTCCTCCAGGTCCTCGCCATGGTGCAGCGCCGGGGCGCGGCCCTCGGCGGCGAGGCGGCCGAGCTGGGCCGCCTCGCCGGCGAGCAGGAGATCGCCCTGCGCACCCTGGTCGCCGGCGGACTGGTGCCCCCGCGCCGCTCCGCCACGCCGCTCGCCGAGGACGACGGGCCCGCCTGCTCCACGGCCCCCGCCCCCGTCC
>NZ_JAILXP010000344.1 GCF_020740895.1 Streptomyces sp. UNOB3_S3 | reverse complement strand
GGGCTGGGCTTGGCCGAGGGGGCGGCCCGCTCCTCTCCGCCGGCGCCACCGTCGCCGCCGCTCTCGCAGCCCGAGGCCAGCAGGGCGGCGCAGACCACCGCCACGGCCGCCCTCACGACCACCCCTCGCCTCTTCCCCCGTGCGACGTTCATGCTCGTGATCCCCTCCGGCCGGGTGATATCTGTCCGGGACCGACGGTACGTCACGCCCGCGACACGCCCGCACGGTAGCTTTTTCCCGGGTGATCGAGTCGGTCCGGCATCTTTCGCTCCGCCTTTCGCTCCACGACGGCACCAAATCACAACACGTCACATCCTGTCCCTTTTCAGGAGAATTGCTCCCGATGGTGTTTACTGTTGGTAACCTCGCGGGCTGGTGCGGGAGTGGCCATTGGGGCAGAATGTCTGCTGCTGTCCCGGGCGGGACCGGTTCGGCTGCGAGGCCGCTGGGGAAGGCGAACCTCGAACCGCACTGGAGGACCCGGTGACGACACGTGGAGTTCTGTATGTGCACTCCGCGCCCCGAGCGCTCTGCCCGCACGTCGAATGGGCCGTGGGCGGCGTCCTCGGCACGCGTGTGACCCTCGACTGGATCCGGCAGCCCGCCTCCCCCGGCACCTGGCGCTCCGAGCTCTCCTGGCAGGGCCAGGTGGGCACCGCCTCCAGACTCGCCTCCGCGCTGCGGGGCTGGCACCTGCTCCGTTTCGAGGTGACCGCCGAGCCGTGCGCCACCGCCGAGGGCGAGCGCTACAGCTCGACGCCGGACCTCGGCATCTTCCACGCCGTCACCGGCATCCACGGCGACATCCTGATCCCGGAGGACCGCCTGCGGGCCGCGCTCTCGCGCGCCGGCCGGGGCGAGACGGACCTCCAGGCGGAGGTCGAGAAACTGCTGGGCAAGCCGTGGGACGACGAACTGGAGCCCTTCCGCCACGCGGGCGAGGGCGCGCCGGTGCGATGGCTGCACCAGGTGGTGTGAGCACGCCTGGCGCGCGGTCTTGCGCTGGAGCCCGCTCCAGGCCCTAGCGTCGGCGCATGACCTCACCCACCACCGTCACCGTCCTCGGCACCGGCATCATGGGCTTCGCCATGGCCCGCAATCTCGCCCGGGCCGGGCTCTCCGTCCGGGCCTGGAACCGCGGTCGCGCCAAGGCCGAGCCGCTGGCCGCGCACGGCGTCACCGTCGTGGACACGCCCGCGGAGGCGGTCACCGGCGCCGATGTGGTCGTCACCATGCTGTACGACGGCCCGGCCGCCCTCGACGTGATGCGCGCCGCCGCCCCCGCCCTGCGCCCCGGGACGGTCTGGGCGCAGTCCACCACCGCCGGGCTCGACGGCACGGCCGTGCTCGCGGACTTCGCCCGCGAGCGGGGCCTCGTCATGGTCGACGCCCCCGTCCTGGGCACCCGGCGGCCCGCCGAGGAGGGCACGCTCACGGTGCTGGCCGCCGGGCCGGAGGAGACCCGTGACACCCTGGCGCCCGTCTTCGACGCCATCGGCTCCCGGACCGTCTGGGTCGCGGACGACGCGGGGGGCGGCGCCGCGACCCGGCTCAAGCTCGTCATCAACAGCTGGGTGCTGGCCGTCACCCACGGCACCGCCGAGGCCCTCGCGCTGGCCGACGGGCTGGGCGTGGACCCGGCCCGTTTCCTGGACGCGGTCGCGGGCGGGCCGCTCGACATGGGCTATCTGCGCGCCAAGGCCGGGCTGTTGAGGGACGGCGCGCTCACCCCGCCGTCCTTCGCGACCACCACGGCCGAGAAGGACGCGCGGCTGATCGTCGCGGCCGGGGAGGCCGCCGGGGTGCGGCTCGACGTCGCGGCGGCGGGCGCCGAGCGCTTCCGCCGGGCGATCGAACAGGGCCACGGCGACGAGGACATGGCGGCTTCGTACTTCGCCAGCTTCACCAAGTGAGCACAGCGAAAGGGCCCGCCCCCGGCCGGGGGCGGGCCCTTTCGCTGTGACATCAGTGGCGTCAGACCGTGCGCAGCGCCAGCACCACGTTGTGGCCACCGAAGCCGAACGAGTTGTTGATCGCCGCGATCGTGCCCTGCGGCAGCGGGCGGGGCTCGCCGCGGACGATGTCCGCGTCGATGTCCTCGTCCAGCTCGTCGACGTTGATGGTCGGCGGGGCCGTCCGGTGGTACAGGGCGAGCACGGTCGCGACCGTCTCGATGCCGCCGGCGCCACCGAGCAGGTGGCCCGTCATCGACTTGGTCGCGGAGACCGCGACGTGGTCGAGGTCGTCGCCCAGGACCTTGCGCAGCGCCTTGATCTCGGCGGCGTCGCCCTGCGGCGTGGAGGTGGCGTGCGCGTTGAGGTGCACGACCTCCGCCGGCTTCAGGTCGCTGCTGTCGAGCAGGTTCTGGAGCGCCGCGGCGATGCCCCGGCCCGTCGGCTCCGGCTGCGCGATGTGGTGGCTGTCGGCGGACAGGCCCTGGCCCAGCACCTCGCAGTAGACGCGGGCACCGCGCTCGGCGGCGTGCTCGGCCGACTCCAGGACGACGATGCCGGCGCCCTCGCCGAGGACGAAGCCGTCACGGGCCTTGTCGTACGGGCGGGAGGCCTTGGTGGGCTCGTCGTTGTTCTTCGACATCGCCATCATGCTGGCGAACGCCGCGACGGGCAGCGGGTGGATGGCCGCCTCGGTACCGCCCGCGACGACGACATCGGCACGGCCGGAGCGGATCATCTCGTAGGCGTAGCCGATGGCCTCGGCGCCCGACGCGCAGGCGCTGACCGGGGTGTGGACGCCCGCCTGGGCGTTCACCTCCAGGCCGACGTTGGCGGAGGGGCTGTTGGGCATCAGCATCGGCACGGTGTGCGGGGAGACGCGGCGGGCGCCCTTCTCCCGGAGCACGTCGTACTGGTCGAGCAGGGTGGTCACACCGCCGATGCCGGAGGCGACGACCGCGCCCAGCCGGTCGGGGGTGACGCCGGTGTCGTCACCGGCCTTGTCGGTGAAGCCCGCGTCGGCCCAGGCCTCGCGCGCCGCGATCAGCGCGAACTGCGCCGAGCGGTCGAGCTTGCGGAGCATGGGGCGGGGCAGGACGTCGGCGGGGTCGACCGCCACGGGTGCGGCGATACGGACCGGAAGGTCGGCGAAGCGCTCGTTCTCCAGGGGCTTGACGCCGGACCGGCCGGCGAGCAGGCCCTCCCAGGTCGAAGCGCTGTCGCCACCCAGCGGTGTGGTTGCGCCGATACCGGTGACGACCACGGTGCGATTGGTCGAGTTCATCGGGATTCTGTCTCCACGTGTAGAGGTGCTGGAACCGCCACCGCCGGGGTGGCGACGAACGCTACGGTCAGGCCTGGTGCTTGAGGATGTAGCCGGCGGCGTCGCCGACGGTCTTCAGGCCCTTGACGTCCTCGTCGGGGATCTTGACGTCGAAGCGCTCCTCGGCGGCGACGACGACCTCGACCATGGACAGCGAGTCGACGTCCAGGTCGTCGGTGAAGGACTTGTCCAGCTGGACGTCCTCGACCGGGATGCCGGCGATCTCGTTGACGATCTCGGCGAGGCCCTTGAGGATCTCGTCCTGGGTGTGAGCCATGGTGGCGCTCCTTCTATGTGCTGCGATGTGCTGCTGATTAAGGGAACTGCTGGTGCGGTGAGGTTCTCGGCGACCGGCGGCTGAGCGGCCCGGTCCGGGAATCTCGCCTAGGGGAGGGTAACGACCGTGGCGGCGTACACGAGACCCGCCCCGAAGCCGATGAGGAGCGCGGTGTCCCCGCTCTTCGCCGCGCCGGTGGCCAGGAGCCGCTCCATGGCGAGCGGAATGGAGGCCGCGGAGGTGTTGCCCGTGGTCTCCACGTCACGGGCGACCGTGACGCTCTCCGGCAGTTTGAGGGTCTTCACCATCGAATCGATGATCCGCATATTGGCCTGGTGCGGAATGAAGACGTCCAGGTCCTCGGGGCTGACGCCCGCCTCGTCCAGCGCCTGCTGGGCGATCTTCGCCATTTCGAAGACGGCCCAGCGGAACACCGCCTGACCCTCCTGGGTGATGGCGGGGAAGCGGACGTCCGTCTCCTCGCGGTAGACGTCCCAGGCGACGGTCTGCTTGATCGTCTCCGCCTTGTCGCCCTCGGAGCCCCAGACGACCGGGCCGATGGCGGGCTCGGCGGACGGGCCGACGACCACGGCACCGGCGCCGTCGCCGAACAGGAAGGCCGTCGCGCGGTCCTCCAGGTCGGTGAGGTCCGAGAGCCGCTCGACACCGATGACCAGGACGTACTCGGCGGAGCCGCCGGTCACCATGTCCTTGGCCATGGTCAGGCCGTAGCCGAAGCCCGCGCAGCCGGCCGAGATGTCGAAGGCGGCCGGCTTGCCCGCGCCCACCTTGTGGGCGATCTCGGTCGCGACGGCCGGGGTCTGCTTGAAGTGCGACACCGTCGAGACGATGACGGCACCGATCTGCTCGGGGGCGATGCCCGCGTCGGCGATCGCCTTGCCGGCGGCCTCCAGGGACATCGCGGCGACGGTCTCCTCCGGACCCGCCCAGTGGCGGGTGGCGATGCCCGAGCGCGAGCGGATCCACTCGTCCGAGGAGTCGATGTGCTTGAGGATCTCCTCGTTCGGCACCACGCGGACGGGACGGTAGCCGCCCACGCCCATGATGCGCGCGTACGCGGCGCCCTTGGCGGGCTTGATCTTCGCGGTCATGCTTCTCGGGCTCCTTATTCGGCCGGGGACCCGGCGGCCGCGTGCTCGGCGATGAGCGCGCGGGCGGCGTCGAGGTCGTCCGGGGTCTTGAGCGCGAGCGTAGTGACACCCGGCAGGGCGCGCTTCGCCAGCCCCACGAGGGTGCCACCGGGCGCCGCCTCGATGATGGCCGTGACGCCCAGCTCCTTGAAGGTCTCCATGCACAGGTCCCAGCGGACCGGGTTGGCCACCTGGCCGACCAGCCGCGCCACGACCTCGGGGCCGCCGGCGACGACGGCGCCGTCCTTGTTGGAGACGTAACGGGTGCGGGGGGCGGCGGGGGCCAGCTCGGCGACCGCCGCCTCCAGGGCCGAGACGGCCGGGGCCATGTGCTCGGTGTGGAAGGCGCCCGCCACCTTGAGCGGCACCACGCGACGGGTGCCCTCGGGCTTGTCCTCGGCCAGCGCCGCCAGCTGCGCGGCGGTGCCGGCGGCCACGATCTGGCCCGCGCCGTTGACGTTCGCCGGGGTCAGGCCCAGCTTCTCCAGGTGCGGCAGGACGACGTCCTGCTCGCCGCCCAGCAGGGCGGACATACCCGTCTCGGTGACCGCGGCGGCCTCGGCCATGGCCAGCCCGCGCCTGCGCACCAGCAGCATGGCCTCCTCCTCGGACAGCACACCGGTCAGCGCGGCGGCGGCGAGCTCACCCACGCTGTGCCCGGCGACGGCGCCCACCTTGGCGGCGAGGTCGTCACCGGCCGGGAAGAGCTGCCCGGCGGAGAGCAGCGCGGAGGCCACCAGCAGCGGCTGGGCCACGGCGGTGTCGCGAATCTCGTCGGCGTCGGCGTCGGTGCCGTAGTGGACAAGGTCCAGGTCAATGGCAGCCGACCACGCACGCAGGCGGTCTGCGACACCGGGGAGGTCGAGCCAGGGGGTCAGGAAGCCGGGCGTCTGAGCGCCCTGGCCGGGAGCGACGAGTACGAGCACCCTCACACTCTCTCTCGTGGACGGCTCCGCCCACCCGTGAGGACAGGGACCAAGAACCGTCAGGGGAATTGTTGGCGTTCAACAAAAGCGTAAAGGTGTCACTCCGCGTCGGCCAGCCGCCCGAGGATCAGTGCGATGCGCAGAGTGAAGGCGGAACGGACGTCGGAGGGTGACCATCCGGTGACGTCCGTCACACGTCGCAGCCGGTACCGCACGGTGTTGGGGTGGACGAACAGCATCCGCGCCGCGCCCTCCAGGCTGCTGGCCTGCTCCAGGTAGACGCTCAGCGTCTCCAGCAGGGCCGAGCCCGCCTCCTCCAGCGGTCTGTAGATCTCCTCCACCAGCTGCTCACGGGCGGCCGGGTCACCGGCCATCGCCCGCTCCGGCAGGAGATCGTCGGCGAGCACCGGCCGGGGGGCGTCCGGCCAGGCCGCGCACGCCTTGAGGCCGGCCGCCGCGGCCTGCGCGGACCGGGTCGCCGCCAGCAGGTCGGGCACCACCGGCCCGGCCACCACGGGGCCCGCCGCGAACGGGCCGATCAGCGACTTCGCCGTCTGGATCGGATTGTCCGAACCGCCCGCGATCACCACCAGCCGGTCGCCCAGCACACCCGTGAGGACCTGGAGCTTGGCATGGCGCGCGGCCCGGCGGATGGCCTCGACGGTCAGCTCGCTGTCCCCGTTGGGCGCCGTGCCCAGCACCACCGCGACATGCGTCGGCGCGTTCCAGCCCAGCGCGGCGGCGCGCGACAGGGCGCCCTCGTCGGCCTCGCCCGACAGCACCGCGTTGACGACCAGCGACTCCAGCCGGGCGTCCCAGGCGCCGCGCGCCTCGGCGGCCTGGGCGTACACCTGGGCCGTGGCGAAGGCGATCTCCCGGGCGTAGACCAGCAGCGCCTCGCGCAGCGCGTTCTCGTCGCCGGGGGCGGCCACCTCGTCGATGGCCGACTCCATGACCTCGATGGTCGTGCGGACCATCTCCACGGTCTGGCGCAGGGTGATCGCCCGGGTCAGCTCGCGCGGCGCCGTGCCGAACACGTCCGTGCTGATGGCCTGCGGCGTCTCCGGATGCCGGAACCACTCCGTGAACGCCGCGATGCCGGCCTGGGCGACCAGGCCGATCCACGACCGGTTCTCCGGGGGCATCGCCCGGTACCACGACAACTGGGCGTCCATGCGGGCGATGGCCGCGGCGGCCAGCGTCCCGGAGGACTGTTCCAGGTTGCGCAGGGTGGCGCTGTGGGGGTGCGTGGGGTGAGCGGCTGGTTCGGGCACGGGGACAAGCCTGCCTTATTCGGGTGCGATGCGGAGCCGCCGGGACCCCTCCGGGACGCCCGGCGGGGCTACGGTGGGCCGATGACGTACGTGCAGCGGGCCGCCGATCGCTTCCGCGGCGGCGATCCGGCGGCCGGGATCGAGACCTGGCACGCCTTCTCCTTCTCGGGCTTCTACGACCCCGACAATGTACGGTTCGGCCCGCTCGCGGCCTGCAACGAGGAGCGGCTGGCGGGCGGCGCGGGCTTCGCCGAGCATCCCCACCGGGACGTCGAGATCGTCACCTGGGTGGTCGAGGGCGAGCTCACGCACGAGGACTCCACCGGGCGGATCGTGACCGTCCGCCCCGGCGACCTCCAGCGGCTGAGCGCCGGCTCCGGCGTCCGGCACACCGAGCGCAACGCGGGGTCGGTTCCGCTGCGGTTTGTCCAGATGTGGCTGACGCCGTCCGATTTCGGGGGCGAGCCGTCGTACGAGGTGGTGCGGGGGATCGCCGACGGGACGCCGTATGCGTTGGGGCGGGCGGAGGCGGTGCTGCACGTCCGCCGCCTCCGCCCTGGCGGGCAGGCCGCGCTGCCGGACGCGCCGTGGTTGTACGTACATGTCGTACGAGGCGCCGTCCGGCTCGGGGAGGACGTCCTGCGCGACGGGGACGCGGCGCGGATTCTCGACGCCTCCGGCGTGACCGTCGAGGCGATCGGCTCCCGCGCCGAGGTGCTCGCGTGGGAGATGCACGCCGAGCCGCGCTTCGGGTAGGTCCGGCGCTGCGCGCCGGGATTCGCCCACCCTCCCCCAGCT
>NZ_JAILXP010000343.1 GCF_020740895.1 Streptomyces sp. UNOB3_S3 | reverse complement strand
GCTCCCCGCCGACCCGCGCGTCCCCGTCCTCGTCACCTCCCGGCACACCCTCGCCGGACTCGGCGCCCGCCTGCTCGACCTGTCCGAGCTGGACGCCACGTCCGCCGTGGACCTGCTGCGCAAGGCCCTGCGCGAGGCACGGGGCCCCGGCGACACCCGCGTCGCCGACGAGCCCGCGGCGGCCGCCGGACTCGCGGAGCTCTGCGGCAGGCTCCCCCTTGCCCTGCGGATCGTCGCCGCCCTCCTCGCCGATCTGCCCGGTCGGCCCCTGTCCTCGATGGCCGACGCCCTCGCCGACAGCCGCCGTCGGCTGGAGCGGCTGGCCCGCGAGGACGTCACCGTCCGCGCGGTCTTCGGCCTCTCCTACGCACACCTGCGCCCCGAGCAGGCCCGCCTCTTCCGCCTGCTCCCGCTCAATCCCGGCCCCGGCCTGTCGACCGACGCCGCCGTCCACCTCGCCGGCGCCGACCCGGACACCGTGGAGGAACTGCTCCAGACACTGGCGCGCGGCCATCTGATCGAGCCGGGTGCCGTGTACGGGCGCTGGCGGCTGCACGACCTGATGCGGTTGTACGCGGCCGAACAGGGCAGGGCGCACGCCGAGGAGGACGCCCCGGACAAGGCCCTCGAACGGCTCTTCCGGTACTACGTGGACACCGCCTCCGCCGCCTCCGGCTGGCTGAAACCCGCCGCCGGGGCCGGACCCGAGCCGCGCTTCACCACCAGGAGACGGGCCGTGGCCTGGCTCGACGCCGAGCGCGAGAACCTTGTCGCCACCGCACGGGCGGCCCTTGACCTTGGCTGCCCCCAGGCGTCGCTGAGCGTGTTCGAGGCGCTCACCGAATACCTGTCCCTGCGCCGCCACTTCGATGACTGGCTGCTGCTGAGCGCCGCTGCCCTCCGGGCGGCCGTGGACCTCGACCGGCCGCTCGCCCAGGCGGTGGTGCTGAGCAACACCAGCATTCCGCTCCGCCACCTGAGGCGGTTCGACGAGGCCGTCAAGATTCTCGAACTGGCGACGGCCCTCTACCGGAGGACCGAGCACCGCGACGGTCAAGGCGATGCCCTGAACAACCTTGGTGTCGTGCTGTGGGAGACGTACCGTTTCGATGAGGCGCTCCCCGTTCTCGAAGCCGCTCTCGCCATCCACCGGGACACCGGGAACCTCCGCGGCGAGGGCAACGCGCTCACCAATCTCGGCCTGGTCCTTCAGGACCTGCGGCGCTTCGACGAGGCCATTGAGGTGTGCCGCAAGGACGTCGCGATATGCAGGGAGATCGGCGACCGGCGGGGGGAGGCGCTGGCCCTCAACGGCCTCGGCATGGCACTGCGGGAGGACGGCCGGCTCGACGAGGCGGCCGAGGCTTTCACCAAGGCGTGTGCTGCCTTCCGCGAACTCGACGACCGGCACGGCGAGGCGATGTCTCTCACCGGCCTCGGCGCTGTCCTCGCCCGCCAGGGCCGCTCCGAGGAAGCGATCGATGCCCAGATCCGGGCAGTCGAGATCTTCCGCCTCTTCCGTGCCCCGCACGACGAGGCCACGGCCCTGAACAACCTCGGGGTCGCCTTGCTCGCGGAGGGGCGCCCCGACGAGGCCGTCACCCCGCTGGAAGAAGCGGTCGCCGGCTACCGGCGCTTGGCCGACCGCCACGGCGAGGCCACGGCCCTGACCAACCTGGCCGCTGCCTTCAAACGCATCGGACGCCTGGTGGAGGCGGTCGACGTGTGCGCCAGGGCCGTCGCCCGCTACCGGGAGACGACCTACCGGTACAAGGAGGGCACAGCCCTGTTCAACCTCGCCGAGCTCCAGGACGAGGCCGGCCACCCTGAACAGGCCGGCGCCACCCTCGACGAAGCCATCGCCGCCTTCCGCGACACCGGCGCCCTTCCCTTCGGGCCGCTCCCGCGCTCCCTGGAGGAAATTCAACGCCTCCTGAGCCCGAACGGCGTCGTAGGGTGACGGCCCTCCATCCGCCGCCCCGGATGGGGGACACTGGAAGCTTCTCCCCGTGCGCGAAATGGAAGGCCGAGGCGTGACCGGACCCCTGATCGTCCAGAGCGACAAGACCCTGCTGCTGGAGGTGGACCACGAGCGTGCCGACGAGTGCCGGCGTGCCATCGCCGCCTTCGCGGAGCTGGAGCGCGCGCCCGAGCACATCCACACCTACCGGGTGACCCCGCTGGGGCTGTGGAACGCGCGGGCCGCCGGGCACGATGCCGAGCAGGTCGTCGACGCGCTCGTCACGTACTCCCGCTACCCCGTGCCGCACGCTCTGCTCGTCGACATCGCCGAGACCATGGCCCGCTACGGGCGGCTGAAGCTGCTCAAGCACCCCACGCACGGCCTGGTGCTGGAGACCACCGACCGGCCCGTGCTGGAGGAGATCCTCCGCTCGAAGAAGATCAAGCCGCTGGTGGGGGCCCGGATCGATCCGGACACCGTCGCCGTGCACCCCTCCGAGCGCGGCCAGATCAAGCAGACGCTGCTCAAGCTCGGCTGGCCCGCCGAGGACCTCGCCGGGTATGTGGACGGTGAGGCGCACCCCATCGAGCTGGCCGAGGACGGGTGGGCCCTGCGGCCGTACCAGCGGCAGGCCGTGGAGGGCTTCTGGCACGGCGGCTCGGGTGTGGTCGTGCTGCCCTGTGGTGCCGGCAAGACGCTCGTGGGCGCGGGTGCGATGGCCATGGCGAAGGCGACGACGCTGATCCTGGTCACCAACACCGTCTCCGCCCGCCAGTGGAAGCACGAGCTGGTCAAGCGCACCTCGCTGACCGAGGACGAGATCGGCGAGTACAGCGGTACGAGGAAGGAGATCCGCCCGGTCACCATCGCCACCTACCAGGTGCTGACGACCAGGCGGAAGGGCGTCTACCCGCATCTGGAGCTCTTCGACTCCCGCGACTGGGGCCTGGTCGTCTACGACGAGGTGCATCTGCTGCCGGCGCCCGTCTTCAAGTTCACCGCCGACCTCCAGGCCCGGCGGCGGCTCGGGCTGACCGCGACGCTGGTGCGCGAGGACGGGCGGGAGTCGGACGTCTTCTCCCTCATCGGGCCGAAGCGCTTCGACGCTCCCTGGAAGGAGATCGAGGCGCAGGGCTACATCGCCCCCGCCGACTGTGTCGAGGTGCGGGTCAACCTCACCGACTCCGAGCGGCTGGCGTACGCGACGGCCGAGACGGAGGAGAAGTACCGCTACTGCGCGACGACGGCCACCAAGCGGAAGGTCACGGAGGCCCTGGTGCGCAAGCACCGGGGGGAGCAGACGCTGGTCATCGGCCAGTACATCGACCAGCTGGACGAGCTGGGCGAGCACCTGGACGCGCCCGTGATCAAGGGCGAGACGACCAACGCCCAGCGCGAGAAGCTCTTCGACGCCTTCCGGGCGGGTGAGATCTCGGTGCTGGTCGTCTCCAAGGTCGCCAACTTCTCGATCGACCTGCCGGAGGCGACGGTCGCCATCCAGGTGTCGGGCACCTTCGGCTCCCGGCAGGAGGAGGCCCAGCGGCTGGGCCGGGTGCTGCGCCCGAAGGCGGACGGGCACGAGGCGCGCTTCTACTCGGTGGTCGCCCGGGACACGGTCGACCAGGACTTCGCGGCGCACCGCCAGCGGTTCCTGGCGGAGCAGGGGTACGCGTACCGGATCGTGGACGCGGACTCGCTGCTGGCGGGGGAGGACGCGTAGGCGCGGTCAGGCCCTGCGCTTGTCGGCGTACTCGCCGAGGACGACGACGCTGACGGCCGCGCCGGCGAAGACCTTGATGGCGCGCAGGGCGTCCGCGAAGGAGAACGAGGGAGTGACGGAAGTGGTGGTCATGTCTTCCATGATGGTTTCCGGAACGCTCCCGGGCGTCGGCCTGCCGGTGTAAACGCGCGGGTGGGGCCGTACGACCCCAGACCCATGGGGTGCCCTACCGGAGATGGACGGCGACCCTGAGCGACCCTGAGAAGGGGCAGGGGCGCGCGGAAAAATCATTCGCGCGCCCCTGGGACGACTGACTACAATCCACCCTTCCCGCCGCCTCCCGCGTCGCCTCGCGACGACGTTCCCGGGAGCGCCGCCGTCCGGACGGAAACCGGCGGCTTCCGCTCGTCCCGCCGTACGTCTGGAGGCTCCGCCGTGCCCGCGCACACCATGAACGCGAACGATCCCCTGGAGCGCGAGCGTGCCCATCTCGCCTCGTCCCGCGCCGCGTTGCGGGCGATGCAGGCCGATGTGGAGGCGCTCGACATCAAGGATGTCACCGCCAACTGGGTGAACGCCGCCGTTCTCGAACGGCAGATCGAGGAGCGTATCGCCGCCCTCGCCGATCTCGCCCACACCCCGCTCTTCTTCGGCCGGCTGGACTACCTGAGCGCGCCCGGGGCGGACCGGGCGGAGGGCGCGGAAGGGGAGAGGTTCTACATCGGGCGGCGGCACGTCCACGACGCCGACGGCGACCCGATGGTGATCGACTGGCGCGCGCCGGTCTCCCAGCCGTTCTACCGGGCCTCGAAGAAGGACCCGATGGACGTCGGGACGCGCCGCCGGTTCGGTTACACCGGCGGGGAGTTGACCGCCTACGAGGACGAGGACCTCACGGACGCGGCGGGCGGCGAGCAGGCGAGCCGGCTGCTCCAGACCGAGATCGAGCGGCCGCGCGTCGGCCCCATGCGGGACATCGTCGCGACCATCCAGCCCGAGCAGGACGAGATCGTCCGCGCCGGCATCGGCGGCACGGTGTGCGTCCAGGGGGCGCCGGGGACGGGGAAGACGGCCGTCGGGCTGCATCGTGTCGCGTATCTGCTCTACGCCCACCGCGAGCGTCTCGCCCGCACCGGCACGCTCGTCATCGGGCCGAACCGGTCCTTCCTCCGCTATATCGAGCAAGTGCTGCCCGCGCTGGGCGAGTTGAACGTCGCGCAGGCGACCGTCGACGACCTCGTCGGGCATGTGGAGGTGCGGGGTACGGACACGGCGGACGCCGCCCGTATCAAGGGCGACGCGCGCATGGCGGAGGTGCTGCGGAGGGCGGTCCGGGCCGGGGTGACGATGCCGGTGGAACCGGTGGTCGTGGTGCGCGGGTCGCGGCGCTGGCGGGTCCCGGCGTACGAGATCGAGGAGATGGTGCGGGAGTTGCTCGACCGCGACATCCGCTACGGCGCCGCGCGCGAGGCGCTGCCGCAGCGCATCGCGCACGCCGTGCTCGTCCGGATGGAGGAGGCCGGCGAGGCCCCCGACGACCGGGTGCAGGACGCGGTCGCGCGTACGGCGGCGGTGAAGGCGGCCGTCAAGTCCGTGTGGCCGGCCGTCGACCCGGCGAAGCTGGTGCTGCGGCTGCTGTCCGACCCGGAGTTCCTGGCGGAGCACGCGGCGGGGGTGCTGACGGAGGACGAGCGGCGGACCGTGCTGTGGGCCCGGCCGGCCCGGAGCGCACGGTCGGCGAAGTGGTCGGCGGCGGACGCGGTGCTGGTCGACGAGGCGATGGACCTCGTCGCGCGCACCCCGTCGCTGGGTCATGTGGTCCTGGACGAGGCGCAGGACCTCTCGCCCATGCAGTACCGCGCGGTGGGCCGCCGCTGTACGACCGGTTCGGCGACGATCCTCGGCGACCTCGCGCAGGGTACGACACCGTGGGCGACGGCGAGCTGGGCCGAGGCCCTGACCCACCTGGGCAAGCCGGAGGCGGCGGTGGAGGAGCTGACGCAGGGCTTCCGCGTGCCGCGCGAGGTCATCGCCTACGCGTCGCGGCTGCTGCCCGCGATCGCGCCGGGGCTGGCGGCGGCCACGTCCATGCGGGAGTCGCCGGGCGACTTCGCGGTACGGGGTGTCGGGGCGCACGAGGAACTGGACGCGGCGGTGGTCGCCGCCTGCCGCGAGGCGCTGGAGCGGGAGGGGTCCGTCGGCCTGATCGCGGCGGACGCGCGGGTGGGCGTGCTGGGGGAGGCGCTGACCGGTGCGGGGCTGCCGTACCTCGCCCCGGGCGAGGAGACGACGGAGGCGGCGCGGCTGACGCTCGTACCGGCGTCGTTGGCGAAGGGCCTGGAGTACGACTACGTGGTGCTGGACGAGCCCGCGGCGGTGGTGGCCGGGGAGCCCGACGAGCGGACCGGGCTGCGACGGCTGTACGTCGCGCTGACGCGGGCGGTGTCGGGGCTGACGGTGGTGCACGCGGAGGCGTTGCCGGGGGAGCTGGGGGTCCAGGCCCGGACGGGCTGAAATCAGCCCGTCCGGCGTTTGAGGACCGGGGTCCGGGGCGGAGCCCCGGAAACGGCGTCAGCCGTCCAGCGCCTCGCGCCACGCGCGCACCGCGTCCGCCGAGACCGGCGAGTCCCAGCCGGACGGGCGCGCCGCGCCGCCGATGTGGAAGGCGGTGATGCCCGCCGTCCGCAGCACCGGCACGTGCTTGAGCTTCAGCCCCCCGCCGACCATGATCCGCGGCTCGTAGCCGGGTTCGTCGGAGCGTGTCGCCTCCGTGAGGAGCGTGGCGAGGCCGTCGTCGACGCCGGAGGCGGAGCCGGCGGTGAGGTAGGTGTCGAGGCCGGGCTGGTCGGCGAGCTGTTTGCGGAGGGCGTCGCGGTCCGCCGCGCGGTCGATCGCGCGGTGGAAGGTCCAGCGGGCCCGGGGCCCGACCGCGTCGGCGAGGGCGGCCACCGCCGGGAGGTCGGCCCGGCCGTCGTCCGTCAGGAAGCCGAGGACGAACTCCTCCGCCCCCTCCGCCCGCAGCGCCCGCGCCGTGCCGCACAGGGCCTCCAGCGCCGCCGCGCCGCCCGCCGCGAAGCCGTCCGTGGCGCGCAGCATCACCCGTACGGGGATATCGACGGCGGCCCGTACGGCGGCGAAGGTCTCGCGGGCGGGGGTGAGGCCGTCGGCGGCCATGTCGCTGACCAGTTCGAGCCGGTCCGCACCTCCGGCCTGTGCGGCCGCCGCGTCCTCGGCGCCGAGCGCGATCACCTCAAGAATTGGTCTAGACATGTACTCAAGCCTGCCACACGCGCGGCCCGCGCATGCAGCCGTCCCCGCATTCGCCCCTCTTACGGGGCACATAATCGACTCATGGCAGCCACGAACCCCCACGAGGCCCTGCACGCCCGCTGGCGGGAGACCGTCGACCGGGTCCGCGCCGTCGCCGAGCCGGACCCCGGCCCGTACGCCGACGACCTCCTGGCGCGCTGGGGGGAGCCGCAGCGCCGCTACCACACGGTCGACCACCTCGCCGCCGTCCTCGGCCACCTCGACACGCTCGCCCCCCACGCCGACGACATCGAGACCGTCCGGCTCGCCGCCTGGTTCCACGACGCCGTCTACCGCCCCGACCGCTCCGAGAACGAGGAGCGCTCCGCCCACCTCGCCGAGCGCGCCCTGCCCGAGCTGGGCGTGGACCACGCCCGTACCGCCGAGGTCGCCCGCCTCGTACGGCTCACCGTCAGCCACGACCCCGGCCCCGGCGACCGCGACGGCGAGACGCTCTGCGACGCCGACCTCGCCGTCCTCGGCGGCACGCCCGGCGAGTACGCGCGCTACGCGGCGGCCGTCCGCGAGGAGTACGGCTTCGTGCCCGACGACCTCTTCCTCGAAGGCCGCGCCGCCGTGCTGCGCCAGCTGCTGGCCCTGCCCCGGCTGTTCCGCACACCGCTCGGCCACGACCGCTGGGAGCTGCTGGCACGCCGCAACCTCACCACCGAGCTGGAGCTGCTCACCGGCTGAGGAGGGAACGGGGAGGGAGGGGGAG
>NZ_JAILXP010000342.1 GCF_020740895.1 Streptomyces sp. UNOB3_S3 | reverse complement strand
GCTTCACACCGCCCCCGAGGTCCCGCAGACGCAAAGGATGTCCTCCATGAAGCTCCGCAACACCGCAGCGGCGGCCGCCGTCGTCATCGCGCTGGCCGCCTCCGCCACCGCCTGCGGCAAGTCGGGCAGCCCCGACGACAAGAGCGACAAGTCCAGCGGCGGCTCCTCCGCTGCCGCCGAGCTGCCGAAGTACCCGGTGAACTCCGCCGTGGACGTCAAGGGATCCCCGGTCCTGGAGAAGATCAAGGGCAAGACGATCACCATCGGCACCAAGGCGGACCAGCCCGGCCTCGGCTTCGAGAACCCCGGCACCAAGAAGCGCTCCGGCTTCGACGTGGAGATCGCCCGGATGGTCGCGGCCGATCTCGGCTTCGACGAGGCGCACATCAAGTTTGTGACGGTCCCTTCCGAGGCGCGGGAGACGCAGATCGCCAGCGGCGGCGTCGACCTGTACGTCGGCACCTACACGATCAACGACGAGCGCAAGAAGCAGGTCGGCTTCGCCGGCCCGTACTACGTCGCCGGGCAGGACCTGCTGGTGAAGGCCGACAGCTCGATCAAGGGCCCGGACGACCTCAAGGGCAGGAAGGTCTGCTCGGTGACCGGTTCCACCCCGCTGAAGCGGATCAAGGAGCCCAAGTACGGCGTGGCCGAGGCCAAGGCGCAGCAGGGCTACCAGCTGTGCGTGCAGGAACTGGTCAACGGCTCGGTCGACGCGGTCACCACGGACGACTCGATCCTCAAGGGCTACGCGGCCGAGAACAAGGGCGCGCTGAAGGTCGTCGGCAACCCCTTCTCCAAGGAGCCCTACGGCGTCGGCCTCAAGAAGGACGACACGGCGCTGCGCGAGGCGGTCAACAAGGCCATCGAGGCGCACGAGAAGAACGGCGACTGGAAGAAGGCCTACGACGCCACGCTGGGCCGCTCGGGCGTCCCCGCCTCCACCCCGCCCGCGATCGAGCGCTACTGACCGGCGAGCGGTGCCGGACGACCGCCTCGCGATACCCGGAGAAGTGACGTGAACGTTCTGTCGGACAACTTCGCGATGTTCCGCGAAGGTTTCATCGGCACCGTGGAACTAACGGTGCTCAGCGCGCTGCTCGCCCTGGTGCTGGGCACCCTCGTCGCGGCGTTCCGCGTCTCTCCGGTGCCCGCGCTGCGCGTCTTCGGCACCGCATGGGTGACGCTGCTGCGCAACACCCCGCTGGTGCTGCTCTTCCTCGCCGTCACCCTGGGGCTGCCGGCGCTGGGCCTGAAGGGCTGGGACTCCTTCTGGCTCGCCGTGCTCGCCCTGGGCTGCTACACCTCGGCGTTCATCTGCGAGGCCATCAGGTCCGGGATCAACACCGTGCCGGTGGGCCAGGCGGAGGCCGCCCGGTCGATCGGAATGACCTTCGGGCAGACGCTGGCCGGGATAGTGCTGCCGCAGGCCGCCCGCACCGCGATACCGCCCATCGGCAGCCTCCTGATCGCCCTGGCCAAGAACACGGCCATCGCCTCGGGCTTCAACGTCACCGAGCTCGGCTCGGTGCAGAAGACCCTCAACGCCGCCTCGGGCTACAACATTTACGTGATCTTCCTATGGATCGCGGTTTGCTACATCATCATCACCTTCACCATCAGCGGCCTGTTCCGGCTGCTGGAGAACCGACTGGCGGTGGCCCGATGAGCGGCAGCGTCCTCTACGACGCCCCCGGACCCCGGACCCGGGCCCGCAACCGCCTCTACGGCGCCCTGTCCACCCTCGCGATCGCCGGGCTGATCGGCTTCGTGGTCTACCGGCTGGACGCCACCGGGCAGTTCCAGGCCGGGCTGTGGGACGACTACGAGTACACCGAGACCCAGCAGCGGATCGTCGACGGCCTGCTGACCACCCTCAAGACCTTCGCGATCGCGGCCGTCCTCTCGCTGGCGCTGGGCACCGTGCTGGCCACCGCGCGGCTGTCCGACCACCGGCCGGTGCGCTGGGCGGCCACGGCGGTGGTGGAGTTCTTCCGGGCCATGCCCCTGCTCATCATGATCTTCCTGCTGTACGCGGCGGTGTTCACCTCCGACCCGATGTGGGCCCTGGTGATCGGGCTGACGCTGTACAACGGCTCGGTCCAGGCCGAGATCTTCCGTGCCGGGATCAACGCCGTCCCCCGGGGGCAGAGCGAGGCGGCGTACGCGATCGGGCTGCGCAAGACCCAGGTGATGACGGCCGTGCTGGTGCCGCAGGCCGTGCGCTCGATGCTGCCGTCGATCATCAGCCAGCTCGTGGTGACCCTCAAGGATACCTCGCTCGGCTTCATCATCCTCTACGAGGAACTGCTGTTCGTCGGCAAGGCCTTCGCCCAGCAGACCCCGCCCGTGAACGGCGTCTACGCCTTCATCCCGATGGTCATCGTCTTCGGCTCGATCTACATCCTGCTGTGCCTGGCGCTGTCCTCCGTCGCCACATGGGTCGAACGGCGCACACAGCGCTCACGCAAGGGGAAGCCGCCGGTACTGCCGGCCGCCGGCGCGATGCCGGGCGCCGGGCCCATGACGGGCGCCTCCGGCGCGGACGGCGCCGGGACCGGCTGAACGAACGGTGGCTGACGCCCCGTCGGTCGCACCGGACCGGCGGGGCGCACGCCTTCGGCGCGCCGCGACGGCGCCTCTGATCACTTGACGCACGCACCGGCAATGGGTTGCATACGTTCTGTGATCGCGCACCGTTTTCCCCCTGCCAGTCCCCGTACGTCCCGTACGCGCCACGCGTACGGCGAGGTCACCGTCCGTTCCGGGGGCGAGGGGGCCGCGCCGTGGACCCGGTGATCGTCGTCGGGGCGGGGCCCGTCGGGCTCACCCTGGCCCTGGCCCTGGCCCGGTACGAGGTGCCCGTCACCGTCCTGGACGAGTCGCCCGGCGAGGCCGGTCCGCCGCACGAGCGCCGTCCGGCGCGTACGGCCGTGCTGCGGCCGGAGACCGCCGCGCTGCTGGAGCGGCTGGGGTGCGTCACCTCGGAGGGCACCCGCTGGTCGGGCTGGCGCACGCTGCGGCGCCGTACGGAGGTGGCGCGGATCCCGTTCGCGCCGCCCGGCGGCGCCGGAAAGGCCGCGGAACCCGCCGAGTTCGAGGACGCGGAGGACACCGAGGAGCACCCGGGCGACGAGCGGTACGCCGACCCGGCAGCAGAACCGTCTCCGCTGCATCTGCCCCAGCACGCCCTGACGCGCGAGCTGCGGGCGGCGCTCGCCGGCGAGGCGGACGTCCGCCTCGTCCACGACAGCCGCGTGACGCTCCTCAAGCAGGACTCCTCCGGTGTCACCGCGCACACCCGGGGCGACAACGGCGGCGACAACGACACGGTGTGGCGGGGCAGTTATCTGATCGGCTGCGACGGCGCCCGCTCCGTCGTCCGCAAACTGCTCGGGGCCCGCTTCCCCGGGCGCACGGCCGTGGAGCGGTACGCGGTCGCCGCGCTCCGCGCCGAACTGCCCTGGCCGGGCGAGGCCGTGCTGCACCGCTCGCCGCCGCGCGGCGGCGAGGTGACGGCCCGTCCGCTGCCCGACGGGGTGTGGCGGCTCGACTGGCCGCTGCCCCCCGACGGCGGTCTGGTCACGCCCGACGCGCTGCTCGCCCGGGTCGGCGACTCCCTGGCCGCGTGGTGCGGCGAGACCCCGGCGTACGAACTGCTGGACACCGGTGTGTACGCCGTGCACCACCGCCTCGCGCGCCGCTGGCGCTGCGGTCGCGCCTTCCTCGCGGGCGACGCCGCGCATCTGCTGGGCGCGCTGGGCACCCAGGGGCTCGACGAAGGGCTGCTGGACGCCGGGAACCTCGCCTGGAAGCTGGCGCTGGCCTGGCACCACGGCGCCTCCGAGACCCTGCTCGACAGCTATCAGGCCGAGCGCCGGGAGGCCGTCGCCGCCCGGCTGCGCGCCGCCGACCGGACGCTGCCCGCGGTACGCGGCGAGGGCGGCTGGCGGACGGTGCGGCGCACGCTGGTGCCGGGCGCCGCGCGCTCCCACGACGCGCTGCTGACGGAAGGCCACTTGGGGCGCGGGCTGCTGGGCGCACCCGCGGTCCACTCCCGTACGCCCCTGCTGCCGGCCGCGCCCCCCGCGAGCTCGGTACTGGTGGGCACGGCCGTGGGGGCGCTGGTCACGGACGTGCCGGTGACCGCGCCGGACGGGTCGGAGGTGTGGCTGCGCGACCGGCTGGGCGGCGATCTGCTGGTGGTCCTCGTCGCCCCCGGCACGGGGGTGTGGGAGCGCCGCCACTGGCTGGGCGCGGGCCTCATGCCCGGGCTGGCGGCGGCCGTCTCGGCCCTGCCCATGGCGGCGGAACTGCTGGTCGCCGAGGGGTATCCGGGGGCGGACGCGCACACCGTGCTGGTGGTCCGGCCGGACGGCCGGCTGGTGGCCGCGCTGGCGGGGGTGCGGGCGGCGGAGCTGTACGCGTGCGCGGACGCGGCGCGGGGCGGTGCCATCGGAGGCACCGGAGGCACCGGAGCACCCGTGGAAGCGGTGCGCGCGGGCACGGCGAGCGCCGACGAAGCCACCAGTGAGGCTACGGCCAACCGTTGACCCGCACTTGGCGCCATGGTTGACTCCGCAGCGTGACTGACAGCGGCTCGCATTTCTGGCGGAGGGTCCATCTGGACCTCGTCCGCTACGCGGGCTGTGTCTGTCGTCCGTCCTGCTGATCCGCTCTTCCCTCCGCGCTGCCGGGCGCTCCGTGCGCCGCGCGCGTCCTTCGCGATCACTCAGGACGGTTCGACTGTGCCCTCTTCCGTTGCGCCCTCTTCCGTACGCACGACCGCTTCGCACACCGCTTCACACGCCGCCTCGCCGGACACCCCCGGGGCACCGTCGCAGGCGGATCTCCTCGACTTCGCCGACCGGACGGCCGCCGACGCCCGTCTCGTCGCCTCGCTCCCGCTCGACCCCCATGGGCGGACCTGGATCCGGCTGGAGGGGCCGGGGGGCAGCGAGGCGTGGCTCATCGGCTGGCCGCCGGGCAGTGGCACCGGATGGCACGACCACGGTGGCTCGCACGGCGCGTTCGCTCTGGCCTCCGGGGGTCTGACCGAGCAGTCCCTGGCCGCGCGGCTGCCCACCGAGGGGTGGAAACTGCTGGAGCTGGCGGACGGCATCGACCGTGAGCGCCTGCTGGCGGCCGGGGACGGCCGGGCCTTCGGGCCGCACCATGTCCACCAGGTGCTCAACGCCTCGCGGGAGCGGCACGCGGTGTCCGTGCACGCGTACTACCCGCCGCTGCCGATGATGCGCCGGTACAGCCGCAGCGGTCAGGTGCTGCGGCTGGAGGCGGTCGAGTGGGCGCGGGAGTGGTCATGAGGGTGGAGGAGTTGCTGGCCGAGGCCCGGGCGGAACTCGACCGCCTGGGACCGGCCGAGGCCGCCGCCGTCCGGGCGGACGGCGGGCTGCTGGTGGACATCCGCTACGCGGCGCTGCGGGAGCGCGACGGGACAGTCCCGGGAGCGCTCGTCGTGGAGCGCAACGAGCTGGAGTGGCGGCTCGACCCGGCCTGTGAGCACCGCGCGGCGCGGGTGACGGATCACGGCCTGCGGGTCGTCGTGTTCTGCGACGAGGGATACGCCTCGTCGCTGGCCGCCGTCTCCCTGCGCCGGCTGGGCCTGTACCGGGCCACCGATCTGGTGGGCGGCTTCCAGGCCTGGCGCGCGGCCGGACTGCCGGTGACGCCCGGGCCACCCATGACGCCCTGACGAAGGGCACCGGGCCGGCGGGCAAGCAGCAGGCGGGCAGGCGGCTCAGACGTCCGGCAGAAAGTGGTCGAGCAGCTCCGGGTCGTCGCCCTCCTCCTCCAGGGCGCGGCGCACCACGCGCAGGGCGAGCCCCTCGGAGTAGCCCTTGCGGGCCAGCATCCCGGCGAGGCGGCGCAGCCGCTTCTCCCGGTCAAGGCCCCGGGTCGACCGGAGCTTGCGCTGGACGAGCTCACGGGCCGTGCGCTCCTCCTGCTCCGCGTCGAGCTGCCCCACGGCCTCGTCGACGATCGCGGAGTCGACGCCCTTGGTACGCAGTTCACGGGCGAGGGCCCGGCGGGCCAGGCCCCGGCCGTGGTGGCGGGACTCGACCCACGCGCCGGCGAACGCGGCGTCGTCGATCAGGCCCACGTCCACGAACCGGGACAGCACCTCCTCCGCCGCCTCGGCCGGTATGCCGCGTTTGGCGAGGGCGTCGGCGAGCTGTTTGCGGGTGCGCGGGGATCCGGTGAGCAGGCGCAGGCAGATCGCCCGCGCCTGCTCCTCCGGTGACGGTGGTGCTCCGGCCCCGGCCCTTGACGGGGAAACGGAGCCACCGCCCGTACGGTCGTCCGCGCGCGGCTCGCGCGGCACGGGCCCGTCGCCGTGCCACGGCTGTGCATCAGACACGACAGACATGGCGCGGCTTAGCCCTTGGCCGCGGCCTTCGCCGCCTTACCGGTGGACTTGGCGGCCGGCGCGGGCACCGACTTGACCGGCTCGCCCGCGGCGGCACCGGCGGCGTCGGCGGCGGGCTCCTCCGCCGGAGCGCCGGAGCGGGCGCCCACGCCCAGCTTGTCCTTGATCTTCTTCTCGATCTCGTTGGCGAGGTCGGGGTTGTCCTTGAGGAAGTTGCGGGCGTTCTCCTTGCCCTGGCCGAGCTGGTCGCCCTCGTAGGTGTACCAGGCACCGGCCTTGCGGATGAAGCCGTGCTCCACACCCATGTCGATCAGGCCGCCCTCGCGGCTGATGCCCTGGCCGTAGAGGATGTCGAACTCGGCCTGCTTGAAGGGCGGCGCGACCTTGTTCTTGACGACCTTGCAGCGGGTGCGGTTGCCGACCGCCTCCGTGCCGTCCTTCAGCGTCTCGATGCGGCGGATGTCGATGCGCACCGAGGCGTAGAACTTCAGGGCCCGGCCACCGGTCGTGGTCTCCGGGGAGCCGAACATCACGCCGATCTTCTCGCGGAGCTGGTTGATGAAGATCGCGGTGGTCTTGGACTGGTTGAGCGCGCTGGTGATCTTCCGCAGCGCCTGGCTCATCAGGCGGGCCTGGAGGCCCACGTGCGAGTCGCCCATCTCGCCCTCGATCTCCGCGCGCGGCACCAGGGCGGCCACGGAGTCGATGACGATCAGGTCGAGCGCGCCGGAGCGGACCAGCATGTCGACGATCTCCAGAGCCTGCTCGCCGTTGTCCGGCTGGGACAGGATCAGGTTGTCGATGTCGACGCCGAGCTTTCTGGCGTACTCGGGGTCGAGGGCGTGCTCGGCGTCGACGAACGCGACGGTGCCGCCGGCCCGCTGGGCGTTGGCCACGGCGTGCAGCGTCAGGGTCGTCTTACCGGAGGACTCCGGTCCGTAGATCTCCACCACACGGCCGCGCGGCAGGCCGCCGACGCCGAGGGCGACGTCGAGAGCGGTCGACCCGGTGGAGATGACCTCGATGGGCTCATTCGGCCGCTCGCCCAGACGCATGACCGCGCCCTTGCCGAATTGCCGTTCAATCTGCGCGAGCGCGGCGTCGAGCGCCTTCTCGCGGTCGGTTCCTGCCATGGGTTCCACCCGGTTCGCTTGAGTCGATCGCTTCACGTCCACGACGCTAACGCCTGCCACTGACAATGCGCCCGGGCGTCGCTCCGGGCCTGTGGATAACTCGGCTCCCGCGGCCCGGGACACCCATAAGAATGGATGTTCGATTTTGGTGTCAAGCGCGCCGCTCCGTGTGCCGGACAGCCCCGGAATTCAGCCTTCCGCCCCGCCCGGCCCCGGGTC
>NZ_JAILXP010000341.1 GCF_020740895.1 Streptomyces sp. UNOB3_S3 | reverse complement strand
ACGCTTCCCTCGCCATGCGGACACAACGTAGGCCCATACGATGATCTGTCTGCGGCCCCACGCCGTCCGCGCCCGCTCCGCCACCCGGGCGGGGCGGAACCACGTCCCCCATTGGCGGTAACGTGGCCGACGTTTCCGTCGTCCGCCGGGTGGTGATCCCGACCCCCGTACCCCCGAGGAACCATGCCCGATCAGCAGCTGCCAGCCGTTTCCGTGATCATGCCGGTACTCAATGAAGAGCGGCATCTGCGCACCTCCGTGCGGCACATCCTGGAGCAGGAGTATGCCGGTGAGCTGGAGGTGGTCATCGCCCTCGGCCCGTCCACGGACCGCACGGACGAGATCGCCGCGGAGCTCGTCGCGGAGGACTCCCGGGTCCACACGGTGCCGAATCCCACGGGACGCACCCCCGCCGCGCTCAACGCCGCGATCAAGGCATCACGTCACCCGATCGTGGTACGCGTCGACGGGCACGGCATGCTCTCGCCGGACTACATCGCCACCGCCGTGCGGCTCCTGGATGAGACCGGCGCCCAGAACGTCGGCGGCATCATGCACGCCGAGGGCGAGAACGACTGGGAGCGGGCCGTCGCCGCCGCCATGACCTCCCGGATCGGCGTGGGCAACGCGGCCTTCCACACCGGTGGCCAGGCCGGGCCCGCCGAGACCGTCTACCTGGGCGTCTTCCGCCGCGAGGAGCTGGAGCGGCAGGGCGGCTACAACGAGGAGTTCATCCGTGCCCAGGACTGGGAGCTGAACTTCCGGATCCGTGAGGCGGGCGGGCTGATCTGGTTCTCCCCGGAGCTCAAGGTCTCCTACCGCCCCCGCCCCGATGTGCGGGCCCTGGCCAAGCAGTACAAGAACTACGGCCGCTGGCGCCATGTCGTGGCCCGCTACCACCAGGGCTCGATCAACCTGCGCTACCTCGCCGCCCCGGCCGCCGTGTGCGCCATCGCGGCGGGCGTCGTCGTGGGCGCGACCGTCAGCCCCTGGGGCCTGGTCGTCCCGGCCGGCTACCTCGCGGCGATCACGGCCGGTTCCGTCCCGGCGGGCAAGGGCCTCCCGGCCGGCGCGCGGCTGAGGATCCCGGTGGCGCTGGCGACGATGCACATGTCGTGGGGGTACGGCTTTCTGACGAGCCCGCGCTCGCTGGCGAAGAAGGTCATCGCCAGCCGGCGGTGACCTTCCAGCCCCTCCGGATCCCGACCGCGGGCCGTCCGTGGCCGGTCGCGCCCACGCGGCGTAGCCGCATATCGACACTGTCCCGCGCCCCTGATGGGGCGCGGGTAGCGCTCAGAAGCGATTCGCCGTGTTCACCTTCATGCACGCCGAGGCGTCGGCGCCGTTGAGCGGGTCCGAGCTCTCGGGTGCCTTGTTCTCGCCCGTCGGCTTCCCGGAGGGGCCGGGCGACGGCGTCCCGGACGCGTCCGGCGTCCCCGGCGTCGCGGTCGGATCGGCCGCCCCCGCAGCCGCCTCCGCCGGGTACGCCGTCCCCGTACGCCAGTCCCCGCCCACGACCAGCGTGATCTGCCGGACCTCGGGGGAGTGCCGCACCGCCGAGTCCGGCAGCCCGAGGGCCTTGGCCACGGTGAGGGCGTCGGCACGCTGCCCGGCCCTCGGATAGGTGATCGTGGTGTCCGCCTGTGCCCGGGGCGTGGAGTCGGAGCTCGCCTTGGCGAAGCCCTGCTTGACCAGGAACGCGGCGATGTCCGAGCCCCGCCCGGTGGCCGGCGGCTCCACCGCGGTGCCGGTGCCGTTGAAGACGGTGACCGCGATGTCGTTCTTGCGGGCGGGCGGGGCGGTGGGCGCCGGGCCCTTGTCGTCCTTCTTCTTGTCCTTGCCGTCCAGGGCGATGTCGTTGCGCACGAGCGAGAAGAGCTTGTCCGCGTCGCCCGGCTTGGGTATCACGTGGGCGTCCGGGTTCTGCGGGTCGGTCGCCCACGGCATCGTGGTCATGGTGATCCGGCCGGACGGCACCCGCTTGATGTCGTCGGCGAGGTCGTAGAGCTCCTTCACCGAGCCGAGGTCCTTGTCGACGGTGAGGGCCTTGGTGGCGGCCTCGGCCAGATCCGTGAGCTGGCCCGGGTCGCTGAGCTTGGTGCCGCCCTTCAGCTGGCGGACCATCGCGTTCATGTACATGTGCTGCGCGTGGGTGCGGCCGATGTCGCTGCCGTCCTCGAAACCGTGCCGGGTGCGCAGCCACTGGAGGGCCTGCTTGCCCTTGATGGTGTGGGTGCCCTTGGTCAGCTGGAGGCCGGACTTGTCGTCGCGCACATTGGCGTCCACGCACACCGGGACACCGCCGACCGCGTCGGCCATGTTCACCACACCGGAGAAGTCGATCATCATGAAGTGGTCGATGGGGATGCCCGTGAGCTCCTCCCAGGTGGCGACCGTGCAGCCCGGGCCGCCGTTGCCCAGGCTGGTGTTGATGATCTGACGGTCGGTCGACCTGTAGACCTTGCCGCTGTCGGGGTCGGTGCACTTGGGGATCGTCACCCGGGTGTCGCGGGGGACGCTGATCACCGACATGTTGCTGCGGTCCGCCGAGACGTGGACGAGCATCTGGACGTCGGCGAGCGGCGGGCGGTCGGCGTCGTCGCGGGCGCCGCCGAGCTCCTGGTTCTCCTTGCTGCCCCGGCTGTCGGAGCCCAGCAGGAGGATGTTCAGCGGGCGCTGTCCGTCCGCGTTGGCGGCGCTGCGGTCGAGCTGCTTGTCGCCGAGGTTGAGCTTGTTCTTGCGGATGTTGTCGTTGAGGTGCTGGTAGTAGAAGTACCCGACCCCCGAGACCCCGAGGACGGTGACCGCGACGCCGAGCGCGGTCCAGCGGGCTATTCGGCCTATCCGGCGCCGGGGGGCGCCGCCGGCCGCGTCGCCCGCCTCCGCGGCCGCCCCCGCGCCGGTGTCCTTCGCGGCGCCGCCGGAGCCCTTGGCGCCGGCGGTCTTCGGCGTGCTCTGCTCCGGGACGCCCTTCTTCTTCGGAGAGCTCTTCTCCTTGGCGGACCCCCGCTCGGAGTCCTGCTCCGGCGTGGTCTCCCGGGCGTCACGGGGCTGCTCTCCCCGCACGCCGCTGCTCTGCCGCATCGGGCCTCCCCTGGCTGGTGTCCGGCCCGATGGGGGCAGGCGTGTCGTACCTAATGAGTATTACTGCGTTATGAGATGCGAAAGCCCATTGTCAGGGTTCACTTGGCGCAGATGTTCTCATCGTCGGCTTCGACTTTCTGAATCCCCTCCGGCGCCTTCTTCGGGGCGGACACCGGGACGCCCGCGCCCTTGAAGTCCGCGCCGAGGGTGAGGGTCATCTCGGCGGTGGGGGACGCGTCGGCCGTCGACTGCTTCAGGGCGTCGACGGGGAGGCCCATGTCCTCCGCGATGCGGCGCGCCTGGTCGGCCTGGTTGGGGGCGAACTCCAGCAGGGTCTTGTCCTTCTTGCCCCCTGGGGCGTTGCCGCCGTTGGCGGTGTGCGCCATGCCCTTGCCGTTCTGCATCCAGGCGACGGTCTCCTGGGCGGCGCCCACCCGCCCACTGCCGTTGAACACCTTGACCCGGACCTTCGCGGGCTCGGCCTTCGGGCCCTGGAGCAGCGCCGCCTGCTTGGCGTCGGCCTGCTCCTGCTCCTTCTTCTCCTTCTCCTTCGCCTCGGTGAGGGAGACGTCCTGGCGGACCATGGCGAACAGCGGCTCGGCCTTGGGCTTGTCCAGGATGACCGTCTTGCGGGTCTTGCCGTCCGCGGGGTTGTCGACGACGGGGACGGTCGCGAAGGTCACGTTCTTCAGATTGACCTTCCTGAGCTCCTTGGCCAGGCTCGTCAGCTTGCTGATGGAGCCTATGCCCGTGTCGACGGTGAGCGAGTTGGTCGCGGCGTCGCTGAGGTCGTAGAGCTTCTTGGGGTTGGTCAGGGTGTCGCCGGACTTCATCTTCCGGAGCATCGAGCTCAGGAACTGCTGCTGGAGCTCGATCCGGCTGAGGTCGCCGCCGAAGCCCACGGAGTGCCGGGTCCGGACGAACGCCAGGGCCTGCTCGCCCTCGACGGTGTGCCGCCCCTTGGCCATCTTCAGGTGGGAGTCGTGGTCGTTGATGTCCTTGGCCACGCACACCTCGACGCCGCCGACCGCCGAGGAGAGCTCCTTGACGGCGTTGAAGTCGGCCATCATGAAGTGGGTGACCTTCAGGCCCGTCAGCTGCTCGACGGTCCGCCAGGTGCAGCCCGGGTCACGGTCCTCCTGGCCCAGGCTCTCGTTGAAGCGCACGCCCTTGGAGCCGGGAATGGTCTTCGTGGAGCCGTTCTTCTGCTTGGTGGGGCAGTCAGGGATGTCCGTGATCATGTCGCGCGGGATGGACAGCGCGGTGGCGTTCGTCCGGTCCTCGGAGACGTGGAAGAGCACGGTGGTGTCGGCGTGGCCGACGCTGCCGTCGTCGCCGTAGCCGGTGTTGCCCTTGCCGGAGCGTTTGTCCGTGCCGATGACCAGGATGTTGATCGGGCCCTTGGTGAACACCCCGTTGTTGATGCCGACGTCGATCTTGTCGATGTTGTCGTTGAGGTGCTGGTAGAGCAGATAGCCGCCGACCGAGCAGACCACCAGCACCAGGCCGATCGTGCCGCCGGTCCACATCAGGACCTTCTTCTTCGCGGCGGCCTTCTTCTTCGGCTTGGGCCGGCGGCGCCCGGTGGCCGTCGCCTTGGCCCCGGCCGCCCGGCGGCCACCGGCTCCCGTGCCGCGCTGGCCCGGCACGGTGCGGCCGCCCCCGGGCTTGGGCCGGGAGGAGGTGGGCGGTCTGGGCGAGGTGCGGGGTGCCTGGCCGGACGTCGCGGCGGACGTCTCACGAGGAGCCGGCGCGGGCTCCCCGGCTTGATCGAGACGTAGCTCGTAGCTGCCCGTCTCGGGGTCGAACACCCACTGGTCGGCGGGGTCGATACCGCCCGCCCGCCCACGGCCTTGCGCGTCCACGGTCGCTTGAATCCTCCGTCGGTGCCACGCGGCGCCTACCCCCCTCGAGGCGCTCGGAGCGTCGTCTGTGCAGTGCGCGGTCAACCCGGCGGTGCGCACCGGGTCGCTCACACTATCCGCCCAGTTCAGCGTCAAGCGACGCCCGTGACAAATTGCACTCCCCTACAACTGGGCAATCTGCCCAATCCCTTCGCGGAGAGGGATGTCGAGACGAACACGGAGACGAAAAACCGGTCGGGTCGTTTGACGGTTTTATCGCGTTTGCGGCGTTGAGTGGCGGTCAGCCGCACATCCCGCGCGCCGCCGTGGTGCCCTGATAGGTCGGCGGGGCGGTGGAAAGCGGTGAGGATGCCGTGGCCGAGGGGGGCGCCTGAGGCGCCTGGGAGGCCATGGGGACCGCCGAGGACGGAACGGGCACGGTCCGCGGCGCGGGCGCGACCGGCGCCTGCGGGGGCGGCGCCACGGGCCCGGCGGGCGGCGCGGCCGACGCGGGGGGAGCCGGCGGCGCCTCGCCGCCCTCGGTCCCCGTGCCGTCGGTCCCCTCCGGGCCCGGATCCCGCCCGCTCCTGCCCCGGCCGTGCCGGTCGTGACGGTCGTCCCCCGGTTTGTCGTCGGCCGGACGCACCCGCGCACTCACCGACACCGGCTGGTCCAGCCGCAACTGACGGAACAACTGGTCCGCGTCGGGCTGGACGAGCTCGTCGCGCGCGCTGTTGAATGCGTACGGCCGCCGAGGGACCGTCAGGAACTGCACCCGCTCGGTGGGGATGTCCCGCACGGTGCGCACCAGGTCGTAGAGCTTCCTGAGCGAGTCCAGCCCGGCGTCCGTGGTCACCGACTTGGTGGCCGCGTCGAGCACCGGGTAGAGCCGGGCGGGATTGAGCAGCAGGCCCTCGCTCCGCATGTCCCGCACCAGGGCGCCGAGGAACTTCTGCTGCCGCCCCATCCGTTCGGTGTCGCTGCCGTCGCCCAGGCTGTAGCGGGCCCGTACGTAGCCGAGGGCCTGCTCCCCGTCGAGCGTCTGGCGCCCGGCGGGCAGGTGGAGCTTGGCCTCGCGGTCGTCCATGGGCTTGTCCAGGCAGAGCTCCACGCCGTCCATGGCGTCCACGAGGTTCTTGAAACCGTTGAAGTCCAGGACGATGTGATGGTCGATCCGGATCCGGGTGATGTTCTCGACGGTCCGGATGGTGCAGGCGGTGCCCGCGAGCTCGTACGCCCAGTTGAACTGCGCGAAGCGCTCGTTGGTGTACGAGCCGTCGCGCTTGCGGCAGCTGGGGATCGTCGCCATCAGGTCGCGGGGGAGGCTGACGGCGGTCGCGCTCTTCCGGTCGGCGGCCAGGTGCAGCAGGATCGTGGTGTCCGAGCGCTGGCTGCCGCTGTCCTCGCCGTACTTGCCGTTGCCGGAGCCGCTACGGGTGTCGGACCCGATGACGAGGATGTTCTGGGCGCCCCGCACCAGCGCGCTGGGGCGCTGCTTCTCCCAGCGGCGCAGTTCCTCGGCGGTCTCGTCGTCGGTGGTGATGTTGCTGTTGAGCTGCTCGTAGAGCACCCAGCCCAGCCCCGCGACGACGAGCACCAGCACCGCCGCCACCGCCGCCAGCCGGCGCAGCCAGCGCCGCCGGCGGCCCGGCCGGCGGGGCGTCGCCGGCCGGCCGTACGGCTCCCCGGTGAAGGGGCCGTCCGGCGGGCCGGACATGCCTGGACGGTTCACGGCTGCGCTGCGCCCTCCTCCGTGGAGTCGGTGGCGTACGCGCCCGGCGGGGCCCGGCGTCCGGACGGGGGCCGGGTGCCGGTGCCCGAGGGGCACGTACCCCGATCATCGCCCGGACGCGGCGCTCCGGCAGCGTCTACAGGGCCGTCACGGTGACGCGCTCGCTCGTGCGCCGCTGGTCCAGCGCGTCGGCGGACAGCCGGTCGGCGTTGCGGCACAGCACGACCGAGCCGCCCGCCGCGAGCGGCGCGAACAGGCCCGTCGAGAGGCCCTCCCAGGTGTCGTAGGCCAGCCCGGACAGCAGGCGCGAGCCGGCGCCGAGGCCGAGCCGGGCGGCGTCGGCGGCCGCCCGCTCGACGAGCTCCGCGCCCGTCAGCTCCAGCCCCGCCACGGTGAGCGCCGGGGCGGTGGGGTCCACGGGGGCGTACGGGGCGAAGCGGTCGCCCTGGCTCGGCACCTCGACGGCGTAGTCGGCGAAGCCCGCCGGGGCCTGGGGGAAACGGCCGCCCAGGGGGCGCAGGGCGAGCGCGACGCGCTCTCCGGAGCAGGCGCGCGCCGCCTCCAGCGTGTCCGGGCCGCTGACGACCAGGTCCGCCGCGGCCGGGTCGCCGCCCACCTCGGCGACCACGCCGGCCGAGGAGCAGGCGAGCAGCCAGACGGCCGTCTGCCAGTGGGTGGGCAGCAGGAGCGCGAGGCGGTCGCCGGGCTCGGCGGCGAGCTCGCCCTGGAGCAGATTGGCGGTCTTCGCCACCCAATTGGCGAAGGTGGCCACGGACAGTTCCACGCGCTCGCCGGTGGCGTCGTCGTAGAAGGTCACGAGCGGGCGGGCCGGGTCCGCGGCGAGCGCGGAACGCAGCAGGTCGGCGGGGGTGCGATCGGTGGCGTTCATCGGCGCCAGGGTACGCGGCGCACCGGGTGACGGTCAGTCGGACGGAGGTGTCCCCCGGGCCGGTGGGACGGCCGTGGAGCCGACTCGCCGTCAGCGGATCAATGGACAGATTAGTACGTATATGTCCAGGATTTCAGGCATGCGTGGAAATCTCGTCCCCCCGGCCGCCACCCTCTGCGCCGCCGCCCTGACCCTGTCCT
>NZ_JAILXP010000340.1 GCF_020740895.1 Streptomyces sp. UNOB3_S3 | reverse complement strand
CCCCGCCAACGTCGCCACCAAAACCGGCACCCTCCTCGTCGCCCCCGACGACCCCGGCAACCGGGGCACCCTGCTCGTCCCCCAGCTCGTCGCCGAGCTGCCGCCCGCCGTGCTCGACCAGTACGACGTCATCGGCTTCGACCACCGCTTCAGCGGCCGCAGCCACCCCCTCTCCTGCGGGCTCGCCCCCGACCAGTGGCTGTGGATCTTCCACACCCCCGAGGACGCCGACACCGAGGCCCGCTACCAACAAGAAATCGTCGACCGCTGCTTCCACGAGGCCGGCGATCTCCTCCCCCACCTCACCTCGCGCGCGATCGCCCATGACATCGACGCGATCCGCCGCGCCCTGGGCGAGGAGCGGATCTCCTTCCTCGGCCACTCCTACGGGAGTTACCTCGGCGCGGTGTGGACCCAGCTCTACGGCGAGCACGCCGACCGGGTCGTCCTCGACAGCGTGATCGACCCGGACTCCGTCTGGCGGCGGATGTTCCTGGACTACGCCGCTGCTTGCGAGGCCGCGCTCGGCCGGTGGGCGGCGTGGGCCGCGCGGCGCCACGCGGAGCTGGGGCTGGGCACGACCGCGGCGGCCGTGCGCGAGGCGGTCGCGCGGCTCACCGCGCGCGCGGACCGGGAAGGCCACGTCGAGGTGGCCGGCCTGCCCGCCGACGGCACGATGCTGCGCCTGCTCACGATGGTGTTGCTCAGTGACGACCTGGCCTGGGGCTTCCTCGGCGATGTGCTGCGCGCCGCCGTCCACGGCGGGCAGGCCTCGGAGCGGTCGCGGCAGACGCTGGGCGCGATGTTCGGGCGCGGCAAGGAGGAGAGCGGGGCCGTGGCCCAGCTCGCGGTGCTCGGCGGCGACGCGGCATGGCCGCGCGACCCCGTCGGCTACCGCCGGGACATGGTGACGGCCGCCGTACGGCACCCCTTCATCGGGCCCGCGATGGCCGCGCCCAAGGCCGGCGCCTTCTGGCCCCGGGAGTTCGACGAACGCCGCCCGCCCCTGACCGCCTTCGGGCGGGACAACCGTGCCGAGAGCCTGCTGCTCGTACGTTCCGAGCACGCCATGTTCACCCCCGCGCGCGGGGCCGCGCGGCTGCGGGAGCTGCTGGCGCACAACTCCCGGCTGATCACCGCGGCCGGCACCGGCGCCCACCGGGTGTTCCCCTTCCACGGCCACCCCGGCGTCGACGGGACGGTCGCCGAGTATCTGCTCACCGGCAAGCTGCCCGACACGGACCTGACGTTCACCGCCGGCCACGGAGGGGACATCCCATGAACGACCCCGACCTGCGCACCGACGCGATCCGGGACTTCCAGAAGCAGTCCCCGTCCTGGTACCCGGCCGACGAGGAGGCGCTCGCCGGCCTGGAGTGCGCCGAGCTGACCGTTCCGCTGGACTACGCCGACCCCACCGGCCGCACCCTGACCCTGGGCCTGGTGCGGGTCCCGGCGGCGGCGCCCGAGCGGCGGCGCGGCGTGCTGCTGATCGGGCCCGGCGACGACCTGGGCAACCGGGGCACGCTGCTCGGCGCGCAGCTCGCGCGGACGCTGCCCAAGGAGGTGCTGGCGTACTACGACGTGGTGGCGTTCGACCACCGGTTCATGGGCCGCAGCAGCCCGGTCGTCGCCGGGCTGGAGCCGGAGGAGCGCTTCTGGGTCTTCCACCAGCCCCGCGACTTCGCCCACGAGGTCCGCTTCCAGGCGGAGGTCGCGGCGAAGGTCGCCGAACACGCCCTGGACCTGCTGCCGTTCGCGAACTCGCGGAACATCGCCCGTGACATGGAGGTGATCCGGGGCGCGCTGGGCGAGGAGCGGCTGTCCTACCTGGGCTACTCCTACGGCACGTACCTGGGCGCGGTGTGGACGCAGATGTTCGGCGAGCACGCCGACCGGGTCGTCCTGGACAGCCTGTGCAGCCCGGACTGGGTGTGGCGCGGGCTGTTCACCGACTTCCCGCCCAACGGCGAGCGCGCCCTGGGCCGCTGGACCCGCTGGGCCGCCCGGCACCACGACGAGCTGTCGCTCGGCGCCACGCCCCCGGAGGTCCGGGCCTCCTACGACCGGCTGCTGGCCCGGGTCGACGCGGACGGGACGGTGACGGTGAACGGCTTCCCGCTGGACCGCACCCTCGCCCGGCTGATCGTCGTGGGGATGCTCAACAGCGACCTCAACTACGAGCACCTGGGCGACATCCTGCGCTCCGCCGTGCACGGCGCCCCGCTCACCCCCGCGACCCTCTCCCTCCTCGCGACGATGTTCGGGCAGCCGAAGGAGGAGAGCGGCACGGTCGCCCAGCTGGCCATCCTCGCGGGCGACTGGTCCTGGCCGCGCCGGCTGGGCCCGTACGAGCGGGACATGGCCCGCGCGGCGCGGGAGTTCCCGTTCACGGGGGCGGCCCTGTCGGGGATCAAGGCGACGGCGTTCTGGCCGGTGCCGCCGAGCGAGCCGGTGACCCGGCTGGGGGCGGGCAACCGGGCCCGGAGCGTCCTGCTCGTCCAGTCCGCCGAGGACATGTCCACGCCGCACGCGGCCGCCGTGCGGATGCGCGAGGTGCTGCGGCACAACTCCCGGCTGGTCACCGTCGCCGGCACCGCCCACCACCGGGTCTTCCCCTTCTACGGCAACCCCGGCGCCGACGAGACGGCCACCGCCTACCTGATCGACGGGACCCTGCCGGAGGCCGACGTCGTCTGCACCGATCCCCGGCCCCGGGTGTGAGAGAGGGGGACCACGAAGATGCCCGAACCCCATGAGGTGTACGCGCCGGAGTCCCGCGTCGACCCCTACCCCGTCTACGCGCGGCTGCGCGCCGAGGCCCCCGTCCACCCGGTCCGCGACCCCAACGGCATCGAGCACTACCTCGTCACCCGCTACGAGGACGCGCGCGCCGCCCTCGCCGACCCCCGGCTCTCCCGCGACCCGAGGCACGCGTGGGAGGCGCTGCGCCGCTCCGGCCTCTACCCCGAGGGCGGGGAGGGCTCGGAGCCGCACATGCTCAACAGCGACCCGCCCGACCACACACGGATGCGCAGGCTGGTCGCCAAGGCGTTCACCCCGCGCCGGGTGGACGCCATGCTGCCGCGCGTCCAGGAGATCACCGACCGGCTGATCGACGCCTTCGCCCCGCACGGTACCGCCGACCTGATCACGGCGCTGGCGTTCCCGCTGCCCATCACCGTGATCTGCGAACTCCTCGGCGTGCCGGAGGCCGACCGGGCGCCGTTCCGCCGGTGGAGCACGGCCGCGCTGACCCCCACGTACACCGAGGGGGCGACGATGCCGCCGCACGAGGCGAACCGGCTGCTGCGCGAGTACTTCACCGCGCTGGTCGCCGGGCGCCGCCGGGCGCTGCGCTCGGCCGGGGACGACACCGAGGCCCAGCCGGACCTGCTGAGCGCGCTCGTCGTGGCCTCCACGGAGGAGGGCCGGCTGACCGAGCAGGAGCTGGTCTCCACGGCGGGGCTGCTGCTGGTGGCCGGGCACGAGACCACGGTGAACCTCATCGGCAACGGCATGCTGGCGCTGCTGCGCCACCGGGACCAGCTGGAGCTGCTGCGCTCCCGGCCGGAGCTGCTGCCGGCGGCCGTCGAGGAGTTCCTGCGCTACGACGGGCCGGTGGAGCGGGCCATGCTGCGGGTGGCCACGGAGGACCTGGAGATCGGCGGGACGCCCGTGCCCAAGGGCACGATCGTCACCGTGGGCATGGCCTCCGCCCACCGCGACCCGGACCGGTACCCGGACCCCGACCGGCTGGACATCACCCGGGGCGACCGCTCCCACCTGGGCTTCGGGCACGGCATCCACTTCTGTGTGGGCGCCCCCGTGTCCCGGATGGAGGGACGGATCGCGGTGGGGACGCTGCTGCGGCGGCTGCCCGACATCGCGCTGGACGAGTCGGCGGGCCCGCTGCGCTGGCGACCGACGGGCGTGCTGCGCGGCCTGGAGTCGCTGCCGGTGCGCTTCACGCCGGAGCGTCTCAGCTGATGTCCTCGCGGGCGGGATGGGCGCGGGGGTGGCGGCGCACGTACTCCAGATAGCGGGCGAGGGCGCGATCGCTGCGGGTGAGGAGTCCGGGGCGGAAGTGGAGGGTGAGGAGCACGGGGGCGTCGTCGGCGAGCATGCCCATCATCACGCCGATGGCCCGGTCGAGGAACGCCTCGTCCTCCGCCGGGTCCGCGCCGCCCTCCGCCCGCCGCGCGCCGAGGACGAAGTACGGGCGGGACACCCCGGGGCGTACGGAGCGCAGCGCGGTGAGCCAGCAGAACCAGCGGCCGTCGAGGGTGCCGGTCTGCCGGAAGACATTGGTGCCGTGGATCTCGACGCGCAGGTCGAGCCGGTGCTTCTCCGGGGTGGTCAGGCGCAGCGGATAGCCCATGGAGTGGGCGGTGGCGGTGACGGTGTCGTTGGGGTCGTCGCCGTCGTCCAGGGCGAACCCGTGCTGGAGGAGGAAGTGCTGGACGTCCATGGTCTGGGCCGCCACCAGCCAGGGGTCGACGGGGGCCTCGTCGAGGACGGTGTGCCGCAGGAGCAGCTCATCCGGGGGGACGGGCAGGCCGGGCACGTCGAACAAGGGCCGCCGCCCGTTGAAGGCCCAGACGATGCCGTGCGATTCCCGCGAGGGAAAAGAGAAGAGCCGCGCACGCGGCGGCACCGGCTCGCCCGTACCGGTCGCCGTGCAGACGCCACCACCGTCGTACCGCCAGCCGTGGTACCGGCATCGCAGTCGTTCCCCTTCCACGTGTCCGACGGACAGGTCCGCGCCGAGGTGGGCGCAGTAGCCGCTGACGACCCGGGCGGGCCCGCCGGCCGCGCCCCGGAAGACGGCCACCCGGCCGCCGAGGAAGTCCACGCCCAGCACCCGCCCGGGGCCCGGTTCGGTGGACAGGCACAGCGGGAACCAGCTCTGGCTGTACAGCCCGTCCTGGCCCTCGCCGGGGACGGGACGGCCGAGCGGGCGCGTGGTCACGGCGGCCCCCTTCGCGCTCATGTGAGGTGGTCCCGGGCGGGGTTGGCCCGTGGGTAGGCGCGGACGTAGTCGAGGTAGCGGGCGAGGGTGCGGTCGCCGTGGGTGAGGTGGCCGGGGCGGAAGCGGATGGTGCCGAGGACGGGCGTGTCGTCGTCGAAGAGGTTCATCATGGCCGTGCGGGCCCGGTCGAGGAACGCCTCGGTGGCCTTCGGGTCCTCGCCGTCCTCCCGGCGGGCGCCGTAGACGAAGACGGCCCGGGAGCGGCCGGGGCCGGGGATGTTCAGCGGGGCGATCCAGAAGAACCAGCGGCCGTCGAGGGTTCCGGTCTGCCAGAAGATGTTGGTGCCGTGGATGTCGACGCGGACGTCGAAGCGCTCCCCGTCGCGCATCCGGGCGCGCAGGTCGAAGCCGACGGAGTGGGCGTCGATGCGCACCGAGTCGTTGGGGTCCTCGTCGAGGACGAACTCATGGGGCAGGCACAGGTGCTGGAGGTCCATGGTGTGGGCCTGGACCAGCCAGGGCTCGACGGGCATCTCCGGCAGCACGGCGCGGCGGACGGTCAGCTCGTCCTCCCGGAACGGCAGGCCGGGCACGCCGAAGAGCGGCTCCTCGCCGTTGAACGCCCAGACGACGCCGTGCCGTTCGACCACGGGGAAGCGGAACAGCCGGGCCCGGGGTGGCACCGGGTCGCCGATGCCGGTGGCGGCGCACACCCCGCCGCCGTCGTACTGCCAGCCGTGGAAGCGGCACCGCAGCCGTTCCCCCACCACCCCGCCCACCGACAGGTCCGCGCCGACGTGGACGCAGTAGCCGCTCAGCACCCGGGCGGGGCCGCCCTCGCGGCCCCGGAAGACCACGGCCTTGCCGCCGAGGAACTCGACGCCGAGGACCGCGCCGGCGGGCACGTCCCCGGACAGGCACAGGGGGAACCAGCTCTGGCTGTACAGGCCGTCCGCGCCTTCGGCGGGAAGGCTCTCGGCGGGAAGGCTCGGGGAGCCGTTGAGAACGGTCATGACGACAACCCTCCGTTGTCCCTGCGGAATTGTTTCCACGGCCCTCCGGGGCGTCAACCCCGCCCGCCCGTGCGATCCGTACCGCAATCTGGGAGAAGTGGGCCCACGGGAATCCCACTAGCCTTTCCCCGAAACCCGGAAGGAGCCGGCATGGGGTCCACCGAGCAGGCGAACAAGGCGCTGGTACGGGAGTTGATCGACACCTGGAACCGGGGCGACCTCGCGGGGATGACGCGGTTCTGGTCGCCGGACATGGTGCACCACGGCCGCGACGGCGAGCCGCTGCCCGGCGCCGGTGTCGCCGCCGAGATGGCCCGCTTCATGAGCGCCTTCCCCGACCTGCGGCTCACCGTGCACGCCATGGTCGCCGAAGGGGACCTCGTGGCCACCCGGCTGACGGTCGAGGCCACGCACAAGGGCGAGTACCTGGGCGTACCGGCCACCGGGCGCGCCGTGCGCGTCCCCCTGCTGGGCCAGCTGCGCGTGGCCGACGGCGCCGTCGTCGAGCACTGGGGCGTCGCCGACGGGCTGTATCTACTGGAGCAGCTCGGACTGCTGCCCCCCGAATTGCTGCGGGCCACGGCGTGAGGGAAACGGAGCGGCACACGGCGGCCGCCGACAGGAAATCCGCCTACGAGGAAACGGTCCGGAAATTCCGGGGCGCTGTTCTGTTCACACACGATTTCTCGGCTATTTCGGAGGTCCTCACCCCCGATTTCGTCGACCATTTCGCCCCGCCGTGGGATCCCCCGGGCCGCGAGGGCGTGGCCCACCGTTTCGGGCAGGCGGCGGAGGCCCTGACGACGCGCCGGGTGGAGGTGCTCACGTCGGTGTGCGAGGGCGACGTCCTCGCCCAGGCGATCCTGCTGCACTTCGAGCACACGGGCGCGTTCATGGGGCTGCCGCCCACGGGCCGGGCCTTCGCCATCGGCGGCTCCAACACCTTCCGCTTCCGGGACGGCCGGATCGCCGAGCACTGGGGCGTGTTCGACGTCGCGAAGATCCCGGACCTGCTGGGCGGCCCGGCCCCCGGCGGTGCGGCCCCCGGCGGCGCGGGCGGCTGGTCGTCGATGTGGCCGGGCGCGCCCGCGTGAGAGCACGGCGGGCCCTGGTGGTCGGGGCCGGGCCCGCCGGCCTGGCCACCGCCGCCCTGCTGCGCCGCGCCGGGCTGGAGGTCGTCCTGCTGGAGCGCGCCCCGGACGACGGCGACGCCGGTACGGCTCTCACCCTGTGGCCCAACGCCTTCTCCGCCCTGGCCGAGCTCGGCGCCGACGCGCCCGTACGGGCCCGCAGCGCCCCCGCGGCGGGCCTGGCGATGCGCACGGCGCACGGCGCCACGCTGCTGTCCCTGCCGGCCGGGGTACTGGAGGCCCGGTGCGGGGGCAACGGACGGGCCCTGCCGCGCGCCGCCCTGCTCCGGGCCCTCCACGGCCTCCAGCCCCCGGACGCGATCCGCTTCGGGGCGCGCTGCGCCGGCGTACGGCAGGACGGCGCGGTGGTGGCCGCCCGGCTCGCGGACGGCACCGCGGTGGAGGGCGATCTGCTGATCGGCGCCGACGGCATCCGCTCCCGGGTGCGCGCGGCCCTCTTCGGCGCGCCCGGGGACACGGGCGGCGGCGATCTGCGCTACCTCGGCTACGCGGTGGCCCGGGGCGTCGCCGCGTACGCCTGCCCGGGGCATCCGGCGCTGCTGGCGATGGGCGCGGGGCGGCAGTTCGGGCTGTTCCCGCTGCCGGAGGGGCGGATGTACTGGTTCGCGGCCTTCGCCGTGCCCGAGGGCGGGGCCAGGGC
>NZ_JAILXP010000034.1 GCF_020740895.1 Streptomyces sp. UNOB3_S3 | reverse complement strand
GCCTGTTGGGGCACCGCCGGTAGCGGGTGGGCCGGGGCCTTCAGGGTCGGGGTCCGGGTCTGCACGGGGGCGACCTCCAGGTGATCGCTGCTGAGGCGGCAGAACGAGCGGCTGGACGTGCGGCGGAGCATACGGCGGAGCGGTCGGGCGCGACGGCGGCCGGGGAGCCGGCGCGGCGTCGGACATCGGGGGGATTCCTCCGGTCCGCTGTACCGGACCTGCCGCGCTCCGGGCCCCCTTGAGGCACCGCCCACCAGTGTGGGGCACGACGCGTGCCCGCCACGAGGGGCTTGCGCTCACTTTCTGAGCCCGGACCGTGACCGGGCGCTTATGCCGAGGGGTCGTTTTCGGCCGGTGGGGCCGCTACAGCGCCGCCGCGCCGCGGTCCTTCAGCGCCCGCCCGTACTGCTCCAGGACCCACAGCTCGTTCTGGACGGCGGCCAGGTGGCCGGGGTCGGGGCTGTTGCCGAGGCGGACCAGGCCGGCCTGGACGTCCTGGATGCGCCGCTCGACGGCCCTCAGCCGCACCTGCACGAGCTGGACGCCCGCGTACACCTCGTCGACGGTCTTCGCGCGGACCGCCTCGACGGCGAGCTCGGTGACCAGGGACCGGACGGTGTCGTCGGGCGCGGCGTCGCGGACCTTCGCGAGGTAGCCCGCGTCGGCCTGGGTGACGCCGCCCGCCGCCTCGACGGCGCGGCGCACGAGCACGTACGGCGCGGCGGTGAACTCGTCCTCGCCGTACGCGTCGAAGGCCGGGGCCACCAGGTGGGGGTGCTGGAGGGCGAGCTTGAGCAGCTCGCGCTCGGTGAGCGCGGCGGGGCTGCGCAGGTTGAGCGCGGGCCCGCGCTGCCCCTGCGGGGCGGGCGCGGCGGCCGGGGGCGCGCTCTGCCGGGCGGGCGTACGGCCGTCGGGCCGCTGGCCCCGCTCGCGGGCCCAGCGGGCGAGCTGGCCCACTCGCCGCACCACGAACTGGGTGTCGAGGATGCCGAGCATGCCCGCGAGCTGGACGGCGTACTCGTGCTGGATGGCGCTGTTCTTGATGTTCGCGACGATCGGCGCGGCCGCCTCCAGGGCGGCGGCGCGGCCCTCGGCGGTGTCCAGGTTGTGCCGGGCGACGACCTGGCGGATGGCGAAGGCGAACAGCGGGGTGCGGGACTCGACCAGTCCCGCCACGGCCGCGTCGCCCTCGGCGAGGCGCAGCTCGCAGGGGTCCATGCCGCCGGGGGTGATGGCGATGGAGGTCTCGGCGGCGAACTTCTGGTCGTCCTCGAAGGCGCGCAGGGCGGCCTTCTGGCCGGCGGCGTCGCCGTCGAAGGTGAAGACGACCTCGGAGGCGGCGTTGTCCATCAGCAGCCGCCGCAGGATCTTGATGTGGTCGCCCGCGAACGCGGTACCGCAGGTGGCGATGGCGGTGGTGACGCCGGCCAGGTGGCAGGCCATGACGTCGGTGTAGCCCTCGACGACGACGGCGCGGTTGGTCTTCGCGATGTCCTTCTTGGCGAGGTCGATGCCGTAGAGGACGTGCGACTTCTTGTAGATCGCCGTCTCTGGGGTGTTGAGGTACTTGGGGCCGTTGTCGTCGTCGCGGAGCTTGCGCGCGCCGAAGCCGATGACCTCGCCGGTGATGTCGCGGATGGGCCACATCAGACGGCCGCGGAAGCGGTCGATGGGCTTGCCGCTGCGGCTGTCCTGGGCGAGGCCGGAGAGCAGCAGCTCCTTGTCGGAGAAGCCCTTGCCGCGCAGGAAGCGGGTGAGGTGGTCCCAGCCGGCCGGGCTGTAGCCGACGCCGAAGTGCTCGGCGGCGGCCTGGTCGAAGCCCCGGCCCGCCAGGAACTTCCGGCCGATCTCGGCCTCGGGGCTCGCCAGCTGGTCCGCGTAGAACCGGGCGGCGATCTTGTGGGCCTCGATCAGGCGGATGCGCTCGCCCTGCTGGCGGCCCGGGGTGTAGCCGCCCTCCTCGTAGCGCAGGGTGATGCCGGCCTGGGAGGCCAGGCGCTCGATCGTCTCGGCGAAGGAGAGGTGGTCGATCTTCATGATGAAGTCGACGGTGTCCCCGCCCTCCTGGCAGCCGAAGCAGTAGAAGAGCCCCTTGGCGGGGCTGACCTGGAAGGACGGGGACTTCTCGTCGTGGAAGGGGCACAGGCCCTTGAGGTTGCCGCCGCCCGCGTTGCGCAGCTGGAGGTACTCGGACACGACGGCGTCGATCGGGACCGCGTCCCGGACCGCCTTCACGTCGTCATCGTTGATCCTGCCTGCCACGCCGTGAATTCTACGGCCGGGCGGGGGCGGCGCCGTTCCGTGCGGCTACCGGAGGAAGCTCCCCAGCGGCACGGAGGGGTCGGCGAGGGCGTCGGGGTCGGGGCGGGCACCGGAACGGATGAGTTTCTGGATGTCCTCGGTGACGTCCCACACATTGACGTTCATCCCGGCGAGGACGCGGCCCTCGGCGAGCCAGAAGGCGATGAACTCGCGCTTTCCGACGTCGCCCCGGCAGACCACCTGGTCGTAGGCGCCGGGCGGGGCGTAGCCGGAGTACTCCATGCCGACGTCGTACTGGTCGGAGAAGAAATACGGCACCCGGTCGTAGGAGACCTCCTGGCCGAGCATGGCGCGGGCGGCGGCGGGCCCCTCGTTGAGGGCGTTGGCCCAGTGCTCGACGCGCAGCCGGGTGCCCAGCCAGGGGTGCTCGGCGGCGGCGACGTCGCCCGCCGCGTAGATGTCGGGGTCGGAGGTGCGCAGGGAGGCGTCGACGGCGATGCCGCCGCCGTCGGCGCGGTCGACGAGGGCGAGGCCGGCGGCCTCGGCGAGGGCGGTGCGGGGGGCGGCGCCGATGGCGGCGAGGACGTCGTGGGCGGGGTGCTCCTCGCCGTCGTCGGTGCGGGCGGCCAGGACCATGCCGTCGTGGCCGGCGATCTCGGTGAGGCGGGCGCCGAAGTGGAAGCGGACGCCGTGCTCGGCGTGGAGGTCGGTGAAGAGCTGGCCGAGCTCGGGGCCGAGGACGGTGTGCAGCGGGGTGGGCTCGGGCTCGACGACGGTGACCTCGGCGCCGTAGCCGCGGGCGGCGGCGGCGACCTCCAGGCCGATCCAGCCGGCTCCGGCGATCACGAGGTGGCCGTTGTCCCGGCCGAGGGAGGACAGCACGCCGCGCAGCCGCTCGGCGTGGGCGAGGCGGCGCAGGTGGTGGACGCCGGCGAGGCCGGTGCCGGGGATGTCGAGGCGGCGGGGCTCGGCGCCGGTGGCCAGCAGCAGCTTGTCGTAGTGGACGAGGGTGCCGTCGCCCAGGCGGACGGTCCTCGCCGCCCGGTCGAGGTGGACGGCGGGCTGGCCGAGGTGCAGCTCGACGTCGGCCTTGGCGTACCAGTCGGGCTTGTGGACGAAGACGCTGTCCCGGGCGTCGCGGCCCGTGAGGTACCCCTTGGAGAGCGGTGGCCGCTCATAGGGGTGCTCGCGTTCGTCGCAGATGAGAATCACCCGGCCGGTGAAGCCCTCCTCCCGGAGGGTCTCGGCGGCCTTGGCTCCGGCCAGTCCTCCTCCGACGATGACGAACGTCTGGTTCGCGTCCACCACTTGCTGCCTCCTCGCTGCCGCCGCACCGCGCTGCGCGCGCGGTACGGCATCGGGTCTCACGTCCGCGGGCCGCGCCTCCGGGCGGACCGCGCCACCGCGGAAGGCGCCACCGCCGAGCGTGCCGTACCCCGCGTGCCGCCGGTAGAGGGAGTACCCCGGACGGGGCGGCCCCCGCAAGGGGTGGAGCGGGTCACGTCCGGGGCCGTCCGGCCCCGCCGCCGACGAGCCGGGCGTGGAGGGAGCGGGCGGAGCTGTCGGTCAGGGCGGCGATCTGGTCGACGACCGCGCGCAGCCGGCCGGCGTCGTCCTTCGCCTCGGTCCACAGGGAGTGGAACTGCGGGTCGAGGCCGTCGGGAGCGCGGGCCACGAGCGCCTCGGCCAGTTCCGCGATGACGACGCGCTGTTCGGCGCGGAGCTTCTCCTGGTCCTCGCGCTGCATCACATAGCGGTCGGCGACGGCCTTGAGCACGGCGCACTCCAGGCGGGTGCCCCGGGGAACGACCAGCTCGGCCCGGTACCGGGTGAGCCGACCGGCCCCATGGGCGGACCGGGTGGCCTCCTCCGCCGCCAGGCAGAAACGGCCGATGAGCTGGCTCGTGGCGTCCTTGAGGCGGGCCTGGGAGACGGCCGAGCCGTCGTAGCCGTGCGGCCACCACTCCTGCTCCAGGAGCCGGTCGAGGGCGTCGGCGAGCTCGTCGGGGGCGGCGCCCGGGGCGTAGCGGCCGGCGGCGACGGCGAAGATCTCCCGGCGCTCGGACTCGGCGAGCAGGACGTGCGGGTCGAGGTGGCCGGCGTGGAGGCCGTCCTCGACGTCGTGCACCGAGTAGGCGACGTCGTCGGCCCAGTCCATGACCTGGGCCTCGAAGCTGCGGCGGTGGCCGGGGGCGCCCTGGCGCAGCCAGGCGAAGACGGGGGTGTCGTCGGCGTAGACGCCGAACTTCGGGGAGTCCGGGTCGGTGGGGTGGTCGCCCTGCGGCCAGGGGTACTTGGTGGCGGCGTCCAGGGCGGCGCGCGTCAGATTGAGGCCGACGCTGACGAGCTCCCCGGTGGCGGGGATCGTGACGAAGCGCTTGGGCTCCAGGCGCGTGAGCAGGCGCAGCGACTGGGCGTTGCCCTCGAAACCGCCGCAGGGACCGGCGACTTCGTTGAGCGCCTGCTCGCCGTTGTGGCCGAAGGGCGGATGGCCGAGGTCGTGCGCCAGGCAGGCGACCTCCACCAGGTCGGGGTCGCAGCCGAGGGCGGCGCCCAGCTCCCGGCCGACCTGGGCGCACTCCAGGGAGTGCGTCAGCCGGGTGCGGGGGCTGGCGTCCCAGGCGCGGGCGCTGGTGCCGGGGGTGACCACCTGGGTCTTGCCGGCCAGCCGGCGCAGGGCCGCGGAGTGCAGCACCCGCGCACGGTCGCGCTGGAAGGCGGTGCGGCCCGGCCGTTTGTCGGGCTCGGGCGCCCACCGTTCCAGGTCGGCCGGGTCGTATCCGGCGATGCCGTTCTGCTCTGTCACGGGCCCTGCTGCGCTGCCGTTCATACCCCCGACGGTAGCCCCAGGGTCTGACAGCAGCGATGCGTGCGGGAGTCTTCCCGGAGGCTCGGCGCGAGCTTCGCGGAGGGCTTCGCAGAGGGCTTCGCGGGGGCCTCCGCCGGGGCCGGGACGCTCCGGGAACCTCCGGCTCCGCCGCGACGTTGGTCCTTCGCGATACGGGGGAGGTCCATATGGGTGTGACGAGCGGTGCAGGGCTGCCCGGGCTGCGGTACCGGCTGCGCCGGGCGCGCGCATGGCCCCGGCTGCCCGCGACCGTCGCCGGGCGGCGGCGGGCGGTGCAGGGCGTGATGGCGGCCTGTGTGCTGGCGTTCCTGCCCGTCACCTGGGTGCACGCGGCGGGCACGCCCCGGGTGCGGACCACCGGTGACGTCCCGGCGGCCCCGGTCGCCATGGTCTTCGGCGCGGGCCTGTGGGACGGCAAACCCTCCCCCTATCTGGCCCACCGCCTGGACAAGGCGGCGGACCTGTACCGCGCGGGCAAGGTCCGGGTACTGCTGGTGACCGGCGACAACAGCCGGGACGACTACGACGAACCGGACGCGATGCGCGCGTATCTGACGAAGCGCGGGGTGCCCGACGGCCGGATCGTCAGCGACTTCGCCGGCTTCGACACCTGGGACTCGTGCGCCCGCGCCAAGCGGATCTTCGGGGTGGACCGGGCGGTCCTGATCAGCCAGGACTTCCACATACGGCGCGCGGTGGCGCTGTGCGGGGCGGCCGGCATCGACGCGTACGGCGTCGGGGCGGGCGAGAAGCACGACATCACCTGGCTGGCGGGCGGGGCCCGGGAGGTCCTCGCCGCGGGCAAGGCCGCGCTGGACGCGGTCGTACGGCCCAGCCCGGCCTTCCTGGGCCCGCACGAGCCGGGCGTGGAGCGGGCGCTGGAGACGGCGGAGCGGTAGCCGTACGGCCGCCCGGGTCAGCCGAGCCGGACCACCCACGCCAGCGGCGTCCAGTCGTCCTTGTACGTGCTCACCAGCATCTGGTCGTGGTCGTTGAGCGCCTCTATGGTCACCGGCTTGTCGCCGCCGGGAAGGTCCAGCAGCTCGTCGAGGCGGTGCGCTCCGCCGTGCGGGTCCCACACCACCGGCACGGTGCGGTAGTCGTTCGCGGAGGTACGGGCGATGCCGGCGATCCAGCCATGGCTGTTGACGGCGGTGGCCTCGCCGCCGAAACCGAGGTCCGGCAGCTCGCGCGGCGCGGAGGGCCCGTCCCAGCGGGTCGGGACGGCGCTCAGCCCGCCCGGGCGCAGCTGCCCGCCGACGAGCACGTTCCGGTTGCTGACCGCCTGGGCCCAGGTCGAAGGCGTTTCCGCCACGGTGGACGCGTAGGTCTCCGTCCGGCCGTCGGGGTGCCAGACGGCGGCGGACCTGTCGAGGCTCCCGGCGATCAGGCCCTCGTCGTTGACGGCCACGGCGGCCGTGCCGCCCTTCAGCGGGCCCAGCGGCCGGAAGCCGGCTCCGGGGTTCCAGCGGTAGTACGTGAGGACGGGCTCGGGGCGCGGGCGCGGGCCGGGGCCGGGTCCGATCCAGTGGTAGGCCTTGAGGATCACGGTGCCGTCCGCGCCGATCCGGGCGGAGTTCTCGTCGACCGCCGTCTCGCCGGTGGGAATGCCGGGCTTGGTCACGTTCCCGTCGGCGTCCCACAGGACCAGGCCGTCCTTGTAGTGGGCGCCCACGACCCGGCCGTCGTCGGTGAGGCCGGTGGGATTCGTGCCAGGCGCTCCTTCGAGGGCCCGGCGCTCGTCCGTCGCCGGGTTCCACAGCGTGGGCTCGCCCTGCCTGGTCCTGAACACGAGCTCGCCGTGTCTGTTCATGGCGGAGGCGACGTGCTCGCCCACCAGCTCGGCGACGACTCGGGCGTGGACGCGCTCGCCCGGGCGGTCCCCCGCCCGGTCCGCGCCGGTCGCGGCGCGTACGGCCGCGGACGGCTCGGCCGCGGCCGTTCCGGCCGGGACCAGCAGCCCCAGCAGCACCGCCGTGGCAGCGGCGGCCCGGCTCCAGCCCTTCGACATGGTTGCCCCCCGGTGTTCGACTGCGTCGTGTGCTTCGCGTACTTCGCGTACGAAGAAGGACACCGTGCTCGAACACAGCCCCGGTCCGCCCCCGGAACGCCGTCACTGGCGGCTTCCCGTCACCGCCGGGGGCGTGTCACCGCCGCGGCTCACGCCCGTTGATGGCGTCGAGATAGAGCCGGAAGATCTCGTCGTCGTTGACGGGGCTGTAGGAGACGCGGTCGGCGTCCTCGCCGTCGGGCCCGCCGCCGTTGAGTCCGCCCAGGACGCCGACGAGATCGCCCGTTCTGGTCTTCTCGCTGAAGTGGACGAGCCAGGGGCTGCCCGAGGTGCCCGAGAAGAAGCCGTCGCAGCGCATCTTCAGCTGGTTGTGGCCCTCCAGCCGGGCGGTCAGGGCCGTGCACCGGACGGCCTGGTCGGCGGGGTCGCTGTCGGCGCTCGGATAGCCGATGACGCTGACCAGATTGACGAAGCCGGGCGTGCGGACGAGCCGGTTGGCGCCCGTGACCCGCTCGATCTGGCGGCCCCGGCCGTCGGGTCTGACCGTGGCGAAGGCGAAGTCCAGGTCCGAGCCGTCGCCGTAGTCGTCGCGCCGGGGATCGGCGAAGGCGCGGTCCACGGTCCACACCCCGTACGGCTGGGAGCCCGCGCCCTGCTGGTAGTCCGGTACGAAGGAGGCGCCCTCGCCGAAGCCGCAGTGCCCGGCGGTGACGATGAGGTTGCCCTTGGGGCTGTGCACCACGCTGGCCGTGCAGTGGTGGTCCTTCATGTCCTCGCCGGCGTAGAAGAGCACGCCGACCGAGGGCACCCCGTCGAAGTGGCGCGCGCTGCCGGAGACCCGCCGGGCCCCGCTCGCGGCGCCGTCCGCGCCGTCCTCGTTGTCGGCGGTGTCCGCCGTCCGGGTGGGTCCCCAGAAACGGCGGGCCTCCTCGCTGGACCAGTTCCCGCCCCGGCCGTGCCCGCCGGCGCCCCTGGGCACGGCGGCCGCGAGCGCCACGACGTACAGGCCCGCGAGCACGGCCCGGACCCAAGGGACCCTGGACCACCGGAGGAAACGCACGGGCACCCCCACCACGTCAGGAAGGCTGTCGACAGGCTAACCGCAACAACCGGGATCGCAGCGCACCGAGCAGCTTTCCGGAAGGTCGGTAGTGCGAATGACCGATGAATTCCCTCGGCACCGCCGGTACCGGACCGGTACGGGATCAGCCGTAGAAGGGCCCGTCGTGGTGCCAGGTCGTGGTGCCGTAGACGTCGGAGCCCTCGATCGCGATGTCGAGATTGGTCACCTTGAGTCCGTACTGCACCGGAGTGGTGCCCGGGGCGCAGTCGACCTTCACTGCCGGGAAGTTCATGGCGAACTGCGGCCCGAAGTCCTGGCCCGGGTTCCCCCGGAACATATGGGTGATCCATCCCGGGTCGGCGTAGTAGTACCAGGACTGGAGCGGGGTCCGCTCCGTCCGCACCACGAAGGCGGTGGACCAGTCGAACGTGCCGTCGGCCGTGCGGCAGCCGAAGGTGCGGGCGGTGTCGGCGGTGGCCTTGAACCAGTTGCCATTGCCCCACTTGCCGGCGAGATAGCCGGGCTGGGAACGGACGTTGTGGAGGGTCACGTCCAGGGTGAAGCCGCCGCAGCCGGGCGTGGGGTCGTACTCGTGGTACTTGAGCAGGCAGGCGTTCGGCCCGATGCCGGTCGTGGGATCGGGCGTGTACGGCCGGGGCACGACGGTCTTCCTGCCGAACACGATCGTCTCGTCGATCCCGCCGGGCGTCGCCGCCGGGGCGGAGTCCCGCTGGGTGGCGTGGGCCGGGGCCGTACCACCCAGGACCAGCACGGTTCCGGCGAGCAGGGCGAGGAGCGCCCGCGTCAGTGCGTTTCTTCGCGTGACCATGTCAGTGACATCCCCCTGGTGAGGTGGTGGCGGCGAGGTGGTGGCGAGCCACCGTAAGGGCGGAGGGGGGACGTCCGTAAGAAGCGCGTTCCGGCCGTTCCCGTCCGGCGGCGGGCGGGCCCTCGCGCGGGTACTGTCGGCGGCATGACTGCCTGGAGCGCGAAAGACATCCCCGACCAGAGCGGCCGCACCGCCGTGGTGACCGGCGCCAACAGCGGCATCGGCTATGTGACCGCGCGGGAACTGGCCCGGCGGGGGGCGAGGGTGGTGCTGGCCTGCCGGGACGCCACCCGGGGCAAGGCCGCCGAGGAGCTGATGCAAGCTCAGGTGCCGGGCGCGGACGTACGGTTGGCGACGCTCGACCTCGCCGACCTGTCGTCGGTACGGGCGTTCGCGAAGGAACTCCCGGAGGACCGCGTCGATCTGCTGGTGAACAACGCCGGGGTGATGGCGCTGCCACAGCGCAGGACCGTGGACGGCTTCGAGATGCAGTTCGGCACCAACCACCTCGGCCACTTCGCGCTGACGGGCCTGCTGCTCCCCCGGCTGCGCGCCGCCGGGCGCGGGGCGCGGGTGGTGACGGTCTCCAGCGGGCTCCACCTCCTCGGCACGGTCGACCCGCGCGATGTGCAGATGGACCGCCGCTACCGGCGCTGGATCGCCTACGGCCGCTCGAAGAGCGCCAACCTGCTGTTCGTGCACGAGCTGTCGCGCCGGCTGACGGCCGAGGGCGGGGCCGTCGTGGCGGCGGCCGCGCATCCGGGGTACGCGGCGACCAATCTCCAGACGGCGGGAGCCCGGATGGAGGGACGGGCCTTGATGGAGCGGGGCGCGGAGCTGCTGAATCGTTTCATCGCGCAGAGCGCGGAGGACGGGGCGCTGCCGTCGCTCTACGCCGCCACGGCGGCGGGCGTACGGCAGGACGACTTCATCGGCCCGCGGGTCCAGCTGTGGCGCGGCGCGCCGGCCCGCTCGGTACGGGCGTGGTGGACGCGGGACGACCGGGCGAGCGCGGGCCTGTGGGCGGTGTCGGAACGACTGACGGGCGTGACGTATCCCTGAGACGCACCCCTGACGGGACAGGCCGCCCGCTACTCCAGTCCCGCCGACCGCAGCAGCGTGCGCGCGCCGTCGCCGTCGATGCGGTCCGCCAGCGCGCCCAGCGGCATCGCGCCCTCGCGCAGCAGACCGCTCTCGCGGGCGCGCCGCACGCCCGTGTCGAGGCGGTGCCAGAGCAGCGGGTTCGCGGCCAGCACCTTGGGGTCGAACTCCACGCGGTTGCCGCCCACGTCCCGCAGCACCAGCCGCGGTGACATGCCGTCCGATCTGCGCACCCGGGTGAGCAGATCGGTCCGCACCCGGCGCTCGCGCAGCAGGCCCCGCACCGCCAGCCAGTTCTCCCCGGCCGTGACGCGCGCGGGCCACAGCACGGCGACGAGCGTCACGCCGATGACCGCCCAGCAGCCGCCGCGCGGCCAGTTGACGCTGCCCCGGGCGACGTCGGCGAGGAGCAGCGCCCCGCCGAGCCCCAGCCCGCACAGCCAGGCCGAGCGGGCCTCGCGCCGCCAGCCGCGGTCCCGGGCCAGGACGCGCCCCGGCGCCCCGGGTTCCCCGGCGTGCGTCCGTCGTACGTAACCACCGTGCCGCGCTCGCAAGGTCTGTCGCCGTCCCATGCTCCTGACGCTAGGACCGCGCCACGCGCACGGCGCGGGATGTTGACGGCGTGCTGACGTGGCTTTGGCCAATCCTTGCGCCGCTCTGACGCCCCTTGCGTCTCCCGCGTCAAGAACGCGTATGGAAAGCGCCAAAGCGCGCCAAGACGCCGCCAAGGCCGGTCGCGACCTCCTGCGCGCGAGCGCACGCTGAGCGCTCGGACACCACGGAGGTACGACAAAACATGTCCATGCTGGCCAATTCGGAGCACGCCGCCGGTACCGGCGAGGAGCCGCCTGATACCGGCGCCGCGCGGTCCGCCGAGGACCGGCACCGGCTGACGGCCGTCCAGGGCCTGGCGGCCCTGTCGCTCGACGCGATGGCGTCGGTGGCGTACGGGCCCGAGTCGATCGTTCTCGTACTGGCGGCGGCCGGGGCCCACGGCCTCGGGTTCACGCTGCCGGTCACCCTCGCGATCGCCGCCCTCCTGGCCGTCCTCGTCGCCTCCTACCGGCAGGTCATCGCGGCCTTCCCCGACGGCGGCGGCTCCTACGCGGTCGCCAAGCGGCACCTGGGCCGCCGTACCAGCCTCTTCACGGCGGCCTCCCTGGTCCTGGACTACGTGCTGAACGTCGCGGTGTCGGTCACCGCCGGCGTCGCCGCCCTGACCTCGGCCTTCCCCTCCCTCTACGCGGACCGGCTGTGGATCTGCCTGGCCGTGCTGGTCCTGGTCACCGGCGTCAATCTGCGCGGGATCGTGGACTCCGCCAAGGCCTTCATCGTCCCCACCGCCGTCTTCGTCGGCTCGATCCTCGCCATGATCGTCGTGGGGCTCCTCCGCTCCGCCCCCGCGAGCACCGAGGCCGCCGCCGGACACGCCTCCGCGCTGGCCGGCAACGCCACCGCCGTCGGCGCGCTCCTGCTGCTGAAGGCCTTCGCCGCCGGCTGCTCCGCGCTCACCGGCGTCGAGGCCGTCGCCAACGCCGTCCCGTCCTTCCGCGCCCCCGCCACCCGGCGGGCGCAGCGCACGGAGGTCGCCCTCGGCGCGCTGCTGGGCGTCATGCTGATCGGCCTGTCGGTGCTGATCGGCCGCTTCCACCTCCAGCCGGTGGAGGGCGTCACCGTCCTCGCCCAGCTCGCGGACGCCTCGCTGGGCCACAACTGGGCCTTCTACGTCGTGCAGTTCGCCACGGTCGTACTGCTGGCGCTGGCCGCGAACACGTCCTTCGGCGGGCTCCCGGTCCTGATGGGCCTGCTGGCCCGCGACAACTACCTGCCGCACGTCTTCGGCCTCAAGGCCGACCGCCAGGTCCACCGCCACGGCGTGCTGGCCCTGGCCGCCGTCTCCGCGCTGCTGCTGGTCTTCTCCGGCGGCGACGTCAACACGCTCGTGCCGCTCTTCGCGATCGGCGTGTTCGTCGGCTTCACCATCTGCCAGATCGGCATGGTGCGCCACTGGCGCGAGGAGCGCTCGGCGGGCTGGCGGGGCAAGGCGCTCCTCAACGGCTTCGGCGCGGTGCTGACGGGCGTGTCGGCGGTCGTCGTCACGGCGACGAAGTTCGCCGAGGGCGCCTGGCTGATCGTCGTCGCGCTCCCGGTGCTGGTCCTGGCCTTCGAGGTGGTCCACCGGGCGTACGAGCGGATCGGCGAGCGGCTGGAACTGGGCCGGGTGCCGGAGGCGCCGCGGCGCTGCCACTCGGTGGTCGTGGTGCCGGTCTCGTCCCTGTCCCGGCTGACGAGCAAGGCGCTGACGGCGGCCGTGTCGCTGGGCGACGAGGTCATGGCCGTCACCGTCACCCAGCCGGACACGGAGGGCCGCCGGGCGGCGGAGTCGCTGCGGCGGGACTGGGAGCTGTGGAACCCGGGCGTGGACCTGGTGGAGCTGCCCGCGCCCACGCGTGCGCTGGGCCGGCCGATCGTCGACTACGTCCGCGAACTGACGGACCGCCACCCGGACACCCGGGTGACGGTCCTGATACCGGAGGTCGAGCCCGCGCACGTCTGGCAGCGGCTGCTACAGAACCAGCGCGGCGCGGTGGTCGCCCACGCGGTGCGGCGGGATACGGATGCGGTGATCTGCCGGCTGCGGTTCCGGATCGGGTCCGCGCAGGCGTGACGCACGGGCGCCGGGGCCCGCCCGTGGGGGCGGGGCCCGGCGCCTCGACGGTGACCGCTACTGGAAGTAGAACTCAGAGGCGCCGCCATCGGCCAGATAAAGCGAATCGCCGATGTAGTTCACGTTGTAACCGTTGTCGTACTTGCCGTCGGACCTGTAATGAATCAAAGAGTGCGCCTCGCCGAGGAAGACGAAGGTCTTGCCCGTAACGGAGATCCCCGAGGCCGATATCGCCCCTGAGACGTCGATGCCCTCCCCGAACTTCACCGTGTTGCCGCCACCGGTGCTGAGCTTGTAGGGAGACACCCAAGCGGAACCGACGTCCAGGTCCTTCTTGACCGAGGCGTTGCCGGAGACGGTGAGGTCTCCGTCCGCGTTCAGCGCCTTCATGTCGGTGGCCCCGCCGATGGAGGCATCGCCACTCACGGTGAGCTTCGCCCCCACCGTGACCGCGTCCTTCGCCGTGAGCGCACCGCCCGCGGTGAGGGCCCCGACAGTCGTGAGCTCCCCGACCGTCGTCGAGCCGTCGACAGTCACGGCACCGTCCACGTGCAGCGCCGTCAGCTCCGGGTCCGGCACTGTCACCGTCGTCGTCAGGCAGTGCGTGGCCTGGTTGACGGTGTACGTCAGGTAGAAGGTGGTGTCACGGGTGACCTTCCCGTCCCACTTCAGGTCGCGGATGATGTCCTGCTGCCCGGTGGCCGCCTTCGCGCCCGAGCCGTACGAGATCGTGTAGTCGATCGTCGTCGGGCCGCGCCACGTGAGGTGGACGTCGCCGCCCGATGCCGCCTCCGGCTTGTCCGCGCGGAAGTCGTTGACGATCTGTACCGGGATCTCCGGCGCCGGGAACTTCGTCAGCGCGCACATCGTGTAGCCCACGCTCGGCGGCCAGTTGCCCAGATCCTTCGTGGCCGTCTCGCGGATCTCGACCCGCGCCGTGCCCGGCTCCTTGCTGATGCTCAGGTTCTTGAGGGTGATGGTGATGCCGGAGCGGTCCACCTTCGCCTTCTCGTCCTGGTGGGTGGCGCGGAAGTGCTCGTAGTCACCCGCCGGCAGAGCCATGTCCAGGCCCGGCGTGCCCGGGTCGACCTGTTCCACGGTCCAGCCGGTGGCGCTGCCGTCGCCGTCCTTGTCGCCGTCCACCAGGCTCTGCGCGAGGTCGCCGTGCGGGAGGGAGAAGAATATCTCCCGGCAGTAGACGGACTCGGTGCCGCCGTTGGAGACGACGATGTGGAGCGTCGTGGGCGGGGCGCCTTCGGTCGCCGCGTACAGCGGGAACGGCTCGGTGATGACGGCGTAGTCCAGCAACGGCTTGCCGAGGGGGGCCGGATCGGTCACGGGCGGGGTTCCTTTCGGGGAAGAGGAGGTCACTGGGCGGCACCGCCGTCGAAGGGGTTGGTCAGGCGCAGGAAGCCGGTGCGGACGACCGGGCCGTCCTCGTCCAGGCGGGCGTGCTGGTCGGTCTGGACGATCGGCCGGTGCTCCCACTTGGCGGTGGTCTCCCCGTCGGGGACGACCAGTTCCGCCCAGTCCCACGCGCCCTGCGGGGACGCGGGGTACGGCAGGGCCAGCGGCTCGGGCGTGCCCGCCGGCGCCGTCGCCGGCAGCTTGCGGGCGGTGGTCAGGACGGGGCTCAGCCGCAGGGCCGGCTTCAGCGCCGCCATCGCGTTGCGCGTGAAGCGGGCCGGCAGGCGCAGGTCGGTGACGGGCAGCAGATCGGTCGTGGCGTGGACGGCGGCCTGGGGGTCGAGCAGCAGCGTCAGGTGGGTGTGTTCCTTGGAGTCGGCCGCCAGACGGGGCCAGTTCGCCTCGCCGATCTGGCTCACGTAGCCCGTGGGCGCGACCGTGTCCGGCGTGGCCACGGCGTGGAAGGCCGAGTAGTCGGTCTCGGTGAAGTAGCCGATCAGGCCGTCGCCCCGCTGTCCGGCGTTGCCGAGCCGGACCGGCCACCGGTAGGCCACGTGCCCGATCTGCTCGGGGACGTCCTGCCCGGTCGTCCCGTGCTCGTCCCACTCCAGCGGGGTGCGCCAGTCGAGCGCGTACTGCCAGCCCGGGTCGGCGACCGGCGGGCCGTCCAGTTCGAAGCCGAGGCGGGCGCGGACGAGGGCCAGGGGCCGGCCGAGCAGCGCGCCGAGCACCTCGTCGCCGTACGGGTTGCCCGGGTCGATGCCGGTCAGCGCCCGGTCGACGGTGGAGAGCAGGTCGGCGAAGGCGTCGGGCCCCTTGGCGACGAGCTCCCGCAGGCACGCGTACAGCTGCGGCCGCGCGGTGGCCAGGTCGTCGAGGGTACGGACGGACGAGTCCGGCAGCGCGTCCCAGCCGAGGACGGTGGTGACGCCGTCGGGCGAGGACGCGTCCGCGCGCAGCTTCAGGCGCAGCTCGCCCAGCGGGGTGCCGTCGGGGGCGTAGCAGAGCAGCGAGCGGTCCACGTAGCTGGGGATGATCCAGGCGCACACCGGGGTGGTGCCGGCCTCCAGGTCGACGAGCTTGTCGTCCTGCCGCTCGTCGACGAAGTCGAAGCGCAGCCGGGCGGGCTGGAGGAGGCGCGGCGGCAGCTGGACGAAACGTTCCTTCAGCACGTCCTCGGCGCGCTTCTCCCCGGGCAACAGGCTGTCGCCCACGACGGGGTGGAAGTATTCGGCGTCGCCGGGCAGCAGAACGTCCAGGGTCTGCCCGAACTCGTCGACGACGCTCAGTTCGACCATGGCGAACTGCCCGGCCCGGATCTGGGAGAACCCGGACGACTGCCAGCCCTCGAACGGCACCGGGAGCGGTCCCCTGTGCGGCAGGTGGCCCCGGGCGTCGCCGACGAGGTCGCCGATCGCGCCGGGCGGGCTGAGGTTGGGGGCCTTGTCGCGGCCGGCGAACCGGTCGGTGAGGCCGTCCAGCTTCTGCGAGAGCAGGTCGAGGTCCCCGGCCTGCCCGGCGGCCGCGGCGTCGGCGCCGTGGCGGTCGAGGCCGGCGCCCAGGGTCTGCTGGAGCAGGGGCACGAGGAAGCGCCGCCCGGTCACGTCGAGGGTGTGGTTCGTGTCGGCGTCGCCGCGCTGCCACTGGTAGCGGGTGCCGTCGAACTCCCAGTTCCCGTAGGGGACGTTCCAGTGCCTGACCTGCCACTGGTAGAGCAGCGGCTTCCACGGCTGCCGCCACTGCGGCAGCGCGTTCCCCCCGAGCTGGTCGAGGAACTCGCCCAGAAGCGCTGCCACAACGGGCGGCAGCCCGTCCACCTTGAGACCGGCGAAGGCGTCGGGCAGCTTGCCGCCCACAGGGACGCCGCCGGTGATCTGCCCGGGCAGCCGGACCGGGAGGGGGGCGTTCTTGCCGCCTGCCTTGCCACTCCCCTTGCCGCCCGAGCCGCCCGACAGCGCGGCGTGCGCCGCCGTGTGGCCCTTGGTCCCGGACAGCACCACCGACGGGTCGGTGACCTGCCAGAACGGGGGCAGGGCCTCCCGGCGCAGCTCACAGCCGGCGGGCCGGCCGGCCTCGTACGCGGTGACGGCGCGTTCCGCCTCCGCCAGCTCCATCTGCCGCTTGGCCACCTCGGCGGCGAGGCCCTGCGGGTTGGCCGGGTCGATCTCGGCGCGGAGCTGCTCGCGCGAGTACTGCCGCGCGATGAGGGGCAGCCCGTGGGTGAACCACAGCGCGTACAGGCGCTGCTGGAGGTAGGCGAGTTCGCGCGCCTTCTTGTCGTGGTCGTCCTGGAGACCGTTCAGCCCCGCCAGCCACTGCTCCTGCTCGGGAGCCGCCCCGGACCAGGTGACGGACTTCGGGTCGCCGGAGGCGTTGCCCTGCCCGCCGCTGTCGGCGAGCCGCCAGACGTAGCCGCCGGGCACCTGGCTGAACCAGCCCTTGTGGAGCTCCTGCGCGGTACGGATCTTGCCGTCCGGGCCGTCCAGGGTGTCGGTGAGGCCGCTGCTCAGCGCGTGCAGCAGGGCGTGGTCGGTGTGCGCGAGGGCGTTGCCGGAGTCCCCGGGCAGGGCGGCGTGGGCCAGGGCCGTCATGGCCGCGTGGGCCTCGTCCGCGCTGCTGCCGACCGCGATCGTGACGCTGCTCTTGTCCGGGCGGTCCGACGCGGGGATCCCGCCATTCCGGTCCCAGGCCAGGCCGGCGACCCGGCCGCAGTAGGTCGTGCTGCCGGGCTTCCAGCCGTCGGGCAGACCGCCGTCCACCGTCCAGCCGAGCCCGGCCAGCACGCCCGCCACCGTCGCGTCCTTCGGGGTGAGCAGGCGGCGCAGCTCCTCCTGCTCGGGATCCGAGTACCAGCCGACGACCTGGTAGTCGACGGCGTCGGCCTTGTCGATGCCGGTGAGCGGGTCGTGCAGGGAGAAGACGTTCTGGTGGTACGGCTGGTAGGCGTTGAAGGTCATCAGGCCCGGGCCGACCGCCGTCAGGAACAGTTCCTCGCGGGCCTTGTCGGAGCCGGCCGGCTCGTGCCACTCCGCGCCCGTCGGCCCGGTGTCGAGGGCCCTGCCCGCCTTCGTCGTCATGATCGTGGAGCGGTACGGCGTGACCGAGGGGTCCTTGATGTCCTGCTTGAACGGGTGCACGAAGCGGGACGTGCCGTTCTCCGGGTCCAGGTAGTCGCTCTCCACCACCCAGGCCGCCAGCTGCTCGGGCCGGTCCTTGACGTACCGGACCACCAGCCAGCGGTTCGGCACGAGCGGGAACTCGGTGCGCCCGCCCGCGGTGCGGGCCGCTCCCCTACGCAGCGCCTCGGGCAGCTCCCAGCGCACGTAGACGCCGTCGTACTGCTTGTACGGCGTGTCGTCCCCACTGCCCTGCAAGTCGTTCCACGTGTCCTCGTTGCCGAACGGTTCCGGCTCGGGGGTGCGGTTGTGGCGCAGCAGGTTGAAGTTGGGCTGCCAGCGGCGGAAGCCCTGGCCGTCCCGCTGGCGGAGCGTCTCGTTGACCACCAGGGCGTCCACGGTCACCGGGACGATGAGTGTGTCGTCTCGGTCAGCCATTGCGGTGGTCTCCTGTCGTGACGGGTGCGGTGGTGAAGGTGCGGCGCTGGGCGGCGTTGATCATCTGGATGGCGAACCGGGCGGGGCTGAGGGGCGGTTGCAGGCCGAGCGCCCCGGCGAGCCCGTTCGCGAGCTTTCCGATGCGGAGCACGGTGTCGGGGTTCCCCTCGCCCGGCTTGCGGACGTAGTCGTGCAGTCCGCTGCCGTCCGACGGGAACGCGACCCCCGTTTCCTGTCCGAGGGTCTCTTTGCTCACCGACCGCAGCCGGATCATGCCGTCGTCCAGGGGCGCGGCGGCAGAGCTGTCGTCCGGTTCGTCGATGCCGAAGTGGACGCCCTGCTGGGGCTCGGCGATCTCGACCCGGCCCGGTACGCCCTCGAAGAGGACGAGCAGCACGTCCTCGGCGAGCGCCTCCCGGCGCAGGACGCGCAGCGGGGTCTCGCCGTCCGTCTCGTGCGGATTGGCGTACGGGCGGATCTCCAGCGCCGGCCAGCCGCTGACCAGCCGGGACCGCAGCAGCAGGCCCGTGACCGGGGCGGTGGGCTCCGGCAGCGCGCCCAGGGGGCCGAAGAGCAGGTCGTCGCCGGTGAAGTCGAAGCGGTGGGCGAGACCGACGCTCAGGGCGCCTTCGACCAGGGTGGTCGTCCAGTCCGCGTCCGTGTGGAAGAAGCGCAGGCTCTCGGCCGGGAGCATACGGGCGTCGGGGACGAGGTGGGCGAAGGGGACGCCCGTGAGGTTCCGCAGCCGCAGCAGCCAGTCGCGTACGGCGGTGAAGTCCTCGTCCGGGCCTTCGGGCTTGCCGCTGCTGCCGGTGATGTCGCCGACGCCCTTGTCCAGCCGGTCGCGCAGGTCGGCGTCGGTGCGCAGCCGCTGGACGGTGATGTCGGCGAGGGCGGGCAGGGCGGCCGCCTCGGCCACGGGGGTGACCGCCGGCCGGGCCGCGTTCGCGGCGGCGGAGGCGACGACGGGCTGCCGGTGGAGCTCCTGGAGGTGGCCGACGAGCCCGTTGGCGGCCAGGTGCTCGATCCGGGCGCGGGCGGCCCCGGCGGGCGCCGGGTTCAGGGCCTGCTCGGCCGCCGTGCGCACCTTGCCGCGCAGCCGCAGCAGGGCCGCGGCGAACTGGTGGTCGGCGAGCGCCACGCCCCGGCCCGCCGTGAAGGCGGTGGCGAGGGAGACGTCGAAGACGCCGTACTGCTCCAGGTGGATCAGGGCCTCGGCCGCGCACCGGCGCCGGTCCCGGTCGGTCCGCTCCTTGACGGGCTCCGCGACGAACGGCCCCCGGTACCAGCCGAACGTCCCGCGCCCCGACTCCGTACGGCACGAGACGGGCAGGTACCCGTCGCGCAGCCGGTCGGCGACCTCCTGCTGTTCGGTGCCGGACAGCGGCAGGTCGCCCACCGGGACGCGCAGCAGGAGCTCGGCCCCGTCCTTGCCCTCGGTGTCGACGAAGTGCTCGGTGAGGGCGGCGAAGCCGGGGATGTGGTCGGCGAGGGTCTCGAAGGACCAGGACCACAGGGAGATCAGCCGCAGTCGCTCGTCCGGGCCGGTGTACGCCTCCTTGCTCTCGCTCCCGTCGGGCAGGCGGTCCAGCCAGCCCTCCAGGGACACCAGGTGGGCGACGTAGCGTCCGCCGGCCGGGCTGGGCAGACGATTGCCGGTGACGACGGCGTAGTCGCCGGTCTGGATGCTGTCCTCGGTGAGGGTGACGCCCTGGTGCTGCTTGTTGACGTGCCGGACGTGGGTGAGGAGGGGCAGTTCGTCCTGGGCGGGCGCGACGGCGTGGAAGACGGCGCGGGGCACGAGGACGGTGCGGCACACGCGCTTCAGGTCGTCGTCCGCGATCGGCTCAGTGCTCGTGTCGAAGGCGGGCAGGACGACGCCGTCCTCGTGGCCGGTGAGCTGGGCGACGGTGCGCTGGTCGTCCTGGCTCGGACCCAGGCAGTGCGGGTCGTCGGGCAGTTCACCCTCGCCGAAGACGAGGAGGGCGAGCCAGGGCAGGCGTTCGCCGCCGGTGCCGATGTGCTCCTCCCTCTCCCAGGGGAGCGTGGGCCGGTCGAGCGTGATGTGCGGCAGCACGTCGTCGTACAGGCCGGTGGCGCCGGGCGGCGGGTAGGCGCCGTGCACCCACTCGGGCTCCACGGCGAAGCGGGGCGCCCGTACGTCGATGTGCCGGGTGAGCGGATTGGCGTCGGTCGGCAGGTACTCCGGGGCGCCGGTGAGCGTCTGGTACGCCTTGAGCGTGTACTTGCCCGCCGTGATCTGCGGGACGAGCGAGTCGCGGAACTCGACGTTCAGCGAGGGATCGGGCTCGGGGGCGGGGTCGGAAAGGTGCTCGGGCCGGCTCACGCCGCACCGCCTTCCTTGGTTCGTGAGTTGTCGGCGGCCGGGACGGTGACGGCCAGCGCCAGCGGGTCGTCGGGGAGCGGGACCGTGTCGGGCAGCAGGACGGGCGGGTTGGCGGCCACGTCGACGACCCGGAGCTTCCGGTCCTTCGCCAGGGCCACGTAGAGCCGGTCGCCGGCGGTGGACACGGCGAGCGCGACGGGTTGAGGGCCGACCCAGACGGGCTCGCCCGCCTCCACGGGCTTGTCGCCCGAGACACCCGCGGCGCCCGAGGTGTCGAAGACCGAGACCGTGCCCGCGGTGGCGCTCGCCACGTACAGCCGGGTGCCGTCCGGGGAGGCGACCAGGGCGCTGGGGTCGGTGCCGGTGCGCAGCGTCGTGACCACGGCGGCGGAGTCACCGGTGGCGGCGGTGACGTCGACGACCGTGACGGTGGACCTGCCGGCGTTGAGCGCGTAGACCCAGCGGCCCTTGGGGTCGACGGCCAGGCGGGTCGGCGAGGGGCCGGCGGTCAGCCAGGCCAGCGGGGTGGGGTTGGCCACGCTGGAGACGTCGACCTTGACGACGGTCCCCTCGTCGGGCAGGGCGATGTACGCCAGTGGCTTCCCGTCCCGCGAGAGGGCGGCGGCCACCTCGGCGGGGATCGCCTGCCGCCAGTCCGGGGTGATCGTGCCGTACTCGTGAACCCTCTTCGCCGCTTCTCCGCTCAGGTCGAGGATCACCATCTGATTCGGCTGCGGGTAGGTGGCGTAGGCCCACTTGCCGTCGGGCGAGTACGCCGCTCCGCGCGCGTTCTGCGCCAGGGCGAAGGAACTCGCGTCCAGGGCGACCGCCTTGTCGGGCCGATCGGCCGAGGTGTCGAAGACGTCGATGTGCTCCGGGCGGCCGACCACGTACATCCGGCTGCCGTCCGGGCTGACGGCCATGTGCGTGGGGTCCTCGTGCTGAAGGGCGATGGGCGCGTACGGGGTCAGCCCCTGCGCGTCGACCGGGGTGACGGTCTTCCCGGCGCCCAGCACGTACAGCCGCTCGCTGACGGTCGGCTCGCCCGGGACCGTATCGGCGATCGGCGCCGTGACGTCGCCGGCCACCAGGGTGTCGTCGGCGGCCAGCCTGCCGTTGGTGCCCGGGCTGACGCCCAGGTAGCCCATCGCCGCGAACAGCCGGTCGCGGGACTGGTCGATCAGCGTGCCGGACATCGCGCCGGTGGCGCCGCCCATGTCACGGGGGCCACGGACCGGTTCGGCGAACAGCTCGACGGCGACGAGCGGGGCCTCGACAGGCGGGGCCTCGACGGGCGCGTGCAGCGGCAGCGTCCCGTCCGGCCTGCGGTCGTCGTGCGCCAGCACGCCCGCCTTGATCGGGCCCGGGGTGTCGCCCTCGGCGGGCGGCGGGAGGCGCAGGTCGACGCCCATGAGCTGGTCGCCCACCCGCTGCGGGCCGGTGGCGGAGAGGTCGCCCTCGTACGAGCCCCACAGCGCGGCGGGCAGACTCGCCCGGTTCTCGGCGGCCGGACCGGCGTACCAGGCGCCCAGGTCGGGCTGGTCCGTGCCGTTGTCCTTGGTCAAGGTGACGGTGAGGACCGAGTCCAGGCCCATGCCGTCCCCGCGCCGGGGACGGATGTCGACCTTGTGGCCGGTGACGGTCTTGGCGCCCTTGTCCGTACCGAGCCGCAGCTCGGAGACGGGCACGGCCGTCCGGACGGCGAAGGAGAACGCGCCGGGGCCCACGACCCACAGCTCCTCGCCCTGCGCGTCCTTGGCGCGCGTGGGCGACAGTCCCGCCGTGGGCATCAGCCGGACCGCGTCCGGCGGGGCGGGGAGCTGCTTGAGCACCTCGTCCCAGGTGGCCGCGCGGCCGTCCTTGGCGCTGCCGTCGCCGAAGGAGATGGTGAAGGAGATGAACCAGAGGTGGACGGTGACCTCGCCGGCCGTCGGCGGCCCCCACAGCCGCAGCGACGCCCCGACCTCCACGCTGATCGTCTCGCGCACCAGCCACAGGTCGAGGACGAAGCTGACCCCGATGCTCACCTCGATGCCGACGTCGAAGTGGAACGGAGCCCACTCGATCAGCATGTTGGCGCCGGCCTTCAGCCAGGCGTGGAGGTCGCCGGAGCGGAAGTTCACGTCCAGCTCGCCACCGGCCATGACGGCGCCCGGGGTGAGGGCGAAGTACGAGCCGCCGCTGATCGTCAGCTCGGAGGTGACGGGCCAGTTGAAGCCCAGCCTCGGCACCGTCGGGTAGTGCGCGGGGACGGGGAAGTCCGGGTGGTAGCCGCCGAGCGTGAGGACGAAGTCGCCCGCGTGCGCGTCGTCGAACCACGTGTACAGCGCGAAGCCGCCGGTCAGGACGCACGCCTCGTCGATGAGGAAGGAGCCCGGCGCGAGCTGCGCGGCGATCTTCAGGGTGCGCTCGCTCTGGCGGTACTGGGCGGAGATCCCCAGCCGGGCCCGCGCGTACGCCTTCAGGTCCACGTCCTTGGGGAAGCGCGCCTCCGCCGTGCCCAGAACGGCGACGGCGAAGTCGTCGCCGACCTCCAGGACGAGCAGGGCCTGCCCCTCCAGGAACTCGAAGACCTTGAAGCCCAGTCCGGCCGCGAACCACAGCTGTCCCGGCCGGGGCCGCACCCAGGCGTCGTCGCCACTGCCCATGAGCGTCTCCAGGACGGCCATGGGGTCGGAGTCGGCGCTCGGCTCGGGGGCGGTCATGTCCTTGAGGAACGGGAACTGGAGGACCTCGTCGCCCTCGGGGAGCCGCAGATCGGTGTTGAAGCCGAATCCGGCCATGATCTCGGTGATCTGGACGGGCGGCGGGCCGCCGAACTCCCCCGTCACCTTGCCGAACAGGAACATGGACGGCTCGCCGTCCTTCTTGTCCCGCGCGTACGCGCCGAGGGCGGTGATCCCGAACTTCTCGGCGGAGACGGCCAGTACGCCCTCGACCAGCGGGTCGTAGGTGGGGTCGTCGGGCTTGTAGACCAGCCCGCCCGCGATCGCGAGCGGCGGGCGGGAGTAGGCGACGCTGATGCCGTCGAGCCGGACGTGCAGGCTGCCGTCCTTGAGGGATACGCCCACGCCGAGCCCCTCGACGCCGAGTTCGAGCCCGGCCATGCCGAGGGACGCGTCGAAGAGCACCCAGACGGTCTCGCCCGCGAGTCCGGCGCCGATCCGGCGCAGGCGCAGGGGGCCGACGGAACGCTGGACGTCGGCCCAGGCGACCAGGGGCAGGCCGGCGGCTGCCGGGGTCGCCGGGCCACGGTCCTCGACAGGGCTGCCGTCCTCACGGATCAGCCGGGGCGTCTGGGGCTGCTGAGGCGCCTGCGGCGAGGGAGGAGTCTTGGTACCGCCCGTGCCGCCGCGCACCACGAGCGAGGTGGTCCCGGAACGTCCGGGCAGCTGGAGGTCGACGAGGAAGGCCAGGCCCTTGACCAGCCCGTCGGCGGGCAGGGCGGGCAGCGTGCCGTCGCCGCTCGCGGACAGCGCCTTGTTGAGCTCGCCGATCCGGTCGGCGGTCAGGTCCTGGGAGGCGATGAGCACCCCCAGGCCGCGCAGGCCGGCGTCCTGCCCGTCGGGTATCTGCCCGTGCAGCAGCGGCACCTGCGAGAGCATGGCCTCCAGCGCCACCCCGACGCGGACGGCCCAGGCCCGGGGCTCGGTGGCGACCGGCTTGTCCGACACGACGACCAGCGAGTCAGCGCCCTTGTCCTGGTCGCCTCCCGCGGCGAGCACGATGGCCTTGCGGGCGGCGGAGTAGCCGAAGACGAGCTTGTTGACGCTGCCGAGCCGGTCCAGGACGTCGGCGGCCGCGTCGTCCTTCACGCCCAGCAGGGCGGCCAGGCCGGCGAGGGTGACGTCCTCGCTGTCCTCCCAGGTGGCGGAGAAGTCCGCGTGCTGCGCGTCCTCGACGGTGAAGGTCAGGACGCGGGGGTCGGTGCCCTCGGGGGCGGGCAGGGTCAGCGACAGATACGCCGTGTACTCCTGGTCGTATCCGGCCTCTCCCTCCCCCGTCCGCTTGGTCAGGGTCGCCTGGACGCCGAAGTCCGCGGTGACGTCCCCCAGCGGGACGGCGGCGTCGACCTCGACCCGGAACCCGGAGGTCGCGCCCCGGTCGTACCCCAGCACCAGGCGTTCGAGCTCGATGCCCTTGAGCACGGGCGGCGGCGTGACGCCGAACAGGCCGAAGAAGGCCTCGGCGATGTGGAGTTGCTTGCCCTCCTCGGGCTCGATCACGAAGTCGTAACTCGTGCGGTCCGCTTCGAAATCGGCCGAGCAGGTGAGGGTGAGCGCGTCGCCGTCCGATAACTCGATGTCCGCCTGGGCGTAGAGCTTGCGGACGGCGGCGCCGTCGAGCATGCGGATCTCGTAGACGAGCAGGGGATCGTGCAGACCGATGTCGGTCAGCGCCCCGAGAAGGGGGTTTCCGCTCAGCGACAGGGCGATCTGGACGCCGATGACGTCGTCGCCGTCAGCGGGTTTGTCGTTCTCGGCGAAGAACCACAGCGATACCGTCGGTGTTGCCGGGGAAATCGTGCCGCTGAGCCGCAGGTTCGCGGGGTCCGTTTCGGTTACCGTGAGCTCGGCGCTCACGGTGAACCATTTCTCCAGGGCGCCGATGTTGACCGCGTCCTTGAGATCCCCCAACGCATCGGGGAGGCCGTCCGGAAGAGCCAGCCCCGATTTCTCGGTGAGTTGGGAGAGCCAATCCTTGAGCTCGCCGACGGTCATCGCCACAACGCATTCCCTCCGACCGTTCTGGCCGCGCTGGGCACGGGCCGCCATGGGTGTCGAAACACAAAATCCGGCGGGACGTTAGCAGCGCCTGGATCATGGTCGGCGATGTTCGAGCCAGTCATGCTGTCCGCTGTTTTGTCGCGATGTACCGCGCTTTGTGGCCACTCTCCGGCGAAAACCAGCCATGACCCGCCCTTTCCCATGAGCATGACAGTCCGAAAACGCTCCTGCGGCGGCCCGTCCGAAAAAAGCCGACGTCCGCCCGCGCGCGCGTACTGTGCCACCCTGCCGGACCAGTCGACGATTCCAGGACGAGGCGCATGCCCGACACGAAGCTCAGAAAGCCCCAGGCCCCGGACCGCACCAACAATCTCCCGCACGGCGGCAAACGGACGGACACCTGCCTGCGCTGCAAAAAGCCGCGGAGCAAGGGTCATGGCGTACCGGAAGTCACCGAGAGCGAGGAGCTGCGAAGGGCCATCGGCCTGATACAGACGACTCTCCGCGCGGACACGTCGGAGCGCATCAGGACCGGCGCTTTTATGATCGGAGTGCTTCAGGCGGAGATACGCGGTCGCACATACCGTCTCGTCGCCTCCAGCGGCCGCGAAGCCAATCCGTGGATCACGGCCGACCACCTGAGGAGCGCCGGTCTCAAGGGCTGGACGATCGTCAATCCCACTGTCCCCGACGGCCGGGAGAACTGGAAAAATCTCAGGGGCGACAGAATCGACTTCCCCACATCGATAAAGGGCGTCACCAGCCCGTGCGCGGCCATGAAACTCCTGCTCGGACTCGCCGATGCGATTCCGTCGGACCCCCGCCGGGACGGCGTGGGCAAGGTGGTCGTCGTCGAGGAGTACTTCAAGGGAAAGAACTACGTCCCGAAGGACCCGAAGAAGGAAAGCCCGCAGTGGCGCGGCGAGGGCGAGATCTGCTCGTGGACGGCCCACTCCTGCGGCCCGTGCGAGGAGCGCATCCCCTATCTGATCTGCAACGCCCCCGCCAACGCCATCCCCGACTGAGCCGTCCCGGAGCCCCTCTCCGGAATGGCCGACATACGACCCCGACGCCTTCTGTTCGACATCGCCCCTCATCGCTGATCGTTGACCTTACGACGGAAGCGCGAGGGGAGAAGCCCGGATGCCGATCAGCCGCAGACTCCTCCTGGCCGGGGGCGCCGGCCTGGGGATGGCCGCCGCGCTGCCCGCCTGCGGCTCCAACACCGGCCGCGGAGCCGAAGGTTCCCGCACCCGGCTGACGCAGTGGTACCACCAGTACGGCGAGGTGGGCACCCGCCAGGCCGTCGGCCGGTACGCGGCCGCGTATCCGGGCGCCGACGTCCACGTCGAGTGGCGGCCCGGCAATTACGACCAGCAGACCGCGGCCGCCCTGCTCACCGACTCCGGGCCGGACGTCTTCGAGACCACCGGGCCCACCCTGGACCAGATCCGGGGCGGCCAGGTCGCCGACGTCACCGACCTGATCAAGAACGTTCAGGACGACTTCCTCCCCGCCGTCCTCGCCCCCCGCACCCACGACGGCCGCGTCTGGGGGGTCCCCCAGGTCGTCGACACCCAACTGCTCTACTACCGCAAGAGCCTCCTCGCCGCCGCCGGCGTGAGCCCGCCCCGCACCCTCGACGAACTCATCGACGCCGCCGCCCGGCTCACCGACCGGAAGACGAGGACCAAAGGCCTCTTCCTCGGCAACGACGGCGGCGCCGGCGTCCTCGCAGGCACCCCGCTGTACGCCGCCGGGCTGTCCCTCGTCACCCCGGACGGCAAGCCCGGCTTCGACGACCCGGCCGCCGCCCGCACCCTCGGCAAGCTCCACAAGCTCTACGCCACCAAGTCGCTGCTGCTGGGCGCGCCCACCGACTGGTCCGACCCGTCCGCGTTCGTCCAGGGGCTCACCGCCATGCAGTGGTCCGGGCTGTGGGCGCTGCCACGGATCAGGAAGGAGCTCGGCGACGACTTCGGGGTGCTGCCCTTCCCACCGGACGGGCCCGCCGGCCGGCCCGCCGTGCCCGTCGGGGCGTACGCGGCCGCCGTGAACACGCGCACCCGGCACCGGGACGCGGCGAAGGCCTTCGTCCGGTGGCTGTGGGTGGAACGGGCCGACCACCAGCTGGACTTCTCGTTCTCCTACGGCTTCCACATCCCCGCCCGTGCCTCCCTCGCCGCGAAGGCGGACAGGCTCGCCTCCGGCCCGGCGGCGGAGGTGGTGCGGTTCACCAAGGAGCACGGCCACGCGCAGCCCCTGCTGTGGACGCCCGCGAGCCAGGTCGCCTACCAGGACGCGCTGCACCGGATCATCCAGGAGGGAGCCGACCCGGCCGGCCGGCTGAGGGCGGCGGTCCGCAGGACCGAGGCCGAGCTCGCGCGCGTACGGAAGAAGGCCTGAGATGCGGCAGATACGGCAGCGCCACAACCGCGCGCTCTGGTTCTGGGTGTTCGTCGGCCCGTTCGCGGCCGGGCTCACGCTCTTCACCTACGTACCGCTGCTGTGGAGCGTCCGGCTCAGCTTCTTCGACGCCCACAACACCGTCTCCCCCACCGACTTCGTGGGCCTGGACAACTACGCGACGGTGCTGGGCGACCCGGCCTTCCGCTCCTCCCTCCTGACCTTCGCGCTCTTCACCGCCTTCATCGTCCCGGCCACCTACGCGCTCTCGCTCGGCCTGGCCCTGGCCGTGAACCGGCTGCGCGTCGCCCAGGCGTTCTTCCGGTCGGTGTTCTTCCTGCCCACCGCCTGCTCGTACGTCGTCGCCGCGCTGGTGTGGAAGCTGTCGGTGTTCAACGGCGTGCGCTTCGGGCTGGCCAACACCGTCCTCGGCTGGTTCGGCGCCGACCCCGTGGCCTGGCTGGCGACTCCCGACCCGCCCTGGTACTGGCTGGTCGTCGTCACCGTCCGGCTCTGGCTCCAGACCGGCTTCTACATGGTGCTGTTCCTGGCCGGGCTCCAGCGGATCCCGGTCCGGCTCTACGAGGCGGCAGCGCTCGACGGCGCCCGGCCCGGCTGGCAGACCTTCCGCCACATCACCTTCCCGGCGCTGCGCGCGACGTCCGTGGCCGTGGTCCTGCTGCTGGTGATCAACTCCTTCCAGGCGTTCGACGAGTTCTACAACCTGCTCTCCGACGCGCGCGGCTATCCGCCCTACGCCCGCCCGCCGCTGGTCCACCTCTACTACCTCGCCCTCGGCCAGGGTCAGGACCTGGGCCTGGGCAGCGCGGGAGCGGTGGTCCTGGCGCTGGTCATCGCCGTCGTCACGATCGTGCAGGCCCGCTGGGCGGGGCTGGGCCGCACGGAGGAGGCATAGCCGTGCACGACGCCCTCGTCCGCGCGGGGCGCGCGCTGCGCCTGGCGCTGCTGACCGCGCTCGCCGCGCTGTTCCTGCTGCCGTTCTATCTGCTCGTACGGAACGGGCTGGCCTCCGAGGCGGAGATCACCGCGCCCGGCTGGACGCTGTTCCCCCGCGATCCGCGCTGGTCGAACATACGGGAGCTGTTCACCGACCCGGACGTGCCGATGGCGCACTCCCTGCTGAACTCGGCGCTGATCGCGGTGGCGACGACGGCCGGCACCCTGCTGCTCGCCTCCCTCGCGGGCTACGGGCTGGCCCGGATCCCCTACCGGCACGCGAACGCCGTCTTCTACGCGATCATGGGCACCCTGATGGTGCCGGCGGCGGTCACGTTCGTGCCGTCGTTCGTGCTGGTGTCCTCGCTGGGGTGGGTGTCCTCGCTGCGCGGGCTGATCGTGCCGACGCTCTTCAGCGCGTTCGCGTGCTTCGTCTTCCGGCAGTACTTCCTGGGCTTCCCCCGGGAGCTGGAGGACGCCGCGCAGGTCGACGGGCTGGGGTACTGGCGCACGTACTGGCGCGTCGTCGTGCCCAACTCCCTGCCGGTGTTCGCGGCGGTCGGCACGATCGTGTTCATCGGCGCGTGGAACTCCTTCCTGTGGCCGCTGGTCATCGGCCAGGGGCGGAGCTCATGGACCGTGCAGGTGGCCCTGTCGACCTTCACCACCGCCCAGACCGTCACCATCCACGAGCTGTTCGTGGCGGCCGCGGTCTCGATCCTGCCGCTGCTGCTGGTCTTCCTCTTCCTCCAGCGCTACATCGTGGCGGGAGTCGAGCGGTCGGGGATCGACGACTGAGGAAGCGACGATTGAGGGAGCGACGACTGGGCCCGGTTGCGGCCCGGCCCGCGGTGGCCGCCACGCAGCAGCGCGGCGCCGAGCGGGGTGAGGGTGTGCATCACCGCGCTGCCGTGCCGCAGGGTCAGCACCAGCCCGGCCTCGCGCAGGACGCCCGCGTGCTGGCTGGCCGAGGCCGCCGACACGCCCACCCTGCGGGCCAGTTCGCTGGTCGTGCAGCCGCCGCCTATGGAGCCGAGCACCGCCGAGCGGGTGTGGCCGACCAGCTTGCCCAGCGAGCGCGGGGCCTCGGGGACGACGGGCGCCGTCTCCGACATCGTCCGGGCCGGGTAGACCAGCACGGGTGTGAGCTCGGTGTTCTGGAGCGTCACCGGGGTGCGGCGGCAGAAGAACGAGGGCAGGAGCACCAGGCCGCGCCCGTTCAGGTACAGATCGCGGTCGACGGGGTAGTCGACCTCCAGCACGGGCGCCTGCCAGCGCATCGTCGGCGGCAGCGAGGACAGCAGCGCGTCCGCTCCGCCGTCGAGCAGCGCCCGGCCGCGCACGGCGCGGTCCGCCTCGATCTGGGCCTGGATGTGTGCCCAGTACGGGGCGATGGCGGCCTGGTGGTAGGCGTGGAGGGCGCCGATCAGCTTCCCGAACGCCCGGGAGTCCCCCTCGGCCAGCGATCGTATCCAAGCCGGCAGGGTGCGGACGGTGGACAGTCGGCCGAGTTCGTCGTGCACCCGGTCGGCGGGGGTGGCCCGCAGCGCTTCCATGCCGGAGTCGAGTCCGAGTAACCCTTCGGGCGGTGTGAGGAAGTCCGGGAAATATCCCCGGGGCGGAACCAGCGGCGCCAGCAGCCGCGTTTCACCATTCAACCGAGCACGGGTTTCCGAGCGCCAATCGCCGAAGATCGACTCGCCTTGTTTGTCCCGCAGCCGGTGCAGGCTCAATACGGTTTCCCAGAGCACGTCCGGGTCGCCGGCCAGGCGCAACCGGGCCAGATCGAGTCCAGTGAAATGGACACGCAGCACCAAACCCCCACATGAGACATCCGTCACCACCCCCCGCTCACTGAGTATGCACACCGATACGAGCTGTTACCACGCCCTTTTGGCCACAGTTGAAAGGACTCGCGGCGAACATCGCAGAAGCGAAATGCTATTCACGCACTCAGGGCCGCCCCGCTCGTTCCCGTGGGGGGTGGCGAGCGAAAAAGCGGCCGCTGAGTACGCGAGTTGCCGCCCGAGCCGATGCGGGCGGCAACAACTCCCGGTGGGGGAGTAAAGAGGGGCGGCGCTCCCGCACGGGCGCCGCCCCTTCGCCATGTCCCGGGCCTGACGGCCCCGTTACGCCGGGGTTACGGCGTTTGTGGGCAGGCGTTCCGCAGGGCTGGGGGCACCTCCCAGCGGTAGCCGGGGGAGGGTGGGCACAAACC
>NZ_JAILXP010000339.1 GCF_020740895.1 Streptomyces sp. UNOB3_S3 | reverse complement strand
GGGGGCCGAGGAGCCCGCGCCCCCCTTCGACCCCATGGCGGGGGGATTCCCCGTGCCGCCGCTGCCCGGCCAGAGCCTGCCGCCCGTGCCCCGGCGCCGGTCCCGCCAGGACCGGGAGCTGATTGTCAGTGGTGGGGTGGACACTCAGAGTGACCGAGAGGAGGCCGACGGTGTCTAGCGAGTCTTCCCGGGGGGACGCCCCCCGGGCCCCCTTCCAGAATCCCGTGGCCGGCTTCGGCGTGACCTTCAAGGCCATGTTCAAGAAGCGGCTGACCGAGCAGTACCCGGAGGAGAAGAAGCACACCGCGCCGCGCTTCCACGGCCGCCACCAGCTCAACCGCCACCCCGACGGCCTGGAGAAGTGCATCGGCTGCGAGCTGTGCGCCTGGGCCTGCCCGGCGGACGCGATCTACGTCGAGGGCGCGGACAACACCGACGAGGAGCGCTACTCGCCCGGTGAGCGCTACGGCCGCGTCTACCAGATCAACTACCTCCGCTGCATCCTGTGCGGCCTGTGCGTCGAGGCGTGCCCGACCCGCGCCCTGACGATGACCAACGAGTACGAACTGGCCGACGCCAGCCGCGAGTCGCTGATCTACACCAAGGAGCAGCTGCTCGCGGGCCTCGAGGACCGCATGGTCGACACCCCGCACGCGATCTTCCCCGGGATGACCGAACAGGACTACTACCGGGGCCTGGTGACGGGCGCCGCCCCGGGCACGGTCCGGCAGGTCGCGCTCTCCAAGGGGGAGCGTCCCCAGGACGAGGGGGTGGAGGCATGAGCCCCGTCGCCGCCGCCCCGTACCTGACGTCGACGGGCGAGGCCGTCCAGTTCTGGATCCTGGCGGTCGTCGCCGTGGCCGGCGCGCTCGGCGCGGTGCTGATGAGGAAGGCCGTGCACAGCGCGCTCTGCCTCGCCGGGACGATGATCGTCCTGGCGGTGTTCTACCTCGCCAACGGCGCCTATTTCCTGGGCATCGTGCAGATCGTCGTCTACACCGGCGCGATCATGATGCTGTTCCTGTTCGTGGTGATGCTCGTGGGCGTCACCGCCGCGGACTCGCTCAAGGAGACCATCAAGGGCCAGCGGCTGCTCGCCGGGCTGTGCGCGCTGGGCTTCGGCGTCCTGCTGGCCGCCGGCATCGCCAACGCCGCGCTGCGCGACTTCGACGGGCTGGGCCGGGCCAACGCCGGCGGCAATGTCCAGGGGCTCGCCGCGCTCCTCTTCACCAAGTACGTCTTCGCCTTCGAGATCACCGGCGCCCTGCTCATCACGGCCGCCGTCGGGGCGATGGTGCTGACCCACCGCGAGCGCACCGAGCGCGCCGCCACCCAGCGCGAGCTCGCCCAGGAGCGCGTGCGCGGCGGCAGGCAGCTGCCGCCCCTGCCCGCCCCCGGCGTCTACGCCCGGCACAACGCGGTCGACATCCCCGGCCTGCTGCCCGACGGCACGCCGTCCGAGCTCACCGTCAACCCCACGCTGCGCGCGCGGGGACAGATCCGCGACGTGTCGGGCGAGGCGCTCGCGGAGCTGGCGGCGCTGGAGCAGCGCTCGGAGGACTGGCTGGAGCGCGACCAGGGCCGCGCCGGGGCGCGCACCGAGGAGGGAGCCAAGTGAACCCCGTCAACTACCTCTATCTGGCGGCCCTGTTGTTCACCATCGGTGCCACCGGTGTGCTCATCCGGCGGAACGCGATCGTCATCTTCATGTGCGTCGAGCTGATGCTGAACGCCTGCAATCTGGCGTTCGTCACCTTCTCCCGGATGCACGGCAATCTCGACGGCCAGATCATCGCCTTCTTCACGATGGTCGTGGCCGCCGCCGAAGTCGTGGTGGGCCTCGCGATCATCGTGACGATCTTCCGGTCCCGCCACTCCGCCTCGGTCGACGACGCCGGCCTGCTGAAGCTGTAAGGGGACACTGACGGTGGAGAACCTCATCGGAACGCTCGTCCTGGTGCCCCTGCTGGGCGCGGGCGTGCTGCTGTGCGGCGGGCGGCGGCTCGACCGCGCGGGCCACTGGATCGGCACGCTCGCCGCCGCCCTGTCGTTCGTCATCGGCGTGGTGCTCTTCGCCGACATGCTGGGCCGCGGCGGCGAGGACCGCGAGCTGGCCGCGACCGTCTTCAGCTGGGTGCCCGTCGGCGGCTTCCGCGCCGACGTGGGCTTCCAGCTCGATCAGCTGTCGATGACCTTCGTCCTGCTGATCACGGGCGTGGGCTCGCTGATCCATCTCTACTCGGTCGGCTATATGGCCCACGACGAGCGGCGGCGGCGCTTCTTCGGCTATCTCAACCTCTTCCTCGCCGCGATGCTGCTGCTCGTCCTCGCCGACAACTACCTTCTGCTGTACGTCGGCTGGGAGGGCGTCGGCCTCGCGTCGTACCTGCTGATCGGCTTCTGGCAGCACAAGCCCAGCGCGGCCACGGCGGCGAAGAAGGCGTTCCTCGTCAACCGCGTCGGCGACATGGGCCTGTCCATCGCCGTGATGCTGATGTTCACCACCTTCGGGACCTTCGCCTTCGGGCCGGTGCTGGAGAACGCGGACAAGGCCGGCGAGGGCAAGCTGACGGCCATCGGGCTGGTGCTGCTGCTGGCCGCCTGCGGCAAGTCGGCCCAGGTGCCGCTGCAGTCCTGGCTCGGGGACGCGATGGAGGGTCCCACGCCGGTCTCCGCGCTCATCCACGCGGCGACGATGGTCACCGCCGGGGTGTATCTGATCACCCGCTCCGGGGCCATCTTCGACGCGGCGCCTGACGCCCAGACCGCCGTCGTCACGGTCGGCGCGGTGACGCTGCTCTTCGGTGCGATCGTCGGTTGTGCCAAGGACGACATCAAGAAGGCCCTCGCCGGCTCGACGATGTCCCAGATCGGCTACATGATCCTGGCCGCCGGGCTGGGCCCGGTCGGCTACCCCTTCGCGATCATGCACCTGGTCACCCACGGCTTCTTCAAGGCCGGCCTCTTCCTCGGGGCGGGCTCGGTGATGCACGGCATGAACGACGAGGTCGACATGCGGCGCTACGGCGGACTGCGCCGCTATATGCCCATCACCTTCGTCACCTTCGGCCTCGGCTATCTCGCCATCATCGGCTTCCCCGGCCTGTCCGGCTTCTTCTCCAAGGACAAGATCATCGAGGCGGCCTTCGCCAAGGGCGGCACCGAGGGCTGGATCCTGGGCGGCGCGGCCCTGCTGGGCGCGGCCATCACGGCGTACTACATGACGCGCGTGATGCTGCTGACCTTCTTCGGCGAGAAGCGCTGGCAGCCGGACGCGAACGGCGAGTTGCCGCACCCGCACGAGTCGCCCAGGACGATGACGATCCCGATGATCGTGCTCGCCGTGGGCTCGGTCCTCGCGGGCGGCCTGTTCAGCGTCAACGACGCCTTCCTGAAGTGGCTGGAGCCCGTCACCGGCCACGAGGAGGGCCACTCGCCCGTCAGCGCCGTGCAGGTCACCACGGCCACCCTGGTGGTCCTCTTCATCGGCGTGGCGGTCGCCTGGTCGCAGTACGGGCGCCGGCCGGTGCCGGTCACCGCGCCGCCCGGGAGCCTGCCGGTGCGGATCGCCCGCCGCGATCTGCTCCAGGACGACATCAACCACATCGTGCTGGTCCGGGGCGGCGAGCACCTGACCCGGAGCCTGGTCTACGTCGACCACACGCTGGTGGACGGCGTCGTCAACGGCACCGCCGCCGCCGTCGGCGGGCTGTCGGGCCGGATGCGCAGGCTCCAGAACGGCTTCGCGCGGTCGTACGCGGTCTCGATGTTCGGCGGTGCGGCGGTGCTCATCGCCGCGACCCTGCTGATGAGGGCGGTCTAGTCATGTCATTTCCCCTGCTGACGGCCACGGCGGCGGTGCCCGCGCTGGGCGCGGTCGCCACGGCCGCCGTCCCGGCCGAGCGGCGCGCGGCCGCCAAGTGGCTCGCGCTGGCCGTCTCGCTGGTCACCCTGGTGCTGGCGGCGGTGCAGCTCGTGCGCTTCGACCCGGACGCGAAGGGCCCGTTCCAGCTCACCGAGTCGCACGCCTGGATCGCCGAGTTCGGGGTCCGCTACGAGCTGGGTGTGGACGGCATCTCGGTCGTGCTGATCGGGCTGACCGCGCTGCTGGTCCCCTTCATCGTGCTCGCCGGGTGGCACGACGCCGATCCTCTGGAGACCCGCTCCTCGCGCTGGCGGCCCACTCAGGGCTTCTTCGCGCTGATCCTGATGGTCGAGGCGATGGTGGTGATCGCCTTCGAGGCCACCGACGTCTTCCTCTTCTACATCTTCTTCGAAGCCATGCTCATCCCGATGTACTTCCTCATCGGCGGCTTCGGCGACCGGGCGGGGGAGCGCGGCGAGGCGGAGAGCGCCACCCAGCGCTCGTACGCGGCGGTCAAGTTCCTTCTCTACAACCTCGTCGGCGGGCTGATCATGCTCGCCGCCGTCATCGGGCTGTACGCGGTCACCGCCGACCAGCTGGGCAGCGGTACCTTCTCCCTCGCGGAGATCGTCCAGGCGCGGGCCGCCGGGAAGCTGGAGTTCGCGACCGTCACCGAACGGGCGCTGTTCCTCGGCTTCTTCTTCGCCTTCGCCGTCAAGGCGCCGCTGTGGCCGCTGCACACCTGGCTGCCCAACGCCATGGGCGAGGCCACCTCGCCCGTCGCCGTGCTGATCACCGCGGTGGTCGACAAGGTCGGCACGTTCGCGATGCTCCGCTTCTGCCTCCAGCTCTTCCCGGAGGCGTCGAAGTGGGCGACGCCGGTGATCCTGGTGCTGTCGCTCATCAGCATCCTCTACGGGGCGCTGCTGGCCGTCGGGCAGCGGGACATCAAGCGCCTGATCGCCTACGCCTCGATCTCCCACTTCGGCTTCATCGTCCTGGGCATCTTCGCGATGACCACCCAGGGCCAGAGCGGCGCGACGCTCTACATGGTCAACCACGGGATCTCCACCGCCGCGCTGATGCTGGTCGCGGGCTTCCTGATCTCCCGGCGCGGCTCCCGGCTCATCGCCGACTACGGCGGGGTGCAGAAGGTGGCCCCGGTGCTCGCCGGCACCTTCCTGGTCGGCGGTCTGGCCACGCTGTCGCTGCCGGGGCTCGCGCCGTTCGTCTCCGAATTCCTCGTCCTGGTCGGCACGTTCAGCCGCTACCCGGCCGCCGGAATCGTCGGCACCCTCGGCATCGTGCTCGCCGCGCTCTACGTCCTCGTGCTCTACCAGCGGACGATGACCGGCCCGGTGCCCGAGTCCGTACGGGAGATGCCCGACCTGCGGGTGCGTGAACTGGCCGTCGTCGCGCCGCTGATCGCGCTGCTGCTCTTCCTGGGCGTCTACCCCAAGCCCGTGACCCAGCTCCTGGACCCGGCCGTCGCGCACACCATGTCGCAGGTCCACAAGAGCGATCCCCAGCCCGATGTGCGTACGAACGATGTGCGTGCGAACGATGCGGAGGCCGCCAAGTGAGCCACGCGGAAACTGTCCACAGCCTGTGGACACTGGCGGCGGCCGAGGCGCCGAAGAGGATCCCCGGCCCGCACATCGAGTACGTCCAGCTGTCCCCCACGCTGATCGTGCTCGGCGCCGCGCTCCTGGGCGTCCTCGCCGAGGCCTTCCTGCCGCGCCGGGTCCGTCACCCCGCCCAGCTCGCGCTGACGGCCGTCGGCCTGGCCGCGGCCTTCGCCGCCGTCGTCGCCCTGGCGGCGGGCGGCTACGCGTCGGACAAGTCCCATGTGGCGGCCATGGGCGCCATCGCCGTCGACGGGCCCGCGCTGTTCCTCCAGGGCACCATTCTCCTCGTCTCCCTGGTGGCCGTGTTCACCTTCGCCGAGCGCCGGCTCGACCCCGCGGCCGACGGCCGGCCCGTGGACTCCTTCGCCGCGCAGGCCGCCGCCGTGCCCGGCGGGGACGCCGAGCGGAAGGCGGTGGCGGCGGGCCTGGTCACCACCGAGGTCTTCCCGCTGCTGCTCTTCGCCGTCGGCGGCATGCTCGTCTTCCCCGCCGCCGACGACCTGCTGACGCTGTTCGTCGCCCTGGAGGTGTTCTCCCTCCCGCTGTACATCCTGTGCGGCCTGGCCCGCCGCCAGCGGCTGCTGTCGCAGGAGTCGGCCGTCAAGTACTTCCTGCTGGGCGCCTTCTCCTCCGCGTTCCTGCTCTTCGGGGTGGCGCTGCTCTACGGCTACGCGGGCACCGTCACCTACGCGGGCATCGCCGACGTCGTCGGCGGCACCACGCGGGTCATGGACCCGGCGCTCGCGGGGAGCACGGCCCATGACGCGCTGCTGCTGGTCGGCGGGGCGATGGTGCTGATGGGGCTGCTGTTCAAGGTCGGCGCGGTGCCCTTCCACATGTGGACGCCCGACGTCTACCAGGGCGCCCCCACGCCGGTCACCGGCTTCATGGCGGCGGCGACCAAGGTCGCGGCCTTCGGCGCGCTGCTGCGGCTGCTCTATGTGGTCCTGCCGGGCATGCGCTGGGACTGGCGGCCCGTGATGTGGGGCGTCGCGATCGTCACGATGCTCGTCGGCGCGATCGTGGCCGTCACCCAGACCGATGTGAAGCGGCTGCTGGCCTACTCCTCGATCGCCCACGCCGGCTTCATCCTCGCCGGTGTCATCGCGGCCACCCCCGACGGCGTCTCCTCGGTCCTCTTCTATCTGGCCGCCTACTCCTTCGTCACCCTGGGCGCGTTCGCGGTGGTGACGCTGGTGCGGGACGCGGGCGGCGAGGCGACCCACCTGTCGAAGTGGGCGGGGCTCGGGCGGCGTTCGCCGCTGGTCGCGGCGGTCTTCGCGGTCTTCCTGCTGGCCTTCGCGGGCATCCCGCTCACCAGCGGTTTCGCGGGGAAGTTCGCGGTGTTCAAGGCGGCCGCGCAGGGCGGGGCGGCGCCGCTGGTCATCGTCGGTGTGCTGTCCTCGGCGATCGCGGCGTTCTTCTACATCCGGGTGATCGTGCTGATGTTCTTCAGCGAGCCCAAGGCCGACGGCCCCACCGTCGCGGTGCCCAGCCCGCTGACGTCCTCGGCCATCGCCATCGGCGTCGCGGTCACCCTCGTCCTCGGTCTGGCCCCCCAGTACTTCCTGGAACTGGCCGGGCAGGCGGGCGTCTTCGTCCGGTAGCACCAGGACGCGACGGCGCCCGGCACCTCCCGCGAGGCGGGGTGCCGGGCGCCGTCGTACGCGGGTCAGCTCGCGGGCTTGACCGGGATGCCGGCCGGCAGGCCCGCGGGCTTGCCGTCGGCGCCCACGGCCTTGGTGAGGGTGTCCTCCTTGCCGGAGGCCCAGGCGATCGTCAGCGACTTGCCGTCGAAGCTCTTGACGGTGCCCTTGCTGTAGTCGGTGCTGCCGTCCTGGCAGTGGGTGATCTCCAGCGTGACGGGCTGCGCGTTGTCGACGACGTTGCCGGAACAGGCCGTCTTCCCGCTGAGCATCACCTTGTTGCCCGCGAACGACAGGATCAGCAGGCTCTGGTCGGACAGCTTGCCCTTGGACCAGCCGCCCTTGAGGTCGGCGGCCGAGACGCGCTGCGCGGGGGCGCTCGACGCCTCGCCGCCCGGCGTGGGCTTCCCGCTGTCGGCGGTCGCCGGGGCCGTGGCCCCGGTCTCCTTGCTCTTGTCGCCGCCCTTGTCGCTGCTGCTGCCGCAGCCGGTCATCAGCACAGCGGCCACCGCGGCCGCCCCCGTGATCTGTACTGCCTTGCGCACGTGCACCCTTTCCTTTGTCATGTCCCGACCCGGTGGGGCCGGGCACGACAAGCTAGCAGCACGCCCGTGGGTCAACCGCCCCCGCAGCCGCCCCCGCAGGC
>NZ_JAILXP010000338.1 GCF_020740895.1 Streptomyces sp. UNOB3_S3 | reverse complement strand
GCCTGCGTCCTCCGCTCCGGCGGTGCCGCCGTGTGCTCGGGCGGGGCCGCCGCCCGTCCACACCACCGCCGTGGCCCCGCCCGTGAGGACGGCGGCCCCGCCCGAGCACACGGCGGCACCGCCGGAGCGGAGGACGCAGGCACCGCCGGAGCGGACGGCGGCCCCGCCGGCCGTCAGCCCGCAAGCTCCGACCGGGCACGCGCCAACCGGCTACTAGTGATCTCGTACGTGGGTGACGCGAACAGCCCCCGCGCCCGCCTCTCCGGGTCGGGGTGGGGGTTGCGGCAGAGCCGGCCGGCGAGGTCGCGGAGCTCCAGCATGGTGGGCACGGTCCGGCGCAGCGCCCCGGGGTCGCCGGTGAAGGCCCGCTCCAGGACGCACAGCAGGAGCGCGTAGACCTCGTCGAAGCGGTCGGCCGCCCGCCGGACCTCACCGCCCGGCGGGTAGTCGCGGGCCCGGGCGGCGGGGTCGATGGGCTGGACGTCGTCCCAGGTCACCGGAAGTGCCGGGCCGGTGGGCCCGGTGGCGGGGGTGTCGTGGGGCCCGTAGGAGCGCTCCCGGAGGATCTCGTCGAAGCGGAAGTAGTGCGCGGGCTGCCGGGCCTCGCCGAAGAGCCGGTCGTCGGTGTCGAAGACGGTCCGGTCGGCGCCCTCGCCCTGCTCGGTGATCACGCGCAGGGCGGTGAGCGCCGAGGCGAGGTCCGTGACGGGGAAGACCTCGCCGCCGGAGTTGTAGAAGTCCCGGGGCCCCACCTGGCGCGCGGGGTCGCCGTTGAAGAGCTCGCGCTCGCCGAGTCCGGCCGTCAGCCGGAGCACGCCCTCCCGGATGGTGCGGTAGAACTGGCCGACCGAGGTCCAGCCGTCGGCCTCGCGCACCGACGGATGGCCGGGCGGCCCGGCCACGTACGCGGGCCGTTCGACGGCCAGGAAGGTCTTCAGCGCCTCGGGGCCGAAGTGCCGCAGGGCGACGGTGACGTCGTCCTTGCTGAAGGGCAGCCGGGCGGGATAGGCGCTGACGAACCGGGAGTGGGCCACGAGGGGCCGGCCGCCGACGGCGTTGAGGAGATTGGCGACGAGCGTCATGTGGAGCATCTCCTCCAGCACCACGCTCCGGATGGCGAAGAAGGCGGCGCGGTTGGTGCCCGCCCGCATCGTGTACATCGCGGTCAGATAGGGCGGGATGGTGAGGTGCTCCAGCGTCAGCGCTGCCTGGAGGAACAACTGGAGGTCCGCGCGGTCGCGCGGCACCCGGAACGGCGGCTCGGCGAGAACGGCGGTCATGTCCGTTCCTCCTTCCGGCGTGTGACGGGGACGGGCCGGTGGAGCTCCCCGAGGTCGCGGTGGACGGCCCCGGCGCTGCGCAGCGCGAGGGCGGCCATGGTGAGCGAGGGGTTGGAGGTGCCGACCGAGGGCATGCTGCCGCAGCCGACGGCGTAGAGGTTGGGGTGGTCCCAGCAGCGCTGCCACGGGTCGACCACGGACGTCGTGGGCGAGTCGCCCATGATGTGGGTGCCGGCCGCGTGGCCCGCGCCCTGGAAGACGTAGTCGCTCCCCTCGAAGCGGTACCAGCCGGGCGCGGCGGGCCCCGGCGCGTACGCGGTCCGGTCGTCTGCGCCCAGCAGGGCGAAGAGGCGGGCGGAGACGGCCCTGGCGGCGGCGATGCCGCGTTTGACGTGGTCGGAGAGGTCGTAGGTGAGGACGGGCCGGGGATTGCCGAGGGGGTCGCGCCGGCGGGGGTCGACGGTGACGCGGTTGCGGCCCTCGGCGTCCTGTTCCATGGCGAACTGGAGGCACAGCTGCCGGCCGACCTCGCGGCCCAGCGTCTCGCGCAGCGCGGTGCCGAACAGGCCCTCGCCGCGCGGCGCCCCGGTGTCGGGCCCGATGCCGAGGAGGCGGGCGACGTCACTGGCCGGGGCACCGGTGGGCCAGCTCCAGCCCCAGTTGGCGATCTCCACGCGGAAGGGGGCGCGGGCGCGCCGGGCGGGCCCGGTGCGGAAGCCCTCCAGGCCGGAGGTGGAGCCGGGGCCCCGGAACGGGCCGGTGGGCCGGTCCAGCAGGCCCCAGGTGAGCAGCGTGGGGTGGTCCATGAGGTTGCGGCCCACCTGGTCGCTGCTGTTGGCGAGCCCGGAGAGCAGCAGCAGCCTGGCGTTCTCGATGGCGTGGGCGGCGAGGACGACGACGTCCGCCTCGGCGGTGTGCGTGGTGTGCGCGGGGGCGGCGGGGTCGTCGTAGCGCTGGTACTCGACGCCGAGGACGCGCCCGTTGCCCGCGACGAGGACCCTGTTGACCACGGCGCGGGTGAGGAGGGTGACTCGGTGGCTCCAGGTGGCCTGGGTCCTGCGGGCGTCGTACTTCGCCTGGACGGGGCAGATGGGGACGCAGGAGGCGTTGCCGACGCACCGCTCGCCGTAGTTGGGCAGGCCGGTGGCGCCCACGGGACGGTAGCCGCGGCCTCCGTCGTGGCGTGGGTCGGGGGTGCTGTTGCGGGCGTGTGGGGTGGTGACCACGCGCAGGACGGTCTCGGGACCGCCGGGTGTCTCCCGGACGGGCACGCCGTCGAGGCGGGCGGCGAGGACCCGGTCGAGGTGGCTGCGGGGGATCGCGCGCATCGGGTAGGCGTAGCCGGCCGGGAAGGGCAGGCCGATCGCGTCGCGCTGCTCGTCGGCGTCCCCGGCGGCGCCCAGCGCGTGTTCGGCGGCCCGGTAGTGGGGTTCCAGGTCGGCGTAGCCCAGCGGCCAGTCCCGGCCGTAGCCGTAGTCGGCGCGCACGGCGAAGTCGTCGGGGTGCATCCGGGGCACCAGGCCCATCCAGTGGAGGGTGGTGCCGCCGCGGGCGCGCAGGTAGTCGCTGGCGTAGGGCAGGGGGCCGTCCTGGACGAAGTGGCCGTGGGCCCGGTAGCCGCCGGACGGCAGGCCCTCCAGGTCGAGGACGTCCGGGGAGGGCGCGGCGGCGTTGGGCCGGTAGGGCGCGTTGGGGACCTTCGCGAGGGCCCCGTAGTAGGTGTTCAGGGCGTCGAGGTGGCCCGGCCAAGTGGCCGGGGTGCCGGTGCCGGCCTCCAGGACGAGGACGCGCCACCCCTGGTCGCCGAGGTGTTTGGCGACGAGGGAGCCGGCGAGGCCGGCGCCGACGACGATGACGTCGTGGCGGCGGTGCCCGGTGGGCTGACGGGCCGTCATACCGCACCCTCCGTGGCCGCACCCTCCGTCGCCGAGCCCTCCGTGGCCGGGTCCGGGGCGCCGGGGGGCGGGTCGGCCCAGGTGCCGAAGCCGGGCGGCCGGGCGCCCGGCGGGTGGCCGTGGAAGGTCCGCCAGGCCAGGCCCTCGGTCCACGCCTCGGGCGAGACGACGAAGGCGGTGTTGGGCTTCTCGCGGCCGAGCGCCGTGTGGGTGGCGCGGGCGAGGGACGGCCAGACGCCCAGGTACCACAGGTGGGTGATGGCCCGGGCGATGTCGCGCGACACCTCGTCGGCGAGGGCGCCGGGGTCTCCCCCGGCGGCGGCCAGGTCGTCGAGGAAGCGGCCCACGGCCGCCCGGCCCAGCTGGTCGAGGGTGGTGTCGTGGTACAGCCGGACCATGCCGGTGCCCCGGAGGTCGAACTCGTCGAAGCCGGTGAGACGTACCGACAGTTCGACGAACCCGGCGCATTCCGGGGGCGCGGCGGGCGGCGCGGCGGGTGTGGGTGGTGATGACGTGTGCCGGGTGTCCATCCGTACTCCCCCGTCCATACGACTGCCGCATTTCTAGCGGACCGTCCGCAATGGGCGGAAGAGGGGTGAACGCCCTTCGTCTCCCGTGATGTTGTCCGGGGCCTTACCCGTGTGTCCTCAGCGTCGTACGAGGTCGCTGGGGTCGGTGTTGGCACCGCAGACCACCACGGCCACGCGCTCGCCCCCAGCAGGCGCGTACGCCGCGCCCGCTCCCCCGGCCAGGGCGGCCAGGGCGGTGGCGGCGGCGTGTTCGACGGCCAGCCTGCGGTCGTCCCAGAACGCCTGGCGGGCACGGACGATCGCGGTGTCGGGCACCAGCACGGAGCGCACACCGGGGTCCCGGGCGATGGCCAGGGCGGTGCGCGAGGCCCGGCGGGCGCCGAGCGCGTCGGCGGCGACGGAGTCGACGGGCACGTCGACGATCCGGCCGGCCTCCAGCGCGGCGTTCAGCGTGCGGCAGCCCTCGGGCTCGACGGCGACGGTCCGCACCCCGTGGTGGCGGGCGGCGGTGGCGACGCCGGAGAACAGCCCGCCGCCGCCGACCGCGACGACCACGGTGTCCAGCCCGGGCACCCGGTCCCGGATCTCGTCGACGAGCGTGCCCGCCCCGGCCGCGATCAGCGGGTGGTCGTAGGCGTGGCTGGCCAGGGCGCCGGTGGTCGCGGCGAACCCCTCGCAGGCCGCCAGCGCCTCGGCGTACTCGGTGCCCACCAGACGGACGTCCGCGCCGTAGCCGCGCAGTTTGGCCACCTTGACGTGGGGGGCGTTCTCGGGCAGGAAGACCGTCGCCCGCACCCCCTGGAGCCGGGCGGCCCACGCGCAGGCCAGCCCGGCGTTGCCGCCGGAGGCGATGGTCACGCCCGCCTCGGGCAGGGTGCCGGCCTCGCGGTGGGCGGCGAGGAAGTTGTAGGCGCCGCGCGCCTTGAAGGAGCCGGTGTGCTGCATGTGCTCCAGGGCCAGCCAGACGCCGTCGTCCCCCTCGACGACGGTGACGGGCCGGGTGTGCCCGGCCAGCCGGCCCGCGGCCCGCTCGATGTCGTCATAGGTGAGATCACGCACGGCCTGCTCCTTCGAATGAACGGATCACTCCACGGTACGGGACCTTTTCCGCTGGCGACTCGGCCGAATGGCCCTATTTTCACTGGCAGTCTGCTGGTTATAGGCGCTGATGCCATCTCAGAGATCGTTGCCCGCGTAGGAGAGGTTGAAGCTCTTGTTCGCCAGGGGGAAGTCCGGGACGATCGTGTCCGCCAGGGCCACCGGGAGCGCGGGCCAGTTGAGGAACGACGGGTCCACGATCTTCACCCGGCTCAGTACGGGGCCCGGGCCGGGGCCGAGTTCGACGCGGGTGGCGATCGTGCCGCGCCAGCCCTCGACGAGCCCCACGCCCGAGCGGGGGCCGGGGGCCGCCGGGCCGGTCCCGGGCGGCAGGGCCACGACGGAGCCCGGAGCGACGCCGTCCGCGAGCTGTTCGACGAGGGCCAGCGAGGTGTCGGCCTCCTCCGCCCGTACCAGGAACCGGGCCAGTACGTCGCCGCCCGAGTGGACCGGGACGCGCAGCGCGGGGCCGTAGTCGCACAGCGGATGGGCGAGGCGCGCGTCGGCGGCCAGGCCGCTGGCCCGTGCCACATAGCCCAGGCAGCCCAGGTCCCGGGCGGCCCCGGCGGCGAGCCGGGCCGTGCCCGTGAAGCGGTCCCGGACGGTGGTGTGACCCAGGGCAAGCTCCACGATCGAGCTGATGTCCTCGCCGAGCGCCCGCATCCGCCCCGGGCGGGGCACGGACCGCAGCTCCGCGCCGCCGAGGACGACGCCGCCGCGCAGCAGCCGGTGCCCGGTGACCTCCCGGTTGAGCCGCAGCAGTTCCTCCCGGACGCGCTGGGCCTGGGCGCCCAGCACGCCGTGGCCGACGTCGTTGCACAGCGCGCCCAGGTCGGCGACGTGGTTGTGGAGCCGTTCGAGTTCCAGGAGCAGCGCCCGGGCGCGGCGGGCGGCATCGGGGACCCGGACGGAGAGGGCCTCCTCGACGGCCAGGCAGTAGGCCAGCGCGTGTCCCACGGCGGTGTCGCCACTGACGCGCTCGGCCAGCGGCAGCCCGCGCCCGGGCGTCCGGCCCTCGAAGAGCTTCTCGACGCCCTTGTGCGTGAACCACAGCCGGGCCTTCAGCTTGATGATCGTCTCCCCGACCACGGAGAACCGGAAGTGGCCGGGCTCGATCAGCCCGGCGTGCACCGGGCCGACCGGGATCTCGTAGACGCCGTCGCCCTCGACCTCCAGGAAGGGGTACGGCCCCTCGGGCTCGGCGAAGGGCGGGGGCGGTCCCGCGTCCGGGCTCATCGGGTACCAGCCGCGCGGCCAGTGGAAGTGCCGTACGAGCCGGTGGGGCAGCGGGTGGTCCCGGGGGACGATGCCGTACAGGTCGCGCATCTCCCGCTCGAACCGTCCCCCGGGGAAGGAGAGCCGGGCCAGCGTGGGTAGTTCCGGCGCGTCGGGGTCGAGGCGTACGTGGAGTTCGGTACGGGTGTCGGGCGGGCCGGAGACGAAGAGGTGGACGACGCGCACGGCGCGGTCGCGGTCGCCGTGGGCCGGGTCGTGGTGGGCGGCGACCAGGGCGAGACGGTGGCCGGCGCGCAGCAGCGCGGCGAAGCGTCCGGGCAGTTCGGCGGCGTCGGTGTCGGTGACGGTCCGTGATCCGGCGGCCGTGTCGGGCGTCTTCATGGCTCACCGTCCTCCGACGATCGCCGCTGCGGCGTTCAGCAGCCCCGTGAGGGGCCCGGTGGTCACGCCGAGGGCCGCGCACAGCACCAGCCCGCCGGCCAGCGGGATCGCCTCCACGGCGGAGAGCCGCGCGGGCGGCCCCGGCAGGGGCGGCGGGCCCAGCAGCATCCGGGCCGTCCGGGCGCCCAGCGCGGCGAACGCGACCAGCAGCAGGAGCAGGGCGACCCCCATGACCGCGCCCATGCCCGCCGCGAACCCGGCCCGTACGAGCCCCACTTCGGCGGCGAACAGCCCGAACGGCGGCAGCCCCAGCAGGGCGAGCACGGCCAGCGCGAACAGGGCGCCCACGGCGGGCGCCTGCGCCAGCAGCCCGCGCACCCGGCCGATCCGGCTGGTGCCGCGCAGCCGCAGCACGTGCCCGGCCGTGCGGAAGGCGACGGCCTTGGCCAGCCCGTGCCCCGTGATGTGCAGCAGCATCGCGGAGGCGGCGAGCGGGCCGCCGACGGCGGCGCCGAGGGCGATCAGGCTCATGTGCTCCATGCTCGAATAGGCCAGCATCCGCCGGTGGTCGCGCTGGGCCAGCAGCAGGGCGGCGGCCAGCGCGAGGGTGAGCAGGGCCGTCACGGTGAGCAGGGCGCGGGTCCAGCCGGGGCCGAGGGCGGCGTCCGCGATCACCTTGTAGCGCAGCAGGGCGGTGAAGGCGACGGAGGACAGCACCCCGGACATCAGCGCGGAGACGGGCGCGGGCGCCTGGCCGTAGGCGTCGGGGAGCCAGGCGTGCAGCGGGGCGAGGCCGGCCTTGGCGCCGAAGCCGAGGACGACCAGGCCGGTGCCCAGCCGGGTGACGGCCGGGTCGAGCTCCCCGGCCCGGGCGGCGAGGGCCGGCCAGTCCAGCGCCGACGCCTCGGGGATCCCGGCGCGGCGGGCCGCGTAGTAGAGGAGCACGGTGCCCAGGAACGCCAGGGCGATGCCGGCCGAACAGATCAGCACGTACTTCCAGGCGGCCTCGACGGAGGCCCGGGTGCGGCGGTGGCCGACCAGGAAGGCGGTGAGGATCGTGGTCGCCTCGATCGCGATCCAGACGATCCCGAGGTTGGCGGCGAGGACGGCGGTGGCGAGCGTGCCGAGGAAGGCGTGGACCAGGGCGTGGTAGCGCCGGGCGGTCCGGGCCTCGGGCCCGGTCGCCGCGCAGGCCAGGACGGCCACGGCCCCGACCGTCAGCAGCATCCACACGCTGAGCGCGTCGGCGCGCAGCCCGTACCCGGCGACGGGGCCGTGCCGGGTGACGGTCCGGGCGAGGGCGACGGCGCAGGCGAGGACGGTGAGGGGGGAGAGGAGGGCGAGCCACGGGGTGACGGCGCGGGGCGTTCTCCCCCGGACCGCCCCTTCCCGAAACCG
>NZ_JAILXP010000337.1 GCF_020740895.1 Streptomyces sp. UNOB3_S3 | reverse complement strand
CTGTAGAAGCGGGGGTGTGGGCAATCGTCCCGCAGGGCTGGGGAGGTGCCCCCAGCCCTGCGGGACGATTGCCCACACCCCCGCTTCTACAGCCTGTTCGCCGTGTGGACCGCTCTCAGGACCGCGCCGGCCTTGTGGCGGCATTCGGCGTCTTCCGCCGCCGGGTCGGAGTCGGCGACGATGCCGGCGCCGGCCTGGACGTAGGCGGTGCCGTTCCGGAGGAGGGCGGTGCGGATGGCGATGGCGGTGTCGGAGTTCCCGGCGAAGTCCAGGTAGCCGACGCAGCCCCCGTACAGGCCCCGGCGGGCGGGCTCCAGCTCCTCGATGATCTGCATGGCGCGCGGCTTGGGCGCGCCCGACAGCGTGCCGGCCGGGAAGCAGGCCGTGAGGACGTCGAAGGCGGTGCGCCCCGGGGCGAGACGGCCGGTGACGGTCGAGACGATGTGCATCACATGGCTGTAGCGCTCGATCGACATGAAGTCGACGACCTCGACGCTGCCGGGCTCGCAGACCCGGCCCAGGTCGTTGCGGCCGAGGTCGACGAGCATCAGGTGCTCGGCGCGCTCCTTGGGGTCGGCCAGCAGCTCCTCGGCCAGGGCGGCGTCGTCCTGCGGGGTGGCGCCGCGCGGGCGGGTGCCGGCGATGGGGTGCACCAGCGCGCGCCCGTCCTCGACCTTCACCAGGGCCTCGGGGCTGGAGCCGACCACGTCGAACGCGCCTTCGTCGCCGTCGGGGAAACGGAAGAGGTACATGTACGGGCTGGGGTTGGTGGCCCGCAGCACCCGGTAGACGTCGAGGGCGGAGGCGGCGCAGGGGGTCTCGAACCGCTGCGAGGGCACGACCTGGAAGGCCTCCCCCGCGCGGATGCGCTCCTTGATGTCCTCGACGGCCGCCATGAAGTCGGGGCCGCCCCAGCGGGCGGTGTACTCGGGCAGCTCGGAGGGCGGCAGGACGGTGGGCCGCGTGTCCACCGAACGGCGGAGGTCGGCGGCCATGGCGTCGAGGCGGGCGACGGCGTCGGCGTACGCCTCGTCGATGCCGGTCTCGCGGTTGTCGTGGTTGATCGCGTTGGCGATCAGCAGGACCGTGCCGTTCCAGTGGTCGAGGACGGCGAGGTCCGAGGTGAGGAGCATGGTCAGCTCGGGCAGCCCGAGGGTGTCCTCGCCGTGCTCGCCGATCTTCTCCAGGCGGCGCACGATGTCGTAGCCCAGATAGCCGACCATGCCGCCGGTGAAGGGCGGCAGCCCCATGCCCTCGACGAGGTCGCGGGGGGTGTGCAGCGCCTCCACGGTGGCCCGCAGGGCGGCCAGCGGGTCCCCGCCGGTGGGGACGCCCACGGGCGGGGTGCCCAGCCAGTGGGCCTCGCCGTCGCGCACGGTCAGGGCGGCCGCGCTGCGGACGCCGACGAAGGAGTAACGGGACCAGGTGCGGCCGTTCTCGGCGGACTCCAGCAGGAAGGTGCCGGGCCGTTCGGCGGCGAGCTTGCGGTAGAGGCCCACGGGCGTGTCGCCGTCGGCGAGGAAGCGGCGGGTGACCGGGATGACCCGGCGGTCCTTGGCGAGCGTGCGGAAGGTCCCCGCGTCGGGGGTGACATCCCCGACGGCTCCGCCGGGGCCGTGGGAAGCGTGTGCGGACGTGGCAGCCATGGCAGCGGAGCCTACTGGCTGCGACGGCGGTCTAGCCGCTCAGCGGCAGTTCGTCCGAGTCGAAACACGTCCGGGTGCCGGTGTGGCAGGCCGGGCCGACCTGGTCGACCTTGACCAGGATCGTGTCCGCGTCGCAGTCCAGGGCGACGGATTTGACGTGCTGGACGTGCCCGGAGGTGTCGCCCTTGACCCAGTACTCCTCGCGGCTGCGGCTCCAGTACGTGCAGCGGCCGGTGGTGAGCGTGCGGTGGAGGGCCTCGTCGTCCATCCAGCCGAGCATGAGCACCTCGCCGGTGTCGTGCTGCTGGGCGATGGCGGGGATCAGGCCGTCGACGCTCCGCTTGAGCCTGGCGGCGATGGCGGGGTCGAGGTTGGAGAGGGGGCGGGTGTTGCCGGTCATGGCTCCATTGTCCCCCGCCGGCACCGCCCGCGCCGCCGGCGACGGCCGGACACGCCTGGCGCGGGCGCCGTGGCTTCGGCCGGACCCGGGTCGTAGGCTGACGCCATGTCAACCCATGCGCAGCGCGAACGTCTGCTCCTCGCCGATCTGTTGGAGACGGTGGGCCCCGACGCGCCCACCCTCTGCGAGGGCTGGCGGGCCCGTGATCTCGCCGCCCACACCGTGGTGCGCGAGCGGCGGCCCGACGCCGCCGCCGGCGTCGTGATCAAGCCGCTGGCCGGCCGGCTGGAGCGGGTGCAGGCGGAATTCGCGGCCAAGCCGTACGAGGAGCTGATCCAGCTCATCCGCACCGGGCCGCCGCGCACCTCGCCGTTCGCCCTCAAGCAGGTCGACGAGGCGGCCAACACCGTGGAGTTCTACGTCCACACCGAGGACGTGCGCCGGGCCCAGCCGGAGTGGACGCCCCGTGAGCCGGACCCCGTCTTCGCGGACGCGCTGTGGAGCCGGCTGGAGCGCACGGCGCGGCTGGCCGGCCGGAAGTCGCCGGTGGGCCTGGTGCTGCGGCGTCCCGACGGCCGGACGGCGGTCGCCCGGAAGGGCGCGCCCGTGGTGACGGTCACCGGGGAGCCCGGCGAGTTGCTGCTGTTCGCCTTCGGCCGGCAGGACGCGGCGCGGGTGGAGCTGGCGGGCGAGGACACGGCGATCGCCAAGCTCAAGGCGGCGTCGCTGGGGCTCTAGGCGGTTCCGGAGAACGGTCGGCGCCTTTGCTCCTCCTGGCGTATGGCGGACCCCCGTGACCCGGGGTGACACTGGTACCGAGGGTGGAGGAAGGTGCCGATCATGGCTTTCCGGAGCAGAACGACGCACATCTTCGCCGGGCAGGGGCGCGACCAGCCGTCGTCGTCGCTGACCGGCTACTCCCTGGGACTCCTGCTGCTGCGCATGATGCTCGGCATCATCATGGTCACGCACGGCACACAGAAGCTGTTCGGGTGGTTCAACGGAGCGGGCGTCGACGGGACGGCCCAGTACTTCAAGCAGGCCGGATATCCGGCGGCGAAGGCGATGGCCGTGATCGCCGGGCTCAGTGAGTCGCTCGGCGGGGCCGGGCTGTTCCTGGGGCTGCTGACACCGCTGGCCGCGGCGGCGGTGCTGGGGACGATGGTCAACGCGCTGGGGGTGACGTGGGAGGGGGGATTCCTGCTGCCCAGCGGGGTGGAGTTCACGCTCCTCGTGGCCGTCAGCGCGACGGCGCTGGCGCTGACCGGGCCGGGGGCGTACTCCGTCGACCACTATCTGCCGGTGCTGCGGGCGCATCGGGTGACGTACGGGGTTGCGGCGATCGCCCTGGCGCTGGTGACCGGGGCGATCTTCCTGCTGATCCGCAGCTAGCGCTTCCGCGCGGTTACCGAACGGGGTGACCCGCTTCCTTGAGCGCCTGCTTGACGTCCCCGATCCGCAGGTCGCCGAAGTGGAAGACCGACGCGGCCAGGACCGCGTCCGCGCCCGCCGCCACCGCCGGGGCGAAGTGCTCCAGGCGGCCCGCGCCGCCGCTGGCGATGACGGGGACCGTGACATGGCGGCGCACGGCAGTGATCATCTCCGTGTCGTAGCCGTCCTTGGTGCCGTCGGCGTCCATGGAGTTCAGCAGGATCTCGCCGGCGCCCAGTTCGGCGGCGCGGTGGGCCCACTCCACGGCGTCCATGCCCGTGCCGCGGCGGCCGCCGTGGGTCGTGACCTCGAAGGAGCCCGTCGCCGTGCGGCGGGCGTCGACCGAGAGGACCAGGACCTGGCGGCCGAAGCGCTCGGCGATCTCACGGATCAGCTCCGGCCGCTCGATGGCGGCGGTGTTGACGCCGACCTTGTCGGCGCCGGCCCGCAGCAGCTTGTCGACGTCCTCGGCGGTACGGACGCCGCCGCCCACCGTCAGCGGGATGAAGACCTGCTCGGCGGTGCGGCGCACCACGTCGTAGGTGGTCTCACGGTTGCCGGAGGAGGCCGTGATGTCGAGGAAGGTCAGCTCGTCGGCGCCCTCCTGGCCGTAGATCCTGGCCATTTCGACGGGGTCGCCCGCGTCACGCAGGTTCTGGAAATTGACGCCCTTGACGACCCGGCCGTTGTCCACGTCCAGGCAGGGGATGACTCGGACCGCGAGGGTCACGCCGTTGCTCCTCTGAAAGCTTCTAGTTCTACTTCGACCAGCACACGGGAGTCGACGAAGCCGGAGACCACGACCATGGTCGCGGCGGGCCGGACGCCGTCGAAGAGCTCCTTGTGGGCGCGGCCGACCGCGTCCACGTCCCGCGCGTGGGTGAGATACATCCGGGTGCGGACGACGGATCCCGGGCCGAGGCCGAACTCCTCCAGCGCGGCGAGCGCGTTGCCGAAGGCCGTGCGGGCCTGCTCGTAGGGGTCGCCCTCGCCGTGGAGGACGCCGTTCACCAGCGGCATCGTCCCGGCGACATGCACCCGGTCCCCGACCGCGACGGCACGTGCGAAGCCGATCTCCGCTTCCCAAGGACTGTTCGTCTGGATGTGCCGCCGGGCCGGGGTATCGCTCATACGGACACTGCCTCCAGGGCCTCTTCCAAGGTGAACGCCTTGGCGTAGAGGGCCTTCCCGACGATCGCTCCTTCGACGCCCTCAGGTACCAGGGTGGCGATCGCGCGCAGGTCGTCAAGAGAGGAGACGCCGCCGGAGGCCACGACCGGGCGGTCGGTGACGGCGCAGACGTTCCTCAGCAGCTCCAGGTTGGGGCCCTGGAGGGTGCCGTCCTTGGCGATGTCGGTGACGACGTAGCGGGCGCAGCCCTCGGAGTCGAGGCGGGCGAGGGTCTCGTAGAGGTCGCCGCCGTCGCGGGTCCAGCCGCGGCCGCGCAGGGTGGTGCCGCGGACGTCCAGGCCGACCGCGATGCGGTCGCCGTGCTCGGCGATGACCTTGGCGACCCACTCGGGGGACTCCAGGGCGGCGGTGCCGAGGTTGACGCGGGTGCAGCCGGTGGCGAGGGCGGCGGCGAGGGAGGCGTCGTCGCGGATGCCGCCGGAGAGTTCGACCTTGATGTCCATGGAGCGGGCGACCTCGGCGACCCGGTCGCGGTTGTCGCCGGTGCCGAAGGCGGCGTCCAGGTCGACCAGGTGGAGCCATTCCGCGCCCGCGCGCTGCCAGGTCTGAGCGGCGGCAAGCGGGTCGCCGTACGACGTCTCGGAGCCGGACTCGCCATGGACGAGACGGACGGCCTGGCCGTTGCGGACGTCGACGGCGGGCAGGAGTTCGAGGCGGTGGGTCATGAAGTGGACCTTACGGATGAGGGGGCCGGCCGGGTGTCACGGCCGTCGGCGCGGCGACGGCCGGGTGCTGCGGTCACAGCGTGTCCAGCCAGTTGCGGAGCAGGACCGCTCCGGCGTCGCCGGACTTCTCGGGGTGGAACTGGGTGGCCCACAGCGGGCCGTTCTCCACGGCGGCGACGAACGGCTCGCCATGGGTGGCCCAGGTGACCTTGGGGGCGCGGATGTTGGCGTTGCCGACCTCCAGGCTCCACTCGCGCACGGCGTAGGAGTGCACGAAGTAGTAGCGGGTGTCCGCGTCCAGGCCGGCGAAGAGCCGGGAGCCCTCGGCCGGGGTGACGGTGTTCCAGCCCATGTGGGGGACGACGTCGGCCTTGAGCGGCTCGACCGTGCCGGGCCACTCGTCGAGGCCCTCGGTCTCGACGCCGTGCTCGATGCCGCGCTCGAAGAGGATCTGCATGCCGACGCAGATGCCCATGACGGGGCGCCCGCCGGACAGCCGGCGCCCGACGATCCAGTCGCCGCGCGCGGAGCGCAGCCCCTGCATACAGGCGGCGAACGCGCCGACGCCGGGGACGAGGAGCCCGTCGGCGTTCATGGCCGTCTCGTAGTCGCGGGTGATCTCGACGTCGGCGCCGACGTGGGCGAGGGCCCGCTCGGCGGAGCGGACGTTGCCGAAGCCGTAGTCGAAGACGACGACCTTCTTCGGGGTGCTCATGACCACAGTCCTTCGACGCGCAGGATGCCGGCGGTCAGGCACATGGCCGCGCCGATGCCGAGCAGGACGATCACGCCCTTGGGCATGCCCTGCTTGAGGAACGAGATGATGCCGCCGACCAGGAACAGGCCGACGAGGATGAGGGCGGTGGAGGTGCCGTTCATGCTCAGAGCGCGCCCTTCGTCGACGGGATGATCCCGGCCGCGCGCGGGTCGCGCTCGCTGGCGTAGCGCAGGGCGCGGGCGAGGGCCTTGAACTGGCACTCCACGATGTGGTGGGCGTTGCGCCCGTACGGGACGTGGACGTGGAGGGCGATCTGCGCCTGGGCGACGAAGGACTCCAGGATGTGCCGGGTCATCGTCGTGTCGTAGGCGCCGATCATCGGCGCCATGTTCTCGGGCTCGGTGTGCACGAGGTAGGGGCGGCCGGAGAGGTCCACGGTGACCTGGGCGAGGGACTCGTCCAGGGGCACGGTGCAGTTGCCGAAGCGGTAGATGCCCACCTTGTCGCCGAGGGCCTGCTTGAAGGCGGCGCCCAGCGCGAGGGCGGTGTCCTCGATGGTGTGGTGGGTGTCGATGTGGAGGTCGCCGTCGGTCTTGACGGTGAGGTCGAAGAGGCCGTGGCGACCGAGCTGGTCGAGCATGTGGTCGTAGAAGCCGACCCCGGTCGACACGTCGACCTGCCCGGTGCCGTCGAGGTCGATCTCGACCAGGACGGAGGTCTCCTTGGTGGTGCGCTCGACGCGGCCGACGCGCTTGGGGGCCCGGGGGTCATCCCCCGGAAAATTCAGCATGAGTTGCTCTCCTTGCGAATGGCGCGTACTGCGTCCAGGAAGGCGTCGTTCTCCTCGGGCGTGCCGGCGGTCACCCGCAGCCACCCGGGGACGCCGTTGTCCCGTACCAGGACCCCGTGGTCGAGGATGGCCTGCCATGCGGCGTGGCTGTCGTCGAACCGTCCGAACTGGACGAAGTTGGCGTCGGAATCGGTCACCTCGCAGCCCATGGCGCGCAGCTCGGTGACGATGCGGTCGCGTTCGGCCTTGAGCTGTTCGACGTAGCCGAGCAGCGTGTCGGTGTGCTCCAGGGCGGCGAGCGCCGTGGCCTGGGTAACGGCCGAGAGGTGGTACGGCAGCCGGACGAGCTGAACGGCGTCGACCACGGCGGGGTGCGCGGCGAGGTAGCCGAGGCGCAGCCCGGCGGCGCCGAAGGCCTTGGACATGGTGCGGGAGACGACGAGGTGGGGGCGGCCCTCGATCAGCGGCAGCAGCGAGGGCCCGTGGCTGAACTCGCCGTACGCCTCGTCGACGACGACCAGCGACGGGCGGGCCGCCTGGGCGGCCTCGTACAGCCGCAGGACCGTCTCCTCGTCGACCACCGTGCCCGTGGGGTTGTTCGGCGAGCAGATGAAGACGACCTCGGGCCGGTGTTCGGCGATGGCGGCCTCGGCGGCGTCGACGTCGATGGTGAAGTCGGCGCGGCGGGGGCCGGAGATCCAGCCGGTGCCGGTGCCCCGGGAGATCAGGGCGTGCATCGAGTACGAGGGCTCGAAGCCCATGGCCGAGCGGCCGGGTCCGCCGAAGGTCTGGAGCAGCTGCTGGAGGACCTCGTTGGAGCCGTTGGCGGCCCAGACGTTTGCCATGGTGACCTCGTGGCCCGTGGTGCGGGTGAGGTACTTGGCGAGCTCGGTGCGGAGCTCGACCGCGTCCCGGTCGGGGTAGCGGTTGAGGTGCCGGGCGGCCTCGGCGACGCGCTCGGCGATCCGGGCCACGAGGGGCTCGGGGAG
>NZ_JAILXP010000336.1 GCF_020740895.1 Streptomyces sp. UNOB3_S3 | reverse complement strand
CGCCACCCCTCGTCCCCCGCCAGCAGGGTCGCCGCACCCGCCAAGGCCGCGGCCGCGGCGAGGGTGAGCACGGGGAGCGGCGGCAGGACCGATCCCGCGCCGCGGCCGTCGCCCAGTTCGAGGGTGAGGGTGACGACGGCGATACCGAGGGCGGTCCCCAGGGCCCGGGCCGTGTTGAGCATGCCGCCCCCCGTGCCGGACAGCTCACGCGGCACGGCCCGCATGACGGATTCGTTGTTGGACGGAGTGAACAGGCCGAGCCCCAGGCCCAGCACGGCGAGCCAGCAGATCAGCCAACGGTCCACGGGGGCGGCGAACGCCAGGCCCATCAGCCCCGCCGTGGACAGCGCTGCCCCGGCCAGAGCGCGGCGACGGCCGTTCCACCGCCGGGGAAGCAGGTGTTCCTGAAGGTTGGAGGCGAGCGCGAACGCGGCGGGCAGGGCGCCGAGCAGCAGGCCGGCCCGTATCTCGCTCTCCCCGTGCCGCGTCAGCACCAGGGGGACGAGCACCAGCGGCCCGAACAGGACGAGGTACCCGGCCAGGGCCCCCACCAGCCCCCAGCCGATCCGCCGGTCCCCCAGCAGCGACAGCGGCACCAAGGGCTCGGGGGCATGTGCCTCGCGCCGCGCGAAGCCCCGGAACGCCGCCGCCGACATCGCGAGCAGCACCACACCGGACCAGCCCGGCAGCGGCGTCCCGGAGAACACCGAGACCCCGCCCAGCAACGCGGCCGACGCCACCGCGAGCCAGGCCGTACCCCGCACATCGAAACGGGTGCCGTCGGCCCGTTCGACCGTGCGGGGCAGCAGGTAGCGGCCGAGCACCGTCGCCAGGACACCGACCGGCACGTTGATCCAGAACACCCAGCGCCAGCCCACCGTCGACACCAGCACCCCGCCCAGCGTCGGCCCGGCCGCCAGGCCCAGGGCCTGCCCGCCCGCCTGCATGCCCAGCGCGGTGCGCAGCTTCTCGCGCGGGGCCACCAGGCTGACCAGGGCCACGCTGTTGCCCGCGAGCATCGCCGCGCCCAGCGCCTGTACGCCGCGGAAGCACACCAGCGCCGTCAGGTCCGGGGCCAGGGAGCAGGCGGCGGAGGAGAGCGCGAACAGGCCGAAGCCGTGGAGGTAGACCAGTTTGCGGCCCACCACGTCCGACACATGGCCGACCGCGACCAGCACGGCCGCCGTGACGAGCATGTACACCAGTGACACCCACTGGACGGCGGCCAGCCGCTCGCCGAACTCCCGCTCCAGGCTCGGGTAGGTGAGGGTGACGATGCTCGCGTCCAGCTGGCTCATGAAGCCGCCGAAGCAGACCGTCAGCACCGCCAACCGCCAGGCGGCGGGCGACTCCCGCACCCATCGCGGCCGCGCGCGCTCACGCGGTACCCGCGTCCTCCACCCCGTGGGCCGGTCGTCCATGGAGAACACTGTCGACGCGGGCGGACGGGAACACCCGGCCGGGCGCACGCCCGGGCGCCGGGTTCACCGGATCGGCGCAGACGCCGGTGCGGCCGCCGGTGCGGCCGCCGTCGCCCGGGCGAGGCGGGCCCTGGCCTTGATGTCGTAGGGGCACTGGGGGCGCAGGCCGGCGCGTTCGCTCAGCAGGGTGCGTGCCAGGTCGTGGTGTCCGGCGCGGAGGGCCGCCTCGACCAGGGTCTTCTGGAGGGCGTCGCGCTGGGCGTGGCTGCCGCCGAAGTCCTGGAAGCGGCGGCGCAGCGGAAGCAGCGTGTCGACGGTGTCGGCGTACCGTCCTCGCCCGTACGCCACGAGGGCGCGGCAGACAGGGAGCCCGATCGCGGCGGTCATCGCGACGTTGGACACGCCCGTCCCGGCGCCCGCGCCCTCCAGCCAGGTCCGCCGGTCGTGGATGAGGCGTTCGGCGTCGGACAGGCGGCCGGCGCCGACGTAGGCCATGACGGCGTGGACGTCGTTGAAGGCGTAGTGGGGGCCGTCGTGCCGTGCCGCCCAGGCGTCGGCCAGCGCGGGCCAGCGGTCGCCCGTGCCGGTGCCCGCCAGGTACAGCCGCCAGAGCAGCGCGGCGGCGTCGAGGAGTTCCATCGCCGCCCCGGTGGAGCCGTCGTGGTGGAGGGCGGTGTCGTAGACGGCCAGGACGTCGTCCGTGCGGCCGGTTTCGAGGACGTAGAGGGCGTAGTGCCACCAGTTGTGCACGGTGAGGTAGTTGCCGGTGGTCCAGTCGCCCGTACGGGTGTCGAGGAAGCGGATGCCGTCCTCGTACCGACCCTGCATCTCGTAGGAGTGCACCACGGCGTGGATGCCCCACACGTCGCGCGGGTTGCGTGCGACGGCTTCGAGGCCCATGTGCTCGGCGCGGGTGTAGTGGCCCGCCTCCTCCAGGCCGAAGGCGTACATGCCCTGGAGGAGTCCGTAGTGCGGATCGTGCTCGTCCCAGGCGGACAGCGCGCCGCCGATCCGGTCGCGCAGCAGCACGGCGTTACCGGTGAAGAAGTCGGTCTGGTGCCCGACCGCCAGGGCGAGGGCGTCCTTCGGGTGGGCCACGACGAGCTCGGCGAGGAGGCGGCCGGCCTCGTGGAAGTCGCCGCCGAGCCAGGAGGAGGCCGCCTCGACGTGGAGGCGTTCACGCGGCGTCAGCTCGGTGACGGTTACGTCCTTGCGGTAGGCCGCGAACGCCGTGGCCGCCTCGGCGGCGTCCTTCTCCTCCGTGCCCAGCAGTCCCAGATACGCCCGGAGGACGTTGCCCATGGCGGAGCGGGGCGAGGCGTCGAGCGTCGCCTCGGCCTCCGTGGCCGTCTCCTCGCGGAAGAAGAGGAGGTTGTCCAGCGCCTTCTCGTAGTGCCGCACCGCTTCGGCGCCGGTGTGCGTCATCGGGTGGGCGTGCCGGTCCCTGGCCATGTGTCGTTCTTCCCCCCTTGGGGTGTTCCCGGAACCCCCGGGCCATGACCACCCTGACTCTTGCTACATTGCGCAACTGTACAACTGACGAGTGGGGCGAGCCGGCCGTTCCCCGGTAGCCACGCGGACGAAAGCGCACATATGACAGGCACATCGGTGGCCCCGCGGCGCCGGAGCCGGCAGGCCACCCGTATGCGGGAGCGCCGTCGCGGCCGGGTACGGCTCATCACCGCCATATCGACGTCCACGGTCGTGCTGATGGTGGCAGCCGGGGGCTGGCTCTACTACGAGTTCGACGGCAACATCGACAGCTTCGGCGCGGAAGGGCTGTCGAAGAACCGCCCCGCCGCCGGGTTCGGCGGCCGGAACGTCCTGGTCATCGGCTCGGACTCGCGCTCCGGGGACAACGCGCGGATGGGTGGCGGGGGTGACGACTTCGGCCGCTCGGACACCGCCTTCCTCCTGCACGTGTACGGCGACCAGAAGCACGCCGTCGCGGTGTCCATCCCCCGTGACACCCTGGTCGACATCCCCTCGTGCAGGCTCCCCGACGGCACGTGGACGGCCCCCCAGTCCCATGTGATGTTCAACTCGGCCTTCTCCGTCGGCCGTGCCGCCAAGGGCAATCCCGCCTGTACGCAGAACACGGTGGAGAAGCTGACCGGTCTGCGCGTCGACCACACGGTCGTCGTGGACTTCGTGGGGTTCTCGAAGGTGACGTCCGCCGTCGGCGGTGTCGACGTCTGCCTGCCCAACGACGTCTACCAGGGCGACCTCAACCCCAACCTCGGCTCGAAGGGCCGGCTGATCTTCCCCAAGGGCCCGCGGACGGTCTCCGGGCAGGAGGCGCTGGACTATGTGCGGCTGCGGCACGGCATAGGGGACGGTTCCGACATCGGCCGCATCAAGCGGCAGCAGGCGTTCGTCGCGAGCCTCGTCAAGAAGGTGAAGGGCCAGGGCTTCAGCCCCACCACCCTGCTGCCGCTGGCGGACGCGGCCACCAAGTCCATGACCGTCGACCCCGGCCTCGACTCGGCCCGCAAGCTCTTCTCCTTCGCGATGTCGATGAAGGACATCGACCTCCACAACACCAAGTTCGTCACGCTCCCCTGGCAGTACCAGGGCAACCGGGTCGCGATCGTCCACCCCGACGCGGACGCCCTCTGGGAGGCGATCAGGAACGACCGCACCATCGACGGCCAGAACGCGCGCGGCAAACAGGACGACAAGGCACCCGCGCCCACCACCGCCGCCCCGTCCCCCGTGTCCGGCTCGGGCATCGGCGTGGCCGTGCACAACGGCACCACGACCCCGGGCCTGGCCGCCCGCGCCGCCGAGATGCTCAAGGGCAGCGGATTCACCGTCACCGGCACCGCGACCAGCCGTTCCCACCAGGGCGCGGCCACCGTCATCACCTACGGCCCCGGGCAGCACGACCACGCCCGGACCGTCGCCCGCCTGTTCCCCGGGGCCGAACTGCGCCCCACCGGCACACCGGGCGTCACCGTCACCCTGGGTCAGGCGTACGCGGCCGACCCGGCCCCGGCGGGACCTTCGCCGACGACGCCCGCCCCGGCGCCCACGGCCGTGCCCACCCAGGTGGCCGGCACCGCCCGGTCCGCGGACGACGACGTGTGCTCCAACCTGTCCTATGGGTGACCGGGAGCGTCCCGCCGCGAACGGATCGTCAACGGGCGTACGAGGAAGGGCACTCGGAACGGGAACGGGCCGGCGCGAGAGCACCCGGACCCCGGTACCTCCGAAACGGGAGACGAAGCGGGCCGCGGCATGACAGGATTGCGAGGTTGCGCAACCGGGCAAGTGTTGTGCGCCGGGCACGCGATCGCACGAAGGGGGCGGCAATTGGCGCGGGGCAGGATGACATCGACAGGCGGTACCGACTTGCGCCTCGGGGCGGTCGTGTCCGAGATCGAGGGTCTGTACACCGCCCTCCTCACCACGCCCGGCGGGCCGCGCCGGGAACGGATCCTCGCCGACCTGGCCCGGGCGGGCCGGCGCCTCACCGCCCTCGCCCTCGATCCGCAGCGTGTCCGGGGCCGGGTACCGCCCCGCTCCCGCTGGGAGCGGCGACGTCATCTCGCGTCGCGCGGAGCCGAATTGGTCGCGGCGTTCCTCACGGGGTGGACCGAGGGCAGGCGGACCGGCCGGAAGGAGGCGACGCCCACGCCGGGACCCCGCCACGGGTAGGGCCGGTACGCGCCCCGGCGCCGCTCACCCGCCGTCGTCCGGGCGCAGGTGCCGGGCGATGAGGTCCAGCAGGCGCCGCACGGCCGCGTCCGCGTCGGGCCGGTGCACGGCGGCGACGGTCGTGCGGAGGTAGGGCGAGGAGTCCCGGAGCGGCACGAAGGTGATGCCGGGGACCGCGAAGTCACGCAGGTCCTCCGGCAACAGGCTGACGCACAGCCCGGCGGCGACGTAGCCGACCAAGCCGCTGAGGTCGTCCGCCTCGGCCCGGCGGCGGGGAGTGAACCCCGCCTCCTGGCAGGCTCGTTGGGCCTGGAGGGCGAGCCCGGGCAGGGCCGTCGCGCTGAGGAGTACGAAGTCCTCGTCGCGCAGGTCCGCGAGGGCGATCGAGGCGGCTCCGGCCAGGCGGTGCCCGTCCGGTACGGCGGCGACGGCGCGCTCGACGGAGAGGGCGCGGACTTCGAGGTCGTCCGGTATGGGTGACGGGTCGCGGAGGAAGGCGAGGTCCAGGGCCCCGGCGCCGATCATCTCCACGAGCGCGGCCGTGGAGTCCTGCCGCAGGTGGACGCGGAGGCCGGGCAGCTCGCCGGCCGCGGCCCGCAGCAGCCGGGGCAGGTGGCGGTGGCTGAGGATGCTCACGTATCCCACGCGTACGTCGCCCTCCAGGCCGTGCGCGACGCGCCGCACCCGCTCGACGGCGGCGGACCGGGCGTCCAGCAGCCGCCGCGCCTCGACGGCGAAGGCGGCCCCCGCCGGGGTGAGGCGTACACCACCAGGACCCCGGTCCAGCAGCGTCACCCCGAGACCGCGCTCCAGGCGCTGCATCGCCTGACTGAGCGGGGGCTGGCTCATCGACAGCCGCTCCGCCGCACGGCCGAAGTGCTTCTCCTCGGCCAGCACCAGGAACTGTTCCAGCAGGCGTTTTGTGAGCTCCATATGTTCAAGCATATCGAACGTGCCGGAAGCATATATTGGACAGAATCGGTGCCGGAGGAGTGAGGTGGTTCCAGGCCCTGAGTGGTTCCAGGCCCTGAAAGGAAGCCACCATGCACATACACGACGTCGCGCGGGTGTTCACCACTCCGCTGGACGCGCCCGCTTTCGCCCCCACCCGGTACCGGTTCACCGACCGCGAGTACCTCAACATCACCTACCGCACCGACCCGGAGGCCCTGCGCCGGGTCGTCCCCGAGCCGCTGTCGGTCCCCGAGCCGCTGGTGCGCTTCGAGATCATGCGGATGCCGGACGTGACGGGGCTGGGCGACTACACGGAGGCCGGCCAGGTCGTCCCCGTCGAGTACGCGGGCGAGCGCGGCGAGTACAACCTGGCGATGTACCTCGACAGCGTTCCGGCGATCTCCAGCGGCCGGGAGCTGAGCGCCTACCCGAAGAAGGCCGGGTCGCCCAGGCTCTACACCGACTCCGACACCCTCGTCGGCACCCTCGACTACGGCTCGCTGCGGGTGGCCACCGCCACCATGGGCTACAAGCACCACCCGATGGACCTCGACGAGGCCCGTGCGGAGATCTGCGTCCCCACCTTCATGGTCAAGGCGCTGCCCGGCTACGACGGCCGACCGCGCATCTGTGAACTGGTCCGCACCCAGATCACCGACATCACGGTCAAGAGCGCCTTCCGCGGCCCGGCCCGGCTGGAGCTGTTCGCCCACGCGCTGGCGCCGCTCGCGGACCTGCCGGTCCTCGAAGTCGTCGCCGCCAGCCACATCCTGACCGACCTCACCCTCAGCCCCGCCGAGGTCGTCCACGACTACCTGGCGGGCTGACGGGCCCTCCCGGTCAAGAAGACGATCGAGAAAACGGGTGTACACACCATGAACGCACACACATCAGCCCCGCGTCCCCGCGGCCGTGTCACGGTCGTCGGCGGTGGCGTGATCGGGATCTCCTGGGCCGGGCTGTTCCTGGCCCACGGCCTGGACGTCGTCGTCAGCGACCCGCGTCCCGAGGCGGAGGAGCAGGTCCGGGCCGGGCTGGCGGAGATCGCTCCGGCCCTCGCGGAGCTCGGCCTGCCCACCGAGCGGCTGACGGACCGGCTCCGCTTCGAGCCGGACCTGGCCGCCGCGGTCGCGGAGGCCGACGTCGTCCAGGAGAACGGCCCCGAACGCCTGGACGTCAAGCGGGAGATCTGGCGGACCGTCGAGGCGGCCGCTCCCGCCCACGCGCTGCTGGCCACCTCGACCTCCGGCATCCCCGCCACCGCGATCGCCACGGCGATGCGGCAGCCGGAACGCCTGGTCGTCGGCCACCCCTTCAACCCGCCGCACCTCGTCCCGCTCGTGGAGATCGTCCCGGGTGAGCGGACCTCCGCGGAGACCCTGCTGCGGGCCCGTGACTTCTACGCGTCGCTGGGCAAGAAGCCCCAGATCCTCCGCAAGGAGGTCCCCGGGTTCGTCGCCAACCGCCTCCAGGCCGCGCTCTTCCGCGAGTGCGTGCACCTGGTGGCCGAAGGCGTGGTCACCGAGGCCGAGCTCGACGCCATCGTCACGGACTCCATCGGGCTGCGCTGGGCGGTCGCAGGCCCCTTCCGCACGTTCCACCTCGGCGGCGGCCCCGGCGGCCTGCCGCACTTCCTCCGGCACCTCGGCCGCGCCATGGAGGCGAGCTGGCCCGGCCTGGGCGAGCCGTCGTTCGACGAGCCCACCGTCGCCCTGCTCACCGCCCAGGCGGAGGAGGCGTTCGGTGGCGAGCCGGTCGGTGAACTCGCCGCCCGCCGCGACCGCGCCCAGATCGCCCTGATG
>NZ_JAILXP010000335.1 GCF_020740895.1 Streptomyces sp. UNOB3_S3 | reverse complement strand
GCCAGCGCCCTCCCCGTACGACACGCGGCCGCCGCCCCGGCGCCCGTACGCCCGTCAGCAACCCGAAGCACCCCCGTCCAGCCGCTCCAGGAGCGACCCGACCGCGTCGCGAACGGCTGCGGGAGTCCACGCGAGCGCTGACCGGGGGTGCCGGATCTACCCGTCGCTCTCCCGTGCGGCCTTCCATGACCTCAGGGTCTCGGTGTCGAGAGTGAACCCGACCGGCGCCGGCAGCTCGATGCTCTTGCCGAACGCGGCCGTGTGACGGTCCTGGTAGGTGCCCTCCACGGGTTCGCTGTACACGGTGACCTCGTCGGCGTCCCGGTCGATGAGGAGGTAGACGGGGATGCCGCTCTCGGCGTAGGCGCGGGGCTTCTCGACGCGGTCGCGCTGATTGGTGTCGTAGTCGTGCGACGTGACCTCGACGGTCATGAGCACGCCGTCCGGCTCGGCCCACTCCCCGGCCTGGACGAAATGGCCGATGGGAGCGAGTGTCCCGTCGGGGCGGGCGCGTCCCTTGCGGTAGGTCTCGATCTTGAGGCCCTGTCCCGTGTGAAGGTCCAGGGATGGGTGATGCTGCAGGCACTGGCGGACGAGCCACATGATGATCGTCTCGTGGAGCCCATCGGGCACGGCCTTGGCCCCCATTTTTCCGTCGATGAACTCCAGGCGAAGGCCTTCGGCCTCCCTCATGGCAGCCTTGGCGAGGCTCTCGAACTGCTCGATCAGCATCTGCTCATCATGGCTCTGCTCCTCGCCGTTCTGCTCGTCGCCGTTCTGCTCGTCGGTGTGCGGCCGTTCGTCGAGTGCGGTCACGGCGTGCCTCCCTCTGACTGAGAATTTCAGGCTAGCCATCGCCCCCGGGGTCCGTGGGCCGTCGCTCGCCTGATCACTGGAACGTGTGGCCGGGTTATGCACAAGCCGCGAGTTATCCACAGGGCTGGGGACGGCCGGGGACCGCCCCGCGCGCCTCGCGTAGCATGACAAAGGAATCGTCCGGTACCCCCGCGGACTGGAACGGAAGGCATCCTGCCGCGTGAACGCACACCTCTCCTCCGAGCCCATGAGTCCCCAGGACCGCCCTGCCAGACTCACCGTCGGTGTGGTCGGCGCCGGCCGGGTGGGCCCCGCCCTGGCGGCGTCCCTCCAGCTCGCCGGGCACCGTCCCGTCGCCGTGTCCGGCGTCTCCGACGCCTCGCTGCGGCGCGCCGCGGCCATGCTGCCGGACGTGCCCGTCATGGCCCCCGCCGATGTGCTCGCCCACGCCGAGCTGGTCCTGCTGACCGTGCCCGACGACGCCCTGCCGGGCCTGGTCGCCGGGCTCGCCGAGACCGGCGCCGTCCGCCCCGGCCAGCTCCTCGTGCACACCTCCGGCCGGCACGGCACCGCCGTCCTCGACCCGGCGACGCGCGCCGGCGGCCTGCCGCTGGCCCTCCACCCCGCGATGACCTTCACCGGCACCCCGGTGGACGTCCAGCGCCTGGCCGGCTGCTCCTTCGGCGTCACCGCCCCCCAGGAGCTGCGGCTGGCCGCCGAGGCGCTGGTCATCGAGATGGGCGGCGAGCCCGAGTGGATCGAGGAGAGCGCCCGCCCGCTCTACCACGCGGCCCTCGCCATCGGCGCCAACCACCTCGTCACCCTCGTCGCCCAGAGCATGGACCTGCTGCGCACCGCCGGGGTCGAGCACCCCGCCCGGATGCTCGGCCCCCTCCTGGGCGCCGCCCTGGACAACGCCCTGCGCAGCGGTGACGCCGCCCTCACCGGCCCGGTCGCCCGCGGCGACGCCGGCACGGTCGCGGCCCACGTGGCCGAGCTGCGCGCCCACGCTCCCGGAGCCGTCGCCGGATACCTGGCGATGGCCCGCACCACCGCGGACCGCGCCCTCGCGCACGGCCTGCTCAAGCCCGAACTTGCGGAGGACCTGCTCGGCGTCCTCGCGGACGGAGGCAATCAGTGACCACCCAGCTCATCCGTACCGCAGAGGAGCTGCACTCCCTCCCGCGCGGCGGCCGCCGCGCGGTCGTCATGACCATGGGCGCCCTCCACGAGGGCCACGCCACCCTCGTCCGCGAGGCGCGCCGGCTGGTGGGCCCGGAGGGCCAGGTCGTCGTCACCGTCTTCGTCAACCCGCTCCAGTTCGGCGCCGGCGAGGACCTCGACCGCTACCCGCGCACCCTCGACGCCGACCTCGCGATCGCCGGCGGGGCCGGCGCCGACGCCGTCTTCGCCCCGTCCGTGGACGAGGTCTACCCCGGCGGCGAGCCCCAGGTCCGGATCACCGCCGGCCCCATGGGCGAGCGCCTCGAAGGCGCCAGCCGCCCCGGCCACTTCGACGGCGTCCTCACCGTCGTCGGCAAGCTCCTCCACCTCACCGGGCCGGACGTCGCGCTGTTCGGGCAGAAGGACGCCCAGCAGCTCGCCCTGATCCGCCGCATGGCGCGCGACCTCAACTTCCCCGTGGAGATCGTGGGCGTGCCCACGGTCCGCGAGGGCGACAACCTCGCCCTCTCCAGCCGCAACCGCTACCTCTCCGAGGCCGACCGGACCACGGCGCTGGAGCTCTCCCGCGCCCTGCTCACCGCCGGCACCTCGGCGGGCGAGGGCGCGGCCCCCGTCCGGCGCTCCGCCATGGCGATCCTGGACGGCGCCGCGCGGCTGGAGCCCCCGCTCCGCCTCGACTACCTGGCGCTCGTCGACCCCTCCGACTTCACCGAGGTCCCCGACGACTACAGCGGCGAGGCCGTCCTCGCCGTGGCGGCCAAGGTGGGCACCACCCGTCTGATCGACAACATCCCCCTCACCGTCGGAGCGGCGCGATGACCGGCATACGACTCCACGCCCCCCGCCCCGGCTGGTCCGTCGACGCGGACGTCGTGGTCGTCGGCTCCGGCGTGGCGGGCCTGACCGTGGCGCTGCGCTGTGCGGCGGCGGGCGCGAGCGTCGCCGTCGTCACCAAGGCGCGCCTCGACGACGGCTCCACCCGCTGGGCCCAGGGCGGCATAGCGGCCGCCCTCGGCGACGGCGACACCCCGGAGCAGCACCTCGACGACACCCTTGTCGCCGGCGCGGGCCTCTGCGCGGAGGAGGCCGTACGGATCCTGGTCACCGAGGGTCCCGACGCCGTGCGCCGCCTCATCGCCACCGGCGCCCGCTTCGACACCGACGCCGGCACCGGCGAGATCCTGCTGACCCGCGAGGGCGGTCACCACCGCGACCGCATCGCCCACGCCGGAGGCGACGCCACCGGCGCCGAGATCTCCCGCGCCCTCGTCGACGCCGTGCGCGCCGCGGGCATCAAGACCATCGAGCACGCCCTCGTCCTCGACCTCCTCAAGGACGCCGAGGGCCACGCGGCGGGCGTCTCCCTGCACGTCATGGGCGAGGGCCAGCACGACGGCGTGGGCGCCGTCCGCGCCCGGGCCGTCGTCCTGGCCACCGGCGGCATGGGCCAGGTCTTCTCCGCCACCACCAACCCCGCCGTCTCCACCGGCGACGGCGTCGCCCTCGCCCTGCGCGCCGGCGCCGAGGTCTCCGACCTGGAGTTCGTCCAGTTCCACCCGACAGTGCTGTGGCTCGGCCCCGACGCCGAGGGGCAGCAGCCCCTGGTCTCGGAGGCCGTCCGCGGCGAGGGCGCCCACCTGGTGGACGCCGACGGCCACCGCTTCATGGTGGGCGCGCACGAGCTGGCCGAGCTCGCCCCGCGCGACATCGTCGCCAAGGGCATCATGCGGCGCATGCGCGAGACGGGCGCCGAGCACATGTACCTGGACGCCCGCCACTTCGGCCGGGAGAAGTGGGAGCGCCGCTTCCCCACGATCCTGGCGGCCTGCCGGGCGCACGGCATCGACCCGGTCACGGACCTGATCCCCGTCTCGCCCGCCGCGCACTACGCCTCGGGCGGCGTACGGACGGACCTGCGCGGCCGGACGACCGTGCCGGGCCTCTACGCGTGCGGCGAGGTCGCCTGCACCGGGGTGCACGGCGCGAACCGGCTGGCGTCCAACTCCCTCCTGGAGGGCCTGGTCTTCGCGGAACGCATCGCGGCGGACATCACCCACGACGGACCGGCGTTCGGGGCAACGGGTGGGCGAGTGGGAGAAACCCCCACGACGGTAGGAGAGCCGGAAACGCTCCTGATCCCCCTCGAAGCCCGCACCGGGATCCAGCGCGTCATGACGGCAGGCGCCGGCGTCCTCCGCTCCCGCCGCAGCCTGGAGCAGGCCGCAGCGGAACTGGCCCGCATCCGCGAGGAAGCCACCGACAAGCAGCCCGTCCCCGGCACCGAGGCATGGGAGACGACCAACCTCCTCCTCGTCGCCCAGGTCCTGGTCGCCGCCGCCCTCCGCCGGGAGGAGACCCGCGGCTGCCACTGGCGCGAGGACTTCCCCGACCGCGACGACGACCGCTCCCGCCGCCACCTCCTGGTGACGCTGCGCCCGGACCGCACCCTCGCGGTCTCCACCACCGGGTCGGCCGCCTTCCCGCCCGTAGAGCTCGTAGCGCCGGTAGCGCCGGTAGCGCCCGTAGAGCCCGCATCGCCCGTACCGCCCGTATCTGCCTCCGCCCCCAAGGAGAACAGCGTGAGCACCACCGAAGACGCCCCCCTGCACCAGATCGGCCGTTCCGGCCGGGAAGCCGCCGAGCCGGAGGCGACCGGCGGCTGCGGCGACGCCTGCGGCTGCTCCGCCGGGGAGTACGACGAGGACGCCTTCGAGTGCGGGCTCGACCCCGAGCTCGTCCGGCTGCTGGTCGCCGCCGGGCTGGACCCGCTCCAGGTCGAGGACCTCGCGCACCTCGCCATCGAGGAGGACCTCGACGGCGGCAAGGACATCACGACCTTCGCGACCGTCCCCGAGGACGCCGTCGCCTCCGGCGACTTCACCGCCCGCGAGGCCGGCACGGTCGCCGGTCTGCGCATCGCCGAGTCCATCCTCTCCGTCGCCTGCACCGACGAGTTCGAGGTCGAGCGGCACGTCGAGGACGGCGACCGGGTGGAGGCGGGCCAGAAGCTGCTGACCGTCCGCACCCGTACCGCGGATCTGCTCACCGCCGAGCGCAGCATGCTCAACATCCTCTGCCACCTCTCCGGCATCGCCACCGCCACCCGTGCCTGGGCCGACGCCCTGGAGGGCACCGGCGCCGCCGTCCGCGACACCCGCAAGACCACCGTCGGGCTGCGCGCGCTGGAGAAGTACGCGGTCCGCTGCGGCGGCGGCGTCAACCACCGCATGTCGCTGTCCGACGCCGCGCTGGTGAAGGACAACCACGTGATCGCCGCCGGCGGTGTCGCCGAGGCGTTCCGGGCCGTGCGCCAGGAGTTCCCGGACGTGGACATCGAGGTCGAGGTGGACCGGATCGACCAGATCCCGCCGGTCCTCGCCGAGGGCGTGAACCTCGTGATGCTGGACAACTTCACCGTTGAGCAGACCCGCGAGGCCGTCGCGCTCGTCGCGGGCCGCGCCAAGCTGGAGTCCTCCGGCCGGCTGACCCTGGCCAACGCCCGCGCCTACGCCGAGACGGGCGTCGACTACCTGGCCGTCGGCTCGCTGACCCACTCCTCCCCGATCCTGGACATCGGCCTGGACCTCCACGAGGAGGCCTCCTGATGCTGCTCACCATCGATGTCGGCAACACCCAGACCGTCCTCGGCCTGTTCGACGGCGAGGACATCGTCGAGCACTGGCGCATCTCCACCGACGCCCGCCGCACCGCGGACGAACTGGCGGTGCTGCTCCAGGGCCTGATGGGCCGCCATCCGCTGCTCGGCGACGAACTGGGCGACGGCATCGACGGCATCTGCATCTGCTCGACCGTCCCCTCCGTGCTCCACGAGATGCGCGAGGTGACCCGCCGCTACTACGGCGACGTCCCCGCCATCCTGGTCGAGCCGGGCGTGAAGACCGGCGTGCCGATCCTCATGGACCAGCCCAAGGAGGTCGGCGCGGACCGCATCATCAACGCGGTCGCCGCCGTCGAGCTCTACGGCGGCCCGTGCGTCGTCGTCGACTTCGGCACGGCGACGACGTTCGACGCGGTGAGCGCGCGCGGCGAGTACGTCGGCGGTGTGATCGCCCCCGGCATCGAGATCTCCACGGAGGCCCTGGGCGTCCGCGGCGCCCAGCTCCGCAAGATCGAGATCGCCCGCCCGCGCAGCGTCATCGGCAAGAACACCGTCGAGGCCATGCAGTCCGGCATCCTCTACGGCTTCGCGGGCCAGGTCGACGGTGTCGTCAGCCGCATGGCCCGCGAGCTGGCCGACGACCCCGACGACGTCACCGTCATCGCCACGGGCGGCCTCGCCCCCCTGGTCCTGGGCGAGGCGTCGGTCATCGACGAGCACGAGCCGTGGCTGACGCTCATCGGCCTGCGGCTGGTCTACGAGCGCAACATGATGCGGGGCTGACGACGCGGGGCTGATGACGCGGGGGTGACACGGCGACGCGATCGCGGGGCCGGCGCGTGCAACCAAACCCCCGCCCTTGACGGTCTGACAGCACGCAGACGGACCGGAACCAAGGGCGGGCGGACACGCGTGAAGGCGAAGCGAACAGCGCGTCGGACAGCGGCGGCGACAGCCGCCCTCACCCTCGCCGCCCTGACGGGCGGCACCGCGGCCGCGGCCGCCACTCAGCCGCCCCCGCCCGCCGACTATCAGGCCATCGCCCACCCGGTCACGGGCCGCGTGGGCGAGACGGTCGGCGTCGAGGTCGGCGTGCGCAACGGCGGCCCCGGCCGGGCCGCCGCCGACCGCCGGTCCTACGAGGTCACCGCGCCCGAGGGCACCACCATCGCCCCCGACGGCGACGCCGGCCGCCGCTGCGCCCCGCACGACACGGCCGCCCGCAGCTACCTCTGCGCCATCGGCGGCGACTTCGCCGCCGGCGACCGCGAGACGCTGAGCTTCCGGATCCGCATCGACCGGAAGGTCGAGGGCGCGGAGGGCTGGGTCAGGATCATCGACCTCGGCAACGCCCCCGACCCGGATCCGGCCAACGACAGCGCGCCGATCGTCGTCGAGATCACCGGAAATGCGCCCGGAACCGCGCCCCAGAGGTCCATGGACGACGGCGTGGCCTCCGCGACCCTGTTGCTCGCCACCACCTCCGGGACCGCGCTCTCCGCCGGGGCCATAGCCCTGGGCGCCGCCCGTCGCCGCGAGCACTGACCGCCCGCCCTCACCCGTTGTGCCACGCCCGAAATAACCAGCTAAGCGAATTTTGTCCCCTTAGCACTTAAAGTCGGCCCATGCCCACGCCCTATGGATCCCGCGGCGGCATGGCGTTCAGCGCGGACGAGCTGCGCGTGCTGCGCCGTGCCCTCGACATCGCACTCCGCCCCGACTCCGTTCCCACCCGCCCCGGCCCCGCCCGGGACGCCGAGGTCCGGGACTGCCTCCTGCTCGCCGAAGCCATGGCCGAGGCCGACCACGAGGCCGGCCGGCTCCGCGCCTTCCTGCTGGCCGAGCTCACCCGCTACCGCACCGCGCTGCCCGGCGCCGCGCCCGGCTACGCGCGGCTGCTCCGGGACGCCCTCGCGGACGGCTATCTGCCCGGCTCCGAGGACCTCACCGCCCTGCGCTCGCTGTGCGAGCTCCCGGCGGGCGTCACCGAGGCCGGTCACCGCCACGCCCTGCTGCGGCGCTGCGAGCACCTCGCCGAGCAGGCCGTACGGACCCGGCCCGCGACCCGGGCCACCCCCGCCGCACCGGGCGTCCCCGGCGCCCGCCCCCAGCCGGGGCGCACCCGCTCCGTATGCGCCCTCCCGGCGCGGACGCGCCTGCTCGCGCTCCCGGGCGGCCGCACCCCGCATGCCGACGAGGCCGCCCCCCGGCCCAAGGCCACGCCCCCGGAA
>NZ_JAILXP010000334.1 GCF_020740895.1 Streptomyces sp. UNOB3_S3 | reverse complement strand
GTGTACCGCTGCTGGACGGAGGCGGACGAGACGCGGCTGCCCGCGTTCCCGGCGGCGGAGATCACGGTGGCGGACCTGACGGCGTTCGCCCTTCAGGCCGCCTGCTGGGGCGATCCCGACGCGACCGGGCTCGCGCTGCTCGACGCCCCGCCGGCCGGTGCCCTGGCGGCCGCCCGGTCGGTGCTGGCGGCCACGGGCGCGGTGGACGCCGACGGGCGGCCCACCGACCGCGGCCGGCGCATGGCGCGCCTGGGTGTGCACCCCCGGCTCGCGCGCGCCCTGCTGGACGGCGCGCGCGAGGTCGGCGCACGCCGGGCGGCGGAGGTCGTGGCCCTGCTGAGCGAGGAACCGCCGAGGGAGTACGGGGACGATCTGGCGGCCGCCTGGCGCTCCGCGCGGCGTGGGAGCGACGCCTACGGCGCCCGCTGGCGCGCGGAGGCGCGCAGGCTGGAGAGCGCGCTGCGGAACGTCTCCGAGGAGACCGCGGCGCCCGCGGGCGCCGCGTCGCGGGGCGTGCCGGACACCGACGACGCCGTCGCCGGCCTGATCGCCGCCCTGGCGTTCCCCGAACGGGTGGCGCGGCTGCGTGGCGGGGCCGCGTACCTGATGGTGTCGGGCACCGGCGCCGAGCTGGGTGAGGGGTCCCGGCTGCGCACCGCGCCCTGGCTCGCGGTGGCCGTGGCGGACCGGCCCGTCGCCGCCGCGTCGGCGCGGGTGCGGCTGGGCGCGGTGATCGACGAGGGGACGGCGCGGGCGGCGGCGGGGGCGCTGTACGCCGAGGGCGAGGAGGTGCGCTGGTCGGAGGAGCGGCGCGACGTCGTGGCGCGCCGGGTGGCCCGTCTCGGCGCGGTGGAGCTGACCGCGAGCGTGCTGGGCGCGCCGGATCCGGGGCTGGTGCGGGCTGCACTGCTGGAGGGGCTGCGCCGTGAGGGGCTGGGGATGCTGCGGTGGGGCGCGGAGGCATCGGCGTTGCGGCAGCGGCTGGCGTTCCTCCGGCGTGAGCTGGGCGAGCCGTGGCCGGACGTGTCCGACGGGGCGCTGCTGGCGCGGGCGGACGAGTGGCTGGGCGTGGAGCTGGACCGGGCCCGCAGGCGAGCGGATCTGGAGCGGCTGGACGCGGGGGCGGCGCTGGAGCGGCTGCTGCCGTGGGCGAGCGGTGACGCCGTACGGCTGGGCGAGCTGGCGCCGGAGCGCATCGAGGTGCCGAGCGGCTCACGGATCCGGGTGGACTACGGCGGTGAGCAGCCCGTGCTGGCGGTCAAGCTCCAGGAGCTGTTCGGGCTGCACGAGACGCCCCGGGTCGCGGGCGGCCGGGTGCCCGTGCTCGTCCATCTGCTGTCCCCGGCGGGGCGTCCGGCGGCGGTCACCGCGGATCTGGCGTCCTTCTGGCGGGACGGCTACCGGTCCGTACGGGCCGAGCTGCGCGGCCGGTACCCGCGGCACCCGTGGCCGGAGGACCCGGCCACGGCCACCGCGACGCGCCGCACCAACGCCAGGCGCTAGCGCGTCGCGGTGACCGGGGCCCGCCCGTTCCTCGCGTTCGTCTTCCCTGCGTTTTCCCTGCGTTCGTCCCGTCCGCCGGCCCTGCCCGTCAGGGGAGGTAGCGCTCCAGGGCGGCGGCTCCCTTCTCCTCTATGTGGCGCCGGGCCGCCTCGACGCGTTCGGGGGTCACGTCGTGGCCGGAGGCCATGACGAGGTCCTCGGGGTCGAAGGGCCGCTCGCCGCCGGTGTAGAGCCGGCTGGGGCGGGACGGGGTGGACGCGTCCTCCGGGGTCTCCTTCACGGCGGGCCTCCTCTGCTCAGGGAACCCCTTTCGGGGTCACCCGTTCGGTTTCCCTCCATCCTGTGCCCGGTCCGCCGCGACCGCACGACGATCTCGGGCCTCAAGGGTGAGGGAGAGCGCGAGGAGGACGCCCCCGAGGGTGAGGAGGCCCCAGGGGAGGTAGCTGGTGAGCAGGAGCACCAGCTGTCGTTGCGAGGCCACGAGGGCGACGGTGGAGTCGACGTCACCGGGGCGCATCTTCACATGGCCCGAGAAGGCGGGGATGGGCTCCTTGCCGGGGGCGCCGGTCCAGCGCATCTCCTCGCGGTGGATCTCCTCGCCGTTGACCGGGGCGCCGGTGACGGGGTCGATCCAGAACATGCGGCGGGTGGTGTACCAGCGTTCCAGGCCGAGCTGCCGGACGGTGTCGGGGCTGATGCCGAGCGGCAGCTTCCTGGGCAGGGGGACCCTGGTCCAGGGGATCGTCTGCTCGAAGTAGTAGACGTCCAGGCCGTGGAAGGCTCGGGTGCCCTTGTAGTGGATGGGCGCGGAGGTGCGGGTCATCACGTCGAAGTAGCGGTAGTCGCGCTTCTCGACGAGGAACGGCCATTTGAACTCGATGCCGTCGCGGCGCACCGGGGTGCCGTCGACGTGTTCGCCGCCCGCGTGGACGGGCTCCTGGCTGTGGGCGTCGAAGACGTACCGCTCGGGGATCATGGAGACCATGGCGCCGTCGGGGCCGGCGGCGTAGGAGAGGGTGTCCCAGACGACGACGTCGCGGCCGGTCTCCTCGCGGACCTCGCGGGCCTTCTCGGTGTTGCCCTTGAGGGTCTGGACCACGGTGAGGCGGGGGACGGTGCGGGGCTTGAGGGTGCCGTAGTCGATGAGGGTGGCGTTCTCGGCCTCCATGACGGCGGTGCGGTACTGGCCGGCCGGGACCTTGGCGAGGCGGGGGAAGGCGTACCAGCGCAGCAGGGGTGACAGCGCGGCGCAGAAGACCGCGAACGCCAGCAGTACGAGGCTGGCCCGTCGGCGCATGGCGGGGACGCTCCGCTACGGCCGTGCGGGGGCGGAGGTGAGCAGGGGTTCGGGGGAGGTCTCGCCCCGGGGCGGGCCGATGGCCGTGACGGCCAGGACGAGGGCGACGGCGGCGGCCAGTCCGATGGCCGCGGCGGCCAGTGCGCGCATGCGGAGCCTCCCGGCGGAATCCCCTCACCTGACGGAGCGTCAGGAGTGGGGCAGGGTAGCAACGCCCGGCACGGAAGGGAACGCCGAAGGGAACCCGGAGGAGAACCCGGAGGAGAGCCCGGGACAGCACGACGCCGTACGGCCCGCCCCCGAAAACGATCGTTTTCGGGGGCGGGCCGTACGGCACCGGCCGCGCGGGCGTCAGTGCGCGGCGGACTCCCAGTCCCCGCCGACGCCCACGGACACATCCAGCGGGGCGCGCAGCTCGACGGCGCCGGCCATCTCGCGGCGGACCAGCTCCTCGACCTTCTCCCGCTCCCCCGGCGCGATCTCCAGCACGATTTCGTCGTGCACCTGGAGCAGCATCCGGGAGGCGAGCTTCTCCGCCGCCAGGGCCTCGGCCACCCGCAGCATCGCGATCTTGACGATGTCGGCGGCCGTGCCCTGGATCGGGGCGTTCAGCGCCATCCGCTCGGCCATCTCACGCCGCTGCCGGTTGTCGCTGTTGAGGTCCGGCAGATAACGGCGACGGCCCAGCATCGTCTCCGTGTAGCCCGTGGCGCGGGCCTCCTCGACGACGCGCTGGAGGTAGTCGCGCACCCCGCCGAACCGCTCGAAGAACGTGTCCATCAGACGACGCGCCTCGTCCGGCATGATGTTCAGCTGCTGCGAGAGACCGAACGCCGACAGCCCGTACGCCAGGCCGTACGACATCGCCTTGATCTTCCGGCGCATCTCGGGGTCGACCTCGCTCTTGGCGACGCCGAACACCTGGGACGCCACCGTCGTGTGGAGGTCCTCACCCGACGTGAACGCCTCGATCAGGCCCTCGTCCTCCGACAGGTGGGCCATCACCCGCAGCTCGATCTGGCTGTAGTCGGCGGTCATCAGCGACTCGAAGCCCTCACCGACCACGAAGCCCCGGCGGATGGCACGGCCCTCGTCCGTCCGCACCGGGATGTTCTGGAGGTTGGGGTCGGTGGAGGACAGCCGGCCCGTGGCCGCCACGGTCTGGTTGAACGTGGTGTGGATCCGGCCGTCGGTGGCGATCGCCTTGATCAGGCCCTCGACCGTGGACCGCAGCTTGGACTGCTCACGGTGCCGCAGCATGATCACCGGAAGCTCGTTCTCCGTCTGCCCCGCGAGCCAGGCCAGCGCGTCCGCGTCCGTGGTGTAGCCGGTCTTGGTCTTCTTCGTCTTGGGCAGGCCCAGCTCACCGAAGAGGACCTCCTGCAGCTGCTTGGGCGAGCCCAGGTTGAACTCGCGGCCCGCCGCCAGGTGCGCCTCCTGGACCGCCTGCTGCACGGCCGCGGCGAACTGCTGCTCCATGCGCTCCAGCCAGCCCCGGTCGGCGGCGATGCCCGCCCGCTCACAGGCGGACAGCACGGCACTCGTCGGCAGCTCCACGTCGGTCAGCAGCCCGGCCGCGCCCACCTCCTGGACCCGCCCGGCGAACGCGCCGCCCAGGTCCAGGACCGTACGGGCCCGGCCCATCAGCGCGTCCGCCTCGGCCTGCTCGTCGGCGCCGAAGGCCAGCTGGCCGTCACCGGCCGCGGCCGTGGCCAGCTCACGCCCCAGGTACTCCACCGACAGCGCGTCCAGCGCGAACGACCGGCGCCCCGGCTTGACCAGGTACGCGGCCAGCGCCGTGTCCATCGTGACGCCGTCGACCGACCAGCCGTGATCGGCGAACACCCGCATCGCGGCCTTCGCGTCGTGCATCACCTTGGGACGCTCCGGATCCGCGCTCCACGCGGCGAACGCCCGCCCGTCGGCCTCGTCCAGCTCCGCCGGGTCGAACCACGCGGCCGGGCCCTCGCCCGTCGCCAGCGCGATCTCCGCTACCCGGCCACTGCCCTTCGCCCACGAATCGGTGATCGCCACACCCAGCGGGCCCGCGCCGTGCTCGGCCAGCCACGGCGCCAGCCCGCCCGTGCCCAGCACCACGCCGTCGACCTCGGCGCCCGCCTCCGGAGCAGCCTCCTCCGCCGAATCGGCGCCCGGGTCGGCCGCCAGCAGCCGGTCCCGCAGCCCCTGGTTGCGGATCTCCAGCCCCTCCAGGAACGCCACCAGCGCCGTGCGGTCGTAGGCCCGGCGCTCCAGATCGTCCGGATGCGTGGACAGCTGGACGTCCCGCACCATCTCGGTCAGCCGGCGGTTGAGCTTCACCGCCTCCAGGTGGTCCCGCAGATTCTGCCCGGCCTTGCCCTTCACCTCGTCGACCCGCTCGACGAGCTCCGCGAACGAACCGAACTGGTTGATCCACTTCGCGGCCGTCTTCTCACCGACACCCGGGATGCCCGGCAGATTGTCCGACGGGTCGCCGCGCAGCGCCGCGAAGTCCGGATACTGCGCCGGGGACAGCCCGTACTTCTCCTGCACCTTCTCCGGGGTGAAGCGCGTCAGCTCCGACACGCCCTTCGTCGGGTACAGCACCGTGACCGCGTCGGTGATCAGCTGGAAGGAGTCACGGTCACCCGTGACGATCGAGACCTCGAAGCCCTCGGCCTCCGCCTCCGTCGCCAGCGTGGCGATGACGTCGTCGGCCTCGAAGCCGTCCACGGCGAAACGCCGCACGCTCATCGCGTCCAGCAGCTCACCGATCAGCGTCACCTGCCCCTTGAACTCGTCCGGGGTCTTGGAACGCGTCGCCTTGTACTCCGGGAACTCCTCCGAGCGCCACGTCTTGCGCGAGACGTCGAACGCCACCGCGAAGTGCGTGGGCGCCTCATCACGCAGCGTATTGGCCAGCATCGACGCGAAGCCGTACACCGCGTTCGTCGTCTGACCGGACGCCGTCGTGAAGTTCTCCGCGGGCAGCGCGAAGAACGCCCGGTACGCCATGGAGTGCCCGTCCATCAACAGCAGACGGGGACGGCCTCCCCCGGCGTCGCCGGTCGGGTCGTTCGCTTCGGTCGGGGTATTCGATGCCTTGGATGCCACGCCCCCGATCCTGCCACGGCCCACTGACAATCCCGACCGCCCCGCGCCCCCGTCACCCTCACCACCGCCACCGTCGCACCCCCGTGACAGGATCGGCACCCCACGCACGTCCCAAGATCCACCGAGCGCTCAAGGGAGAGCGAGATGGCAGGCAAGCCGCCCACCGGCGACCCCGTACAGGACGCACCCAGCGTCACCGCCCCGCAGCACGCCGCCGCCGGGCTTCCCGCCATCGCCCACTCACTGCGCATGGCCCACGAACAGATGGGCGTCCGCCGCACCGCCCTGACCCTCCTCAAGGTCAACCAGAAGGACGGCTTCGACTGCCCCGGCTGCGCCTGGCCCGAGCCCGACAAGCGCCACGCCGCCGAATTCTGCGAGAACGGCGCCAAGGCAGTCGCCGAGGAGGCCACCCTCCGCCGCGTCACCCCGGCCTTCTTCGCCGCCCACCCCGTCGCAGGCCTCGCCGACCGCAGCGGCTACTGGCTCGGCCAGCAGGGCCGCCTCACCCACCCCATGTACCTCGCCGAGGGCGCCACCGCCTACGAACCCGTCACCTGGGAACGCGCCTTCGACATCATCGCCGAGGAGCTCCACGCCCTCGGCAGCCCCGACGAGGCCGTCTTCTACACCTCCGGGCGCACCAGCAACGAAGCAGCCTTCCTCTACCAGCTCTTCGCCCGCGAGTTCGGCACCAACAACCTGCCGGACTGCTCCAACATGTGCCACGAGTCCTCCGGCTCCGCGCTCACGGAGACCATCGGCATCGGCAAGGGCAGCGTCCACCTGGAATACCTCTACAAGGCCGACCTGATCATCGTCGCCGGACAGAACCCCGGCACCAACCACCCCCGCATGCTCAGCGCCCTGGAGAAGGCCAAGCGCGGTGGCACCCGGATCATCACGGTCAACCCGCTCCCCGAAGCCGGCCTGGAACGCTTCAAGAACCCCCAGAACGCCCGCGGCCTCGCCGCCGGCGGCACGGCCCTCACCGACCTCTTCCTCCAGATCCGCCTCGGCGGCGACCAGGCCCTCTTCCGCCTCCTCAACCGCCTGATCCTGGAGACCGAAGGCGCCGTCGACACCGCCTTCGTCGACGAGCACACCCACGGCTTCGAGGACTTCGCCCACGCCGCCCGCACCGCCGACTGGGACGAGACCCTCCGCGCCACCGGACTGCGCCGCGAGGAGATCGAGACCGCCCTGCGCATGGTCCTCGGCTCCAAGCGCGTCATCGTCTGCTGGGCCATGGGCCTCACCCAGCACAAACACGCCGTCCCCACCATCAGGGAAGTCGTCAACTTCCTCCTCCTGCGCGGCAACATCGGCCGCCCCGGCGCCGGCGTCTGCCCCGTCCGCGGCCACAGCAACGTCCAGGGCGACCGCACCATGGGCATCTTCGAACGCCCCGCCCCCGCCTTCCTCGACGCCCTCGAGAAGGAATTCGGCTTCACCCCGCCCCGCGAACACGGCCTCGACGTCGTCCGCGCCATCCGCGCCCTGCGCGACGGACAGGCCAAGGTCTTCTTCGCCATGGGCGGCAACTTCGTCTCCGCCACACCCGACACCGACGTCACCGAAGCCGCCGTCCGCCGCGCCCGGCTCACCGTCCACGTCTCCACCAAGCTCAACCGCTCCCACGTGATCACCGGCGCCCGCGCCCTGATCCTCCCCACCCTCGGCCGCACCGAACGCGACCGCCAGAACGCAGGCGACCAGTTCGTCACCGTCGAGGACTCCATGGGCATGGTCCACGCCTCCCGCGGCCGCCTCGCGCCCGCGAGCCCCCAGCTGCTCTCCGAGCCCGCCATCGTCTGCCGCCTCGCCCGCCGCGTCCTCGGCGACACCAGCACCACCCCCTGGGAGGACTTCGAAGCCGACTACGCGACGATCCGCGACCGCATCGCCCGCGTCATCCCCGGCTTCGAGGACTTCAACGCCCGCGTCGCCCGCCCCGGCGGC
>NZ_JAILXP010000333.1 GCF_020740895.1 Streptomyces sp. UNOB3_S3 | reverse complement strand
GGGGGAAGCAGGGGGAACGGTGGGGCGTCAGGCGGTGTCGAAGACGTCGTCGCGGACGTCGGTGAGGGCGGTGCGCAGGGCGCCGATGAGGATGGCGGGGCCCTCGACCTCGCTCAGCCGCAGCCGGGGCCGGGGCAGGGCGAGACCGGTCAGCCCGGCCTCGACCACCTCGCGGAGCCGCTCGCCGCCGGCCCGGCAGACCGCGCCGGAGAGCACGATCAGCTCCGGGTCGACGACGGCGACGACCGCCGCGAGCCCGGTGGCCATGCGCGACCCCAGCTCGGCGAGGAAGGCGTCGGCGGCCGGGCCGGGGGTGCGCGCCGCGCGCTCCAGCGCCTCGGGGCCCGTGGGGGCGTCGAAGCCGTGCTCGCGCGCCAGCCGGGCCACGGCCAGGGTGCCCGCGAGCCTCTCGAAGCCGCCCCCGCCGTCCGGGGCGTTCCTGGCCTCGCCGCGGGCGAGCGGGGCGCCGGGCAGGGGCATGTAGCCGATCTCGCCGGCGCCGCCGGTGGCCCCGCGCAGCAGCCGGCCGCCGAGGACGATGGCCGCGCCGACGCCCTCGTCGATCCAGACCAGGACGTAGTCGTCGGTGTCGCGGGCGGCGCCGGAGTGGTGCTCGGCGATGGCGGCGAGGTTGACGTCGTTCTCGATGACGACCGGGGTGCCGATGACCTCGGCGAGCTCGGCGCGCAGGGTGCGCGAGTGCCAGCCGGGCAGGTGGGGGGCGTAGCGCAGGGTGCCGGTGCGGGGGTCGAGGGCGCCGGGGGTGCCGATGACGGTGCGGTGGAGGGCCTCGCAGCCCAGGCCGGCGGCGGCCAGCGCGCCGTCGACCGCGGCGGCCACCAGGTGGGCGGTGCGGCCCGGCTCCCCCTCGTCCTTGACGTCGGCCTCGACGCGGTGCTCGCCGAGGACGGTGCCCGCGATGTCCGCGACGGCGGCCGAGATGCCCTTCTCGTCGACGGCGAGGGCGGCCACGTGCGCGACCGAGGGGTTCACCTCGTACAGCTGGGCGTTGGGCCCGGGGCGGCCGGTGACATTGCCGACGGCGCGCACCAGCCCGGCGGCCTCCAGCCGGGCGAGGAGCTGGGAGGCGGTGGGCTTGGAGAGCCCGGTGAGCTCGCCGAGGCGGGTGCGGGTCAGGGGGCCGTGGCTGATCAGCAGGTCGAGCGCGGCGCGGTCGTTCATCGCGCGCAGGACGCGTGGCGTCCCGGGGATTCCCACTCCGGCCATGGCGCTTGGTCCCCCGCCCTCGAGGTCGTCCCTCGAAACAGTCTGTAAGAAATCTGTAAGGAAACTTTCCTATCGGTCGCTCAGGACGTTAGGCGCAGGTCAGCGCACCGTCAAGGAGTCCGGACCGGCGGAATCAAAAGTTCCGAGGCAAAAATAACGCGACACCCCGGTGGTGTCGCCGGTAGGTTCCCGATGCATGGAACCACTGGGCGACAGCGAGATACGCGCCTCCTTCGTCAACTGCTCTAAGGGCGAGGCCCGCAGGATGAGCCTGCCCCGGGAGCTCGACGGGCTCCCCTGGACCGACCTGGACTTCCTGGGCTGGCGGGACCCGGGCGCCCCGGACCGGGGCTATCTCGTGACGGAGCGGGCGGGTGAGCTGGTGGGGGTCACCCTGCGGGTGCCGCAGGGCGGGCCCCGGGCCCTGACCAAGACCACCATGTGCTCGCTGTGCCTGACCGCGCACGGCGGTTCGGGCGTCTCCCTGCTGGCCGCCCGCAAGGTCGGCGCCTCCGGCCGCGACGGCAATACGGTCGGCGCCTATATGTGCGCGGACCTGGCCTGCTCGCTGTATGTGCGGGGGAAGAAGACGCCGCTGATGGCCATGCGCTACAAGGAGTCCCTCTCCGTCGAGGAGCGCCTGGACCGGCTGCGCGGCAATCTCGACGACTTCCTGGACAAGGTCCTCCGGGAGGGCTGAGCCCCCGGACAGGCCAAGGGCCCCCTCACCACATCGGCGGTGAGGGGGCCCTCTCCCATGGGGCTTCCGGGCATGGGACGTCCGGGACTACGGCTTGCCGAGCGTCACACCCGGCGGCACCGGCGGGATCGGCGCCGTGGCCAGCGACTGCGGGGAGGCGGGGTTGGCCATGGCGGACGGGGCGGCGACGGCCGCCGCCAGGTCCGCCGCGGCCGCCGTGCGCAGCTCCGCCTCCTGCGGCTGGCCGACCATCGGGATGCCCTCGGCGTCCAGGGCGCGCTTGATGCGCCAGCGCAGCTCGCGCTCCACGGAGAGCGCCTTGCCCGGCACGGTCTTGGCCGACACCCGGACGACCACCGAGTCGAGGTAGACCGCGTTCAGGCCCAGCACCTCGACGGGCTCCGCCAGCCGCTCGCTCCACGGCTCGTCCTTCTGCATCTCCTCGCCGGTGCGCTCGATCACCGCGCGCACCCGGTCCAGGTCCTCGTCGGAGCGCACCTGGACGTCGACGCCCGCGGTCGCCCAGCCCTGGCTGAGGTTGCCGATCCGCTTGACCTCGCCGTTGCGGACGTACCAGATCTCGCCGTCGGCGCCGCGCAGCTTGGTCACGCGCAGCCCGACCTCGATGACGGTGCCCTTGGCGACGCCCGCGTCGACCTCGTCGCCGACGCCGTACTGGTCCTCAAGGATCATGAAGACGCCCGAGAGGAAGTCGGTCACGAGGTTCCGGGCGCCGAAACCGATGGCCACGCCCGCCACACCGGCGCTGGCCAGCAGCGGCGCGAGGTTGATCTTGAGCACGGAGAGCACGGTCAGCGCCGCCGTACCCATGATCAGGAACGAGGCGACGCTGCGCAGCACCGAGCCGATGGCCTCCGAGCGCTGGCGCCGCCGCTCGGCGTTGACCAGCAGGCTGCCCAGGGCCGTGCCGTCGACGGCCTGGGCGGTGCGGTTCATCCGCGCTATCAGCTTGGTGATGGCCCGGCGGATCAGGGAGCGCATGGCCACCGCGATCACGATGATCAGGATGATCCGCAGACCGTTGGTCAGCCAGACGGACCAGTTCTGCTCGACCCAGCCCGCGGCGTCGTTCGCCGTGCGCTGGGCCTCGTCCAGGGACACAGGGCGGGGCGTCGAGTCTGCGGCCAGGGCAGCGGACCGGAACACGGCAGAAATCCTCCGATAGGGGACGTGACCCACGACGAGGAGTGGCGCGGGCCGATCCACCACACTAACGGGGCAGACGGAATGCTCCGTTGTTGTGTTCGAGATGGGACAGGTCTTGCGCGTGAGTGGCCGTGATTGTCCTGGGTGTGCTCCAAAACACCTGAGACCCGTTACCCGATGATGGTGGCGCTTGTGGCGGGGACCAGGGGACACTTGCAGGAGATCGTCCCGGCGCGAGCCACGCGCCGCCGGCGTACAAGGAGGCACCCGTGCCGCATGTCCTGGTCCTCAACGCGTCGTACGAGCCGCTCGGCGTCGTACCGCTCCGCCGCGCGCTCATACTCGTCCTCAATGAGAAGGCCGTCAGCCTTGAGGACACCGGCGCCTTTCTGCACAGCGCGACCTGCACGATCCCCGCACCCAGCGTCGTCCGCCTGAAGCGCTTCGTGCGGGTGCCCTTTCGGGGCCCCGTCCCGCTCACCCGCCGTGCCCTCTTCGCCCGGGACGGCGGACGCTGCGCGTACTGCGGTGGCGTCGCAACCAGCGTCGACCACGTCGTCCCGCGCAGCCGCGGCGGCCAGCACAACTGGGAGAACGTGGTGGCGGCCTGCCGCCGCTGCAACCACGTCAAGGCCGACCGGCACGTCTGGGAGCTGGGCTGGCGGCTGCGCCACCAGCCCGCGCCGCCGTCCGGCCTGGCGTGGCGGATCATCGGCACGGGCCATAGGGACCCGCGCTGGCTGCCCTACCTGGAGGCATACGGCGCCGAGGACGCGATGGCCCGGATCGACGGCATTTCCGCCTGAGACCGGGCCGTCGTCGTTCACGGCCCCGCGCGGGCGGCGCCGGGCCAGGCCCGGCGCCCCCGCTCAGGACCCCTTGGCGGGCTCCCGCACGGCGTAGGCCTCCACCTCCCACAGCGAGTACCCGAAGCGGGTGGCCCGCTTCTCGCCCTGGACGCGCACGAACCGCGCGTCCGGCGCGTCCATGCGCACCGACTCCACGCCGCCCTTGCCGTCGGTGACCACCGCCGCGTCCCGCCAGGTGCGGCCGTCCGGCGAGACCTGGACGCGGTAGCGGACGGGGTGGGCGTCCTGCCAGTGGAGCACCAGCCGGCCCAGCCGCACCGGCCGGGCGAGCTCCAGCTGCCACCAGGCGGAATCGGTGTGCGGGGACGACCAGCGGGTGCCCGGATCGCCGTCGATCGCGGCCGAGGCCGGGAAGGCGGCGGTCTCGTCGCCGGAGGACGTCGCCCGGGCGCCGCGCGCCAGGTCCGGGCCGCCGGTCGGCGGATACGCCCGGACGGTCACCGTCCGCTCCTGCCCGGCCAGCCGGACGGTCACCGTGAACGTCCGGGCGGGCGCCCCCGCCGGCACCGACAGCTCGATCCGGGCCGTGGTCACGCCCCCGCGCACGGCGGTGAGCTCGGCCGGGGCCTTGACGGTCACACCCGAGGGCGCGGCGACGGCGAGCCGCTCCCGGATCGCCTCCGGACGCTGATTGATCATGCGGAGCTCGACGACCGCGGGCCGCCCCCCGATCTCCGCGTCCGTGTCCCCGCCGGTCAGCTCGACGGCGGCGGTGGCGCCGTCGGCGAACCACGGGGTGAGCTCGTGCACCGCGGGCGGGGTCGCGCCGCCGTCCCACACCACGCGCAGCGCGTCGGCCCGTACGCCCTTGCCCGGCAGCTGGGTCCAGCCGCCGTCCGCGACCCGGCCCAGCGGCTGCCAGCCCCGGGCCGGGTCATGGGCCTCGACCACGCCGCCCGCCCCGGGCGCGGGCTGGGTGAGCAGGGTGACCACGGTCAGCGGACGCGGCTCGGGCAGCCGCACGGACAGCGGGACCCCCGGCCGGGGGGTGACGGCCGTGGCCGGGTCGCCGTCGGTGGCCGCGCCCGCCGTGCGCAGCGGCCGGTCGACACCGGTCCAGCCGTTGGCCCGGGCCAGGGCCGTCTCGAGGAAGGGCAGCAGCACGCCCTTGCCCACGGTCGCCCGGCCCGCGTTGATCTCCCGGCGCAGCCGCTGGACGTCCAGCTGGGCGCTCCAGGCCGCCGCGCCGTCGCCCCGCGCCTGCGCGGTGATCATGTCCACGGCCCGCTGTCCCGCCTCGCCGTGCCGGCCGAGCTGCTCCAGCCACGGCCGCACCTCGCCGCCGAGCAGCGGGGTGAGCCGCGCGGGGGCGCCGGCCATGGTGCGGAAGGCCGCCTTCAGCCGGTCGGCGGCCTCGGCCAGCCGGCCGGCGTCCGCCGTGCCCTGGGCGTCCCAGAAGGCGTCCAGCAGCGGGCGCAGATACGCCGACTCCTCACCGCCGAGCACCGAGGACGCGTCGTTCGCGGCGAGCGCCCGCAGGGCCTCGCGCGTCGCCGCGTCGCCCGACTCCCCGCCCGCGAGGTCGTCGACGGCCGCCCGCCAGGACTCGTCGGGCCGGTAGCCGCGCGGGTTCCACGCGTAGTCGGCGGCGGTGAACAGCGGGATGCGCGAAGCGGTGGGCTGTGCCGCCGCGTTGGCCAGCAGCGCGACGGAGCCCGCGGCCACGGCCGGCTCACGGCCGGTGTACGGGCCGAGGAAGATACGGTCCTGCGCGAAGTCGTTGACCGGGTAGTTGTCCATGGTCACCAGCGGGTGCGCGAAGGCCGCCCGGGCGTCGGCCAGTTCACCGCCGGTGATGGTCTTCGGCACCACCCCGACCCCCGTCCAGGCCACCTCCACCCGCCGGTCCAGCGCCTCGGCCAGCGCGCGCCGGAAGGCGGTGCGCCCGTCCTGGTAGTACTCGGTGGGCAGCAGCGACAGCGGGGCCGCCTCCGGGCCCTTGGCCGCCAGGTGCTTCGCCAGCTCGCCCGCGACCTTCGCCTGCGCCTTCGCGGCCGCCTTGGGACCGGAGCCGAACGCGTCCGCGTCCGCGCCGCAGTGCCACTCGCTGTAGCTGACGTCCTGGAACTGGAGCTGGAAGGCGCGCACCCCCAGCGCCCACATCGCGTCGGCCTTGCGCTTGAGCGCCCGCATGTCCGAGGCCGAGGAGAAGCACAACTCCTGCCCCGGCGCGATCGCCCAGCCCAGCGTCACATGGTTGCGGCGGGCCCGCTCGGCCAGCTCCCGGAACTCCGCGCGCCGCTCGGCGGGGTAGGGGGCGCGCCAGCGGGCCTGGCGGTAGGGGTCGTCGCCGGGCGCGTAGAGATAGCGGTTCTGCTTGGTGCGGCCCAGGAAGTCCAGCTGCGCCAGCCGCTGTTGGTGCGACCAGGGCTGCCCGTAGAAGCCCTCCGTCAGCCCGCGCACCGCCGTGCCCGGCCAGTCGCGGATCACGGCCCCCGCGAACGCGCGGCCGCCGTCGCGCGCCACGGCCAGCTGACGCAGCGTCTGCGCCGCGTGGAAGAGCCCGTCCTCGCCCACGCCCGCCAGCGCCACCACCGGCCGCCCGTCCAGCTGCCCGGTGGCCAGCCGGTAGCCGCCCGAGGGGAGGTCGTCGACCGGCTGGGCGCCCAGCGCGCGCAGCGCGTCCTCGGCCGCCTTGCCGCCCGCGTAGACGATCAGGCCGCCCGTCGGCGGGGTGCCGCCCGGCTGCGCGTCCACGACCGTCCGGGCGCCCTGGGCGCGCAGCACGTCCCGCAGCGCCTCCAGGGCGTACTGGTCCGTCCCCTGATCGGCCATCAGCGTGACCTCGTCGCCCACCCGCGCGGACGTGCCCAGGGCCCGCGCCGACTGGGGGCGCGGCCACACCGGCGGCAGGGCCCCGGCGCTCTCCCGGTCCGGGGAACCGGGTGAACCGGCGGCGGCCGACGCGGCATCACCCGGCAGGGGGTCGGCCACGGCGTCCCCGGCCCCGCCGAGCAGCCCGCCGAGGAGCGCCGCCGCCAGTACGGTGACCCCGGCGCGGCGCGGCCCGGGACGCCCCAGGCGCCCCGTGCCCACGGCCCGGCCGGTCCGCTCGCTTCCGTCGCTTCCGTGGGACATGGTTCTTCTCCTCCGGACGCGTTGCGGGACCGAGTTGCGGGACCAAGGCGGGACCAAGGTGTGGGACCGAGGTGCGGGGCGGTGCCCCGGGAAAGCCGCGACGAGCCCATCACCAGCGCTGAAGCGATGTCAACGCAGGTGACCGAACTGCCGGTAATGCCCGGCGGGATGTACGGATGTGTCGGCCGCAGCGCGGAGTGGGTAGGCAGAAGCCGTCGGCGGTGGCGACCTTGGAGGTCCGGATGGACAGAGCACGCCTCGCCGGGCTGCACGGCGTCGCCACGTCCTACGAGACCGCGCCCGGCAGCGTGGTCCGGGTCCCCGAGGACACCCTCGTCGCGGTCCTCGCCGCGCTGGGCGTCGACGCCTCCACGCCCCGGGCCGTCCGGGCCGCCCTGGAGGCCCGGGAGCAGGCCGGGCGCGGCCGGCTGCTGCCCCCGGCCGTCGTCCTGCGGGGCCGCGCGGGCGCCCCGCCCCCGCTGCCCCGGGGCACGGCCCTGACCGTCGAGACGGAGGACGGCGCCACGCTCCCCTGGGGCGCGGACGGGAGCGCGGACGGAGACGCGGACGGGGGCTCGCGCGGGGGCGCGGAACCCCTCCCGTACGGCGCCCACGTCCTGCGCGCCCGGACCCCCGACGGCCGGTCCGCGAGCGCGCCGCTGATCGTCGCGCCCGAGCGGCTGCCCACGCCCCCGGAGCGCGGCCACGGCTTCCTGGTCCAGCTCTACTCCCTGCTGTCCGCCCGCTCCTGGGGCATGGGGGACCTCGGCGACCTCGCCGACCTCGCCGCCTGGGCGGGCCGCTCCGCCGGCTCCGACTTCCTCCAGGTCAACCCCCTCCACGCGGCCGTCCCCGGACCGCCCACCGACCCCTCGCCCTACCGCCC
>NZ_JAILXP010000332.1 GCF_020740895.1 Streptomyces sp. UNOB3_S3 | reverse complement strand
CGGGAGCACACCCGGCACCGGCGTGGCCGGTACCGCCGCCGGCGCGGCCGGCGGCACACCCGCCGCCCCGCCGAGATACGTCATCAGCACGTCGCGCTGCGCCGCCACCAGCTCCCGGCTGGTGCGCAGGAATTCGTGGACCATGCGGTCACGGTCGTCCGCCGTGCCACCGTCCTGGGCCCGGATCACTGTCATCTCCTCCATCGGTATGCGTCGGGCGGGTGCGAGCGAGCCGGACAGCAGGCCGCCGTCCCTGGTGCGCGTCAGGTGCCCGTTGACGATCCAGCCGGGCCGGTCGGGGCAGGCCCCGAGGACGGCTTCGACGCTGTCGCGCCCGCGGTGCGTCCAGCCGGTGCGGACGGGGACGCCGGCGACGGCGAGCCGGGCGAGCAGGCTCAGGAGACCGCGCAGTCCGGTGCCTTCGGGTCCTTCGCACCCCACCGCGATGTGCGGACGGTCGCCGAGGATCCGTCCCACCAGGCCCGTCAGCACCGAACCCGGCCCGGCCTCCACGAAGACCCGGACGCCGGCCTCGTGCATTCGTTCGATCTGCTGCGCGAAGAGCACGGGGGAACCGATCTGGGCCGCCAGCTCGGACCGTATGTCGTCCGGTCGCCCGGGGTAGGCGGCAGCCGTCCGGTTCGCCCACACCGGTATTTCCGGTGCGGCCACCTGCCGGGCGGCGAGGACCTCGGCGAACCGCTCGCCCGCCGGGGCCACCAGGGGGCTGTGGAAGGCGCACGCCACCGGCACGGCCTTGGTGCCCAGGCCCCGCTCGCGCAGCCGGCGCACCGCCGCGCCGATCGCCTCCGCGGGGCCGGAAATCACCGTCTGCCGGGGTGCGTTGTGGTTCGCGACCACCACCCGGTCGGCCAGTCCGGCCGCCCGCAGCTCCGCGGCGACGTCCTCGTGCCCGGCCGCCACGGCGGCCATGGTTCCCGGCTCCGCGCCGGCGGCGGCCAGGATCGCCTCCGCGCGCGCCGCGCTCAGCTCCAGCAGCGTCTCCGGCTCGAACGCCCCGGCCGCGCACAGCGCGACCAGTTCGCCGTAGCTGTGCCCGGCCACCGTCGCGGGCCGGACGCCGGCCCGGCCCAGCAGCTCGGCCACGGTCAGCCCCATGATGCCCAGCGCGGGCTGCGCGGCCCTGGTGTCGGTGAGCCGGGCGCGCCGTGCCTCCTCGGCGCCGGGGTCGAAGGCGGTCGGCGGGAAGATGATGTCCGCCCACTCGCGGCCGGTCCGCAGATGCCGCTGGACCTCCGGGAAGGCGATGAACAACTCGGCGAGCATGTCCGGACGCTGACTGCCCTGGCCGGGGAAGAGGAACGCCACCTCGCCGCCCGGCCCGTCCGATCCGACCGATCCGACCGATCCATCCGATCCGTCCGGCCTCGCGCCGAAGATCCCCGCCCGGGGATCGTGCTCGCCCTCCCGGGCCCGCTCCAGCAGCCCTGGCAGCTCCTCCAGGTCACGGGCCACGACTGCCGCCCAGGCCGGTTTCCCGGACGCGTCGGCGCGCCGGGCGGCGCTCAGCGCCAGGTCGCGCAGCCGCCAGGAACGGCCCTGCCGGTCGTTCTCCGCGACCAGCCCCAGCAGCCGGCCGATCTCCCGGGCGGCCTCCGCCCGGTCGGTGCCGTGGAAGACGAACAGCTCCGCCGGCCAGGCGTCGAGCCCGTGCCGGGGCGGAGGCCCCGCCTCGTGCCCGCGCAGCACCACGTGGAAATTGGTGCCGCCGAAGCCGAACGCGCTGACCCCGGCGACCCGCTCACCGGGTGCGGCCGCCCACGGGCGGGCGACGGTGTGGAAGGCGAACGGACTGCTCTCCGCCTCCCAGGCCGGGTTGGGCCGGGTCAATTGCGCCGTGGGCGGCCTGACCCCGGTGTGCAGGGCCAGGGCCGCCTTGATCAGACCGGCCAGTCCGGCCGCGCACTTGGTGTGCCCGATCTGGGACTTCACCGAGCCGAGCGCGCATCCCCCCGGAGCCGCCCCGGCCTCGGTGAACACCTCGGTGAGCGTGGTGAGCTCGGTACGGTCGCCGACCACCGTCCCGGTGCCGTGCGCCTCCAGCAGACCCACCTCGGCCGGGGAGATCCCGGCATGGCGGTAGGCCCGTTCCAGCGCCGCCCGCTGGCCCTCCGGGCGGGGTGCGGTCAGCCCCAGGGACCTGCCGTCGCTCGAACTGCCGACGCCCTTGACGACCGCGTAGACACGGTCACCGTCCCGCTCGGCGTCCGCCAGCCGCTTGAGCACGACGCAGGCGACGCCCTCACCGAGCGCGATTCCGTCCGCCGCGCTGTCGAAGGTGCGGGAACGGCCGGTCGGGGACAGCGCGTGCACCGAGGAGAAGAGCAGATAGTCGTTGAGCCCGTTGTGCAGGTCCGCGCCTCCGCACAGGACGAGGTCGCTGGTGCCGGCGGCCAGTTCCTTGCACGCCACGTCCACCGCGGCCAGCGAGGAGGCGCAGGCCGCGTCCACGGTGAAGTTCGCACCGCCCAGGTCGAGCCTGTTGGCGATCCGCCCGGCGATGACGTTGGCCAGCATGCCCGGGAACGAGTCCTCCGTCAGCCGCGGGAGTTGCTCGTCCAGCCCGGGCGGCAGTTCCCCTGTATAGGCGGGGAGTACCGTGCGCACGGTGGTGGCGTTCGACAGGTCACTGCCCGCCTCGGCCCCGAACACGACCGACGCCCTGGAGCGGTCGAAGGGACGCTCCTCGTAGCCGGCGTCGCGCAGCGCCCGCCGCGCGGCCTCCAGCGCGAGCAGCTGCACCGGCTCGATGCTGCCGAGCGAGGACGGCGGGATGCCGTAGCGCAGCGGGTCGAAGGGGATGTCCGGCAGGAAGCCACCCCATTTCGACTCCGTGCGGGCTCCATCCGCTCCGGGCGCGTAGTGCAGCTCCGGGTCCCAGCGCTCCGGTGGCACCTCGCCGACCGCGTCGGCGCCCGCGACCACGTTCGCCCAGTAGGCGGCCAGGTCCGGCGCGCTGGGGAACATGCAGGCCATGCCGACCACGGCGATGTCGAGCGGGGCCGGGGCGCGTTCCGGGGTGTCCTGGCGGAACCTCTCCCGCAGCCGCCGGGCGCGCGCGACGAAGAAGCCGGCGGCTTCCGCGCTGACGGCGGTGTGCAGTTCGGGGACGGTGGTGACCGCGGCCCGCAGCACGGCCACCTGGCCGGCCATGAACATGCCTTCGGTCAGCTGCCGGGCCTTGTCGACCTCCGTGAGCGATTCGCCGGTCCGCTCCACGCCCTTGCTGGCGATCCTCAGCCGCCCGATGTTGAGCTGCTCCAGCCGCTCCCATGCCTGCCGCTCCGGGACGCCGCTCCTTTGCAGCTCCTTCTTGGTGACGCGGAATTCCTCCGTGAACGGGCTGCTCACGCAGCGGGTGGCGTGGCCGGGTGCGGTCTCCAGCAGCTCGGTCCGTCGTGCCGCCAGGACCTGTTGCTGGAACACCGACCGCACGGCACCCCGGTCCACCGCCTCCTCGGTGAACAGGTACGCGGTGCCCATGAGCAGTCCGACGGCCACTCCGCGGGCGGTCAGCGGCGCGGCGAGCGCGGCCACCATCGCGGCCGACCGCTTGTCGTGCACGCCACCGGCGAAGAACACCCGCAGCTCCGCCGGGTCCGCGCCCTCGACCGTGTCCAGGAACTCCTCCAGCACATCAACCTGCGCCTCCCACAGCGCGAAGCTGCTACGCGGTCCGACATGGCCGCCGCACTCCGAGCCCTCGAAGACGAACTTGCGCGCGCCCGAGTCCAGGAACTGCCGGAGCAGCCCGGGCGAGGGCACGTGCAGGAAGGCGTCGACGCCTGCCGCCTCCAGCTCGGCCGCCTGCGCGGGCCGGCCGCCCGCGATGACGGCGCAGGAGGGCCGGGCCTCCCGGACGAGTTCCAGCTGCGCGGCCTTGATGTGCGCGGGCGCGAAGCCGAGGATGCCCACGCCCCAAGGGAGTTCGCCCAGTTCGTCGCGGGTCTGCTCGAGCAGGGTCCGGGTCTCCAGCGGCCCGGCGAGGGACAGCGCGATGAAGGGCGTCCCGCCATGGCCGGCGACGGCGGCCGCGAACCGCGCCTGGTCGCTGACCCTGGTCATGGGTCCCTGGGCGATGGGCAGCGCGGTGCCCATCGCCCGGCTCATCGGGGAGCCGCGCAGCAGCGCCTTCGCGGCGGCGTCGTCGCGCACGGCCTCCCGGATGGCGGCGGTGACGCCGCGGACGGCCGCGCCCACATCGCCCCAGCGCCGGGCGAACGAGGAGGCGAGGCAGCCGTCCTGGCCCACGGGGAGCAGCCGGGTACGCGGATCGTCCGTGCCCAGCAGCCGGGCGACCTCGTCGGGGTCGTCCGGCAGGAGCGGTGCGTCCGGTCCCCGGCGGCGCAGCACCCGGTGGCCGGCGGCCACTACGGTCTCCGAGCCGTCCATGGCCCGGACGGCAGCCGCCACCTCCTCCGGGACGCCGGATTCGTCGAGCAGCGCCAGCTGGGTGTCCAGGACGACGCCTGCCGCACCGCCGACGACGGCGGCCGCGGCGGTGCGCGGCCCGATGCCCCCGCAGGCCCAGACCGGCAGGCCGAGTTCGGGGTCCGCCACCAGCTGCTGGAGGAGGACGAAGGTGCTCAGCTCGCCGACTGGTCCGCCGGCCTCGTTCCCCCGGGCGACGAGACCGTGCGCCCCGGCCCGCGCGGCCGCCAGGGCCGACTCGTGGTCGGTGACCTCGACCAGGACGCGGTGCCGGCCGGCGAGGTCGCCCGGGGCCGACCCGGCATCCGCGCCGAGCAGTACGGTGTGCACGCCCCCGTCGGCCGCCAGGTCGTCCGGCCCGAGCGCGCATCCCGCCCCGACGCGCACCCCGAAGGGGCCCGGCATCCATTGCCGCACCAGCTGGAGGGCCGCGCGGGCCGCGCGGCGCCGGCCGCTTCCGAGGTCGAGCACGCCCAGACCGCCGGCACGGCAGACCGCCGCCACCAGGCGCGGGTCGGGTTCGCCGAACGGGCTGACGCCCAGGATTGTTTCTGTGGACACGGGCACTCCGGGAGGCAAGAGGGTTGTTCGCGAGCACCGGGAACGCGTGGGGGCCTCGGGCACCCGAGGCCGGAGGGACGTCGCGATAGGTACCGGTGGGATGGGACGAGGCAAGAGGCATACGACCTCGAAGGTCGTCGAAACGCGGCCCGACTTTCCCGGTGGGCCTGGCTGGATCATTGCACGGTGGGACGCGAAAGGAATACCTGATTCAGCACTGTGACGTGAATGGTGTACATCACATCAAGGATTGGGCCAGTGCCGGTTGCGGGAAACCCGCAAGGGAATTGCGGTAATCCCGTAGCGGGTGCGGAAATGCCGAAGAATTAGTCCGTACCAGCCACGACGATGGACTCAACCGCGCTGGAAGTGAAGGAAATTGACTGCGCGTCAGATGTAAGTGGAATTCCGCCCGGAAAAATTTCCCGATCCGGGGTTGCCATTCCGGATGCCTGTGCGAGGATTCCGCTGTCCGGCTCGAAATGGGACGGACGGAGAAAGGAGTCCTGTGAAATCATTGACGCTCAGATATGCTGCCGGGGTGGTCGCCTCCATAGCGGTCTCGGCCGCGCTGGTACCCGCGTCCGCCGCGGGGGCGGTGACGCGTCCCGGGGGCGTGGACAAGACGACGGCCGAGTCCTTCAGCCGCATCGCGGGTGTCGTGCTCACCGACCGCACGGCGGCGATCGTCGACGGCAAGGTGCGGGGGCACACCACCCCGCCGCCCGCGAAGCAGGTGCACCTCTCGGCCGCGATGAAGCGATCGGAGAAGTCTGTGGTGGCCTCGCTGCACGACCGCAAGAGGAAGCTCAGGTCCCTGGGCGAGGCGTACTCCGCCGGCGACACTCGGGTCGCGGTGGACCGGACCAGCGTCGACGGCAAGAAGGCCACGATGCGGGTGACCGAGACCACGCGGCTGACCTACCGGAAGATCCGCGGTGACGAGCCGGACGACACCGGTTTCCAGGCCCACCACGAGCTGAGCTTCGCCGCCAAGAACGGCGCGTGGGAGCTCGTGGGTGTCACGTCACTGGACGAGATGCCGCAGATCAACGCCCCGGCGCCGGCCGTACCCAAGGTGACCGCGAAGGCGGGCGCCGGGGACATGCCGAACGCCCCCGAGGCGAGCGTCTGGCCGTTCGTGAAGCGGCTGCCGAAGGACAACAAGGCGACCGGCCTCGACTACAAGGCGATGGCCGACTACGCCGAGAAGTACTGGAAGAACTACAACCCGGCCTACCGGAAGTACCCGCTGGGCAACGGCGGGGACTGCACCAACTTCGTCAGCCAGGCGCTGAAGGCCGGCGGCTGGAAGCACGCCCCCGGCAAGGCCGGCGACTACACGAAGTGGTGGTACGGGGCCGACACCCAGTCGGACTCCTGGACCGGCGTCAACGAGTGGTCCTGGTTCGCGCAGAACTCGAACCGGGTGAAGCCGCTGAAGTACGTCTACCAGATGGAGGTCGGGGACGTCCTCCAGGCGGACTTCGACCGTGACGGGTCCAAGGACCACACCATGCTGGTGACGTACCGCGACGCTCTCGGCATCCCGTATCTGACGTACCACTCCTTCGACACCTACCGGCGGTCGATACTGAGCCTCTCGGTGACGCTGCCGTTCACCAAGTGGTACGCCTACCGCACCTGATGCGTACGGCGCGCGGCGCGGTGGTCCTGGTGACCGGGACCGCCCTCGTGCTCGGGCCGCTGTCGGGCTGCGGATCCGGTGGGGACGGGACGAGGGCCGCGCTCCCTCCCTCCGCCCGTCCCTCGTCCGCTCCTCCGTCCGTTTCGCCGGCCCCCGCTCCGTCCGGGTCGAAGCCGGTGGACCCGGAGGAGAAGTGGGACGGAAAGGTACGGATCCTGGGCGACGGTTCGACGTCCTCCACCGGCCCGCAGCCACACCGGCCCAAACCGGAGAAGCTCAAACCCGGCGAGAAGCCACCGCAGTTCGTGGTGTTCTCCTGGGACGGCGCGCTCCAGGGCGACGACGAGCAGTTCTCGCACTTCCGTGAGGTCGCCAGGCAGAACAACGCCCAGATGACGTTCTTCCTCACCGGCGCCTATCTGCTGCCCAAGTCGAAGGCGTCGCTGTACCAGCCGCCGCGGCACAAACGCGGCGAGATGGCCATCTCGTACGCCACCGACCAGCACATCCGGGACACCCTGGAACAGCTGAGCGGGGCCTGGCTGGAGGGCAACGAGATAGGCACGCACTTCAACGGGCACTTCTGCGGCGCCAAGGGCGGCGGCGACTGGAGCGTCGTCGAGTGGAAGAGCGAGATCGAGCAGTCCTACTCCTTCGTCGAGAACTGGAAGACCAATACCGGATACAAGGACCTGCCTCCCCTGCCCTTCGACTACAAGAAGGAACTCGCGGGCGGCCGCGCCCCCTGCCTGGAGGGCCAGAAGAACCTGTTGAAGGCCGCCAAGTCCTTCGGCTGGCGCTACGACGCGAGCTCACCCGGTGACTTCCAGCTCTGGCCGTCGAAAATCAACGGCATCTGGAACTTCCCGCTGCAGCTCGTCCCTTACCCCGGGACCGAGCGGCAGGTCCTCTCCATGGACTTCAACTTCCTCTACAACCAGTCCGGCGACAACACCAAGGGCGACCCGGCCAAGTACGAGCAGTGGCGCAAGCTCACCAGGGACGGCTATCTCAACGGCTTCGAGCGCGTCTACAACGGCAGCCGGGCGCCGCTGTTCATAGGCAACCACTTCGAGGACTGGAACGGCGGCATCTATATGAAGGCCGTCGAGGACGTCATGAAGTCGGTGTGCAAACGCGACGGCGTGCGCTGCGTGACCTTCAAGCAGCTCGCCGACTGGCTGGACGTCCAGGATCCCCAGGTCCTGGAGAAGATGCGCCAGTTGGACCCGGCGCAGTCCCCGGACTGGAAGTCCCTGGTCAAGTAAGTCCCCCACCCCCTGCCC
>NZ_JAILXP010000331.1 GCF_020740895.1 Streptomyces sp. UNOB3_S3 | reverse complement strand
CCCTCCCCCAGCTCCAACTCACCCGCCCGCCGGCACAGTTCGCCCGCGACCCGCACCACCTCGTCCGCCGTCGGCCCCACCGACAGCAGACAGAACTCGTCGCCCCCCAGCCGCGCCGCCAGCGCCCCCGGCAGCTTCGCCCCGCACAGCGACAGCACCGACCCGAAACGTTCCAGCAGCCGGTCCCCGACCGCGTGCCCCATCGTGTCGTTGACCTTCTTCAGCCCGTTGAGGTCGCACACCAGCAGACTGACGACGGCGCCCTCCGCCAGGTGCAGTTCCACCGCCTCGTCCAGCCGGGCGTCGACCGCCCGCCGGTTGGCGAGACCCGTCAACGGGTCGGTGAACGCCAGCCGCCGGATCTCCTCCAGACGCTCGGTCTGCGCGATGCCGGACGCCGCCACCGCCGCCAGCACCGTCGCGAAGTCCGTGTCGGCGGGCCCGAAGTGCGGCGCCCGGACCGAGCGCGCCACGTACAGCTCACCCCAGGCCCGCCCGTGCAGCACGATCGGCGCGACCACACAGCAGCCGCGCCCGCGCCGCCGCAGCGCGGCGACCCTCCCCTCCTCGTCCCCCCGCGCCGTCTCCACCCACGCGTGTGGCTGCCCGCCCACCCACTGCTCATGGAGGAACTCCGTGATCTCGGGGAAGACGTCCACCGGGTACGACTCGTCCCCGGGGAACCGTTCCTCCCCCTCCGCGAGCTCACCCACGTTCACCAGCACCCGCAGCCGGCCGCGCTCCCGCTCCCACACCGAGATCGCGGCGAACGTCCCCTCCAGGGCGCGGCAGGCACCCGCTGCCGCGGCCTCGACGCTCTCGAGCGGGGTGGGCGCCGCGGCCATCGCCTGCGCGAGCTCCACGACCGCGCGCAGCCGGGCGTCGCACTCCCCGTCACCAGCCACCGAGCCTCACATTCCGTGACCGTCAGGACCTCCGGCCCGTACTCCAGCGTAAGAACGTCGGGCACATTCCGCGCAATGAGAGCGAACACAAGAGCGAATGGCGGCCTTCGGCCGCCCTACTCCCCCGGCCAGTCCGGCTTCCGCTTCTCGTTGAAGGCCGCCACGCCCTCGGCCCGGTCGCCGGAGAAGGCCACCGACCGCCAGGCCGCGTCCTCGACCTCCAGCCCGGCCCGCAGGTCCAGCCCGTGTCCCAGCCGCAGCGCCCGCTTCGCGGCCCGCAGCCCGACCGGGGAGTTGCCCGCGATCCGGGCGGCCAGGGCCAGGGCCTCCGCGCGGTCGCGGCCCTCGTCGACGAGCAGGTCCACCATGCCCAACTCCCGTGCCTCGGCCGCCTCCACCCGCCGGGCGCTGAAGATCAGCTCGGCGGCGCGGGCGGCCCCGACGCGGCGCGGCAGCAGCTGGGTGCCGCCACCGCCGGGGATCACGCCCACGGACACCTCGGGCAGCCCCACCACGGCCGTCCGGTCGGCCACGATCACATCGCAGGACAGCGCCAGCTCATAGCCGCCGCCCAGGGCGAAGCCGTGCACGGCGGCGATGGTGGGCACGGGCAGCTCCAGGACGCCCGTGTAGCAGGCCCGGGCGTGCGGGCGCTGGCGGACGAGGTCGGCGTCGGTGAAGGAATTGCGCTCCTTGAGGTCGGCGCCGACGCAGAAGGCGCGTTCGTGCGTGGACGTGAGGACGACGACCCGGACGTCCCGGTCGGCGGCGAGCTCGGCGGTCGCCCGCCCGATGAGCCGGCCCATCTCCGTGGAGACGGCGTTCATGGCCTTGGGCCGGTCCAGGACGAGTTCGGCGACGTGGCCGTTCTCGTGCGTCCGGATCTCGATCCACTCTCCGATGCGGCGTTCGCTCACGCTGCTGCCCTCCCGGGTCTCCGTACACGGACGGCACCGATCATGCCTCCCGACGGCCCCGGTGGGCCATACCCGAGATCAACCCCGAACCCGGGATCAACCCCGACCGTGCGAGCGTCAGCCCTCCCGCCGTGTGAGCAGCCACGGCTCGACGACGCCGAGGCCGCGCACCGGCCGCTGCCACATCGGCTGGAGCGCGAAGCGGTACTCGCCCCGCTCCTCCGCCGCCGCGACCTCCGCCTCCGACTTGGGCGCGTCGCCGTTGCGCGTGAGCTCCTCCGCCAGGGCGCCGTCGACGAGGACGGCGTCCTTCGGCGCTATCGAGGTGAGCCGGCTGGCGAGGTTGACGGTGGTGCCGAAGACGTCGCCCATCCGCGTCGTCACCGTGCCGAAGGCGATGCCGACGCGCAGCTCCGGCATGGTCTCGTCATGGGTGAGGGTCTCGATGAGCCGCAGCCCGATCTCCGCCGCCGTGCCGGCGTCGTCGGCCGCGTACAGCACCTCGTCGCCCAGCGTCTTGATCAGACGGCCCCCGTGCGCGGCCACCAGGTCCGCCGCGGTCGTCTCGAAGGCCTCGACGAGCTCGCCGAGCTCCTCCTCCTCCAGCCGCCGCGTCAGCCGGGTGAAACCGACGAGGTCGGCGAACCCGACGGCCAGCCGCCGGTCGACCATCTCCGCGTCGTCCGCGCCCTGGACGACGCGCCCGGTGGCGGCGGCGAGCTGCCGCCGCCAGACGTAGACGAGGAACTCCTCCAGCTCCGGCAGGAGCAGCTCCACCAGCGGATAGGTGATCTCGGCGCGGGACAGGCCCTCCTGAGGCTCGGTCAGCCCCTCCAGGAAGGAGTCGATCTGCCAGTCGGCCAGCCGGGCCGTGGTCTGCCCCGTGGACCGGGCGACCTGGACGGCCATGGGCTCGCTGAGCAGGCCCGCCTCGACCAGACCGGCCAGCCGCCGCAGCGCCAGCACGTCCGCCTCGGTGAGCGCCTTGGCCTGGCCGATGTCGGCGAAGCCCATGGCGCGCCAGAAGCGGGCGGCCAGGTCCATGGAGACCCCGGCCGCGCGGGCGGCCTGGAAGGGGGTGTAGCGGCGCTCCGCCCCGAGGATCAGTGACTCCAGCCGGAGCGCGAGAGGGTCGCCCTCCTCGCCGATGTCCTCCTCGACGCCGGGGTGACCGGCGTGACCGGCGTGGCGCGCGCCGTGGTCGGTGCCGCCCGTACCGTCGTCCCCCGTGGCCCTGCCGGCTCGGGTGGTTCCCCCATCGTCGGCGGTCACCGCCCGCCCCCTGTCCGATCCGTGCGCACTGCCCTGCCGATCACTGCTCGCTTAGGTTCCGGGCACAACGATACGTCAGGTGTGCCGTAGCTCACTCTCCCGACGGCGCGGCGGTCACTCTTTACGACGTTTACGACCCTGCCGCCCGCAAATGGACGATGTCACCCGCTCCCACCGGTTGCTGCATCCCCTCGGTCGTCGCCAGCACCAGCCGTCCGTCGCCGTCGACGGCGACGGCCTCGCCGACCAGTTCGCGGCCGCCGGGCAGTTCGGCGCGCACGGTCCGGCCGAGCGTGGCGCACCCGGCGGTGTACAGCTCCTGGAGCCGGCAGGCCACCGGGTCGCCGCCGACCGCGCGCCACGCCTCGTAGAGGTCGGCGAGGGAGCGCAGCACGGCGCGCAGCAGCGGGTCGCGGTCGGTGACCTCGGCACCGGCCAGGGCGAGCGAGCCCGCCCCCGGAACGGGCAGCTCGTCGGCGCGGAGCGTGACGTTCAGCCCGATGCCCACCACGACGCTGTCGCCGGAGCGCTCGGCGAGGATGCCACCGGCCTTGCGCTCCTGGCCGTCGACGGTGACGAGCAGGTCGTTGGGCCACTTCAGGGCGGTGTCGACGCCGGCCGCGCGGGAGAGGGCGGTGGCGGTGGCGACCCCGGCGAGCAGCGGGAGCCAGCCCCAGCGTTCGACGGGCACCCCGGGGCCGGGGGTGAGGCGGACGGAGAAGAAGAGACCGGAGCGCGGGGGCGCGGACCAGGTGCGGTCCAGGCGGCCGCGCCCGGCGGACTGTTCCTCGGCGACGAGCACGGCGCCCTCGGGGCCGCCGGCGGCGACGAGGTCGGTGTTGGTGGAGCCGGTGTGCCGGACCACGTCGAGGGAGGTCCACAGTCCGCCGGGGCGCAGCAGCGCGCGGCGCAGGGCGGTGGCGTTGAGCGGGGGCCGGTCCAGGTCGGACCAGGGGCTGCCGGAGGCGTCGGAGGGCGTCATAAGAGCCACCATAGGAGGCGGGAAGGCCGACGACCGGGCTGAACCGGGCGGCACCCGGTGGCGCGGATCCCGCCGAAAGGTGTGGCCAAAGACGCACTGCCGCAGCGCATCCGCGCGGATACGCTACGAACCGGTAGCCAGGGCGGGCCCGTCGGACGGCCGCCCTGTTCCGCCATCCCACCCCTCCGGACGAGCAGGAGCCGCATCCCGTGTCCGAGCCTGTAGCCGATGAACTGGACATCCACACGACCGCGGGGAAGCTCGCGGATCTCCGGCGCCGGATCGAGGAGGCGACGCACGCCGGTTCCTCGTGGGCTGTGGAGAAGCAGCACGCCAAGGGCAAGCTGACGGCGCGCGAGCGGGTCGATCTGCTGCTGGACGAGGGCTCGTTCGTGGAGCTCGACGAGTTCGCCCGGCACCGTTCGACGAACTTCGGCATGGACGCCACCCGTCCGTACGGGGACGGCGTGGTCACCGGATACGGCACGGTGGACGGCCGGCCGGTGGCGGTCTTCTCGCAGGACTTCACGGTCTTCGGCGGCGCGCTCGGCGAAGTGTTCGGCCAGAAGATCATCAAGGTGATGGACTTCGCCCTGAAGGCGGGCTGCCCGGTCATCGGCATCAACGACTCGGGCGGGGCCCGCATCCAGGAGGGTGTGGCGTCCCTGGGCATGTACGGCGAGATCTTCCGCCGCAACACCCACGCCTCGGGCGTCATCCCGCAGATCTCGCTGGTCGTCGGCCCGTGCGCGGGCGGCGCGGTGTACTCGCCCGCCATCACGGACTTCACGGTGATGGTGGATCAGACCTCGCACATGTTCATCACCGGCCCGGACGTCATCAAGACCGTCACCGGCGAGGACGTGGGCTTCGAGGAGCTGGGCGGCGCGCGGACGCACAACACCACCTCGGGCGTGGCGCACCACATGGCGGGCGACGAGAAGGACGCCATCGAGTACGTCAAGGCGCTGCTGTCGTACCTGCCGTCGAACAACCTCTCCGAGCCGCCGGCCTTCCCGGAGGAGGCCGACCTGGAGGTCTCGGACTCCGACCGCGAGCTGGACACGATCGTCCCGGACTCGGCGAACCAGCCCTACGACATGCACACCGTGATCGAGCACGTGCTGGACGAGGGCGAGTTCCTGGAGACGCAGGCGCTGTTCGCGCCGAACATCATCACGGGCTTCGGCCGGGTGGAGGGCCGCCCGGTGGGCGTCGTCGCCAACCAGCCGATGCAGTTCGCGGGCTGTCTGGACATCGACGCGAGCGAGAAGGCGGCGCGGTTCGTGCGCACCTGCGACGCGTTCAACGTCCCGGTGCTGACGTTCGTGGACGTGCCGGGCTTCCTGCCGGGCACGGACCAGGAGTACAGCGGCATCATCCGGCGCGGCGCCAAGCTGATCTACGCGTACGCGGAGGCCACGGTCCCGCTGATCACCGTGATCACCCGCAAGGCGTTCGGCGGCGCGTACGACGTCATGGGCTCCAAGCACCTGGGCGCCGACCTCAATCTGACCTGGCCCACCGCGCAGATCGCGGTGATGGGCGCCCAGGGCGCGGTCAACATCCTCCACCGCCGCTCGCTGGCCGCGGCCGCCACACCGGAGGAGCAGGAGGCGCTGCGCGCCGAACTCCTCGCGGAGTACGAGGACACGCTGCTCAACCCGTACGTGGCGGCCGAGCGCGGCTACGTCGACGCGGTGATCATGCCGTCGGAGACCCGCCGCCACATCGTGCGGGGGCTGCGCGCCCTGCGTGAGAAGCGCGACGCGCTGCCGCCGAAGAAGCACGGGAACATCCCGCTGTAGCGAACCGCAGCAAAGCCGTAGCGAACCGTAGCGAAAGGGACGCCGACGTGATCAAGGTCGTACGGGGCAACCCCACACCCGAGGAGCTGGCCGCCGCTCTGGCGGTGGTACAGGCGCGCGCGGCGGTGGGCGCCACCGTCGCGCCGGCCGCCCCCGCCCGCTCGGAGTGGTCCAACCCGGCCCGGCTGGCGGCGGGCCGGCGGGTCCCGCACCCCGGCCCCCGGGCCTGGCGCACCACCTACTGGCCCGCCTGAGCCCCTGCCTCCGTGGCGCCTGAGTACGCGTACTCAGGCGCCACACGCCTTCCGGGCGGAGCATGGAGGCCATGCTCTGGTCCGACCCGTCCGACGAACCGCCCGAGGAACTGCGTGAGGCGCAGCGCATGCTCCGGCGGGCGGGGGTCGTGCTGGCGGTGGGGATGGTGCTGCTGTTCCTGGTGCTCGGGGTGCAATGACCTCGCGGTGCGCTGACCCGTACAACGGTCACGCTGTGTCACAGACGGCTCATAGGTTTGTCCGTTCTGGAACTACATTCACCCGATTCACGTCCTGCCCCATATGAACAAGCCCGTCCGCCACATAGCGGTATTCACTGGAATACTCGTGCTCGCCCTGCTCGTCAGGGCGACCTGGGTGCAGTTCGTCCGCGGCGACGAGCTGTCCAACCACGAGAAGAACCGGCGCGTCGCGATCGCGAGCTTCTCCCAGCCGCGCGGCAACATCATCGTCGGCGCCCGGCCGGTCACCGGCTCCGAGGAGACCGGCGGCGACCTGAAGTACAAGCGGACCTTCACCGACGGGAAGATGTACGCCCCGATCACGGGCTTCTTCTCCCAGGGCTACGGCAGCAGTTATCTCGAAGGCGTCAACAACAAGCTGCTCAGCGGCACCGACGACCGGCTGTTCTTCCAGCGCACCGCCGACATGCTCACCGGCAAGAAGGCCCGTGGCGGCGATGTCGTCACCACCATCGACCCCAAGGCGCAGAAGGCCGCCTACGAGGGCCTGGGCGACCGCAAGGGCGCCGTCGTCGCCCTCGACCCCCGGACGGGCAAGATCCTCGCGCTGGCCTCCACCCCCTCGTACGACCCGTCGACGATCGCCGGGAACAGCAAGAAGGACAAGGCCGCCTGGGACGCGCTCCAGAAGGACCCGGACAAGCCGATGAACAACCGGGCGCTGCGTGAGACCTACCCGCCCGGCTCCACCTTCAAGATCGTGACGGCGGCCGCGGCCCTGGAGAACGGCCTCTACTCGGACATCAACGCCCCCACGGACTCCCCCGACCCCTGGGTCATGCCCGGCACGGTGACCAGGCTGCCCAACCAGAACCCCCTGGCCCCCTGCAAGAACGCCTCCCTCAACGTGGCCATGCAGAACTCCTGCAACACCGTCTACGGCAAGGCCAGCTCCGACCTGGGGCAGGACAAGATGCGCTCGATGGCCGAGAGGTTCGGCTTCAACCAGGAGCCCTTCACCCCGGTCCGGGCGAGCGCCAGCACCTTCCCCAAGGACATCAACAAGTCCCAGACCGCCATGGCCGGCATCGGCCAGGGCAGCCTGACCGCCACCCCGCTCCAGGTCGCCATGATGACCGCCGCGATCGCCAACGACGGCAAGCTGATGAAGCCCTACATGGTCGAGGAACTGCGCGACCCGGACCTGAAGACGGTCGAGAAGCACAAGCCCGAGGTGATGTCCGAGGCCGTCTCCCCCGAGATCGCCAAGAAGGTCCAGCAGATGATGGAGGACACCGCGACCAAGGGCACCGGCAAGGCCGCCCTCATCGACGGCGTCACCGTCGGCGGCAAGACCGGCACCGCGGAGCGGGGCAAGGACCAGAAGAACCTGGCCTGGTTCATCTCGTACGCGAAGACGGACGAGGGCTCGCCCGTGGCCGTCGCCGTGATGATCGACCCGGACGACAGCGTCCCGGACGACGAGATCTCCGGCGGCAAGCTGGCCGGCCCCATCGCGAAGAAGGTCATGCAGGCGGTGCTGGGCAAGTAGGCCGGAGAGGCGACCCCGGGGAACCGCCTACCCTGGCCCCCATGAGCAACCGCACCCCGTC
>NZ_JAILXP010000330.1 GCF_020740895.1 Streptomyces sp. UNOB3_S3 | reverse complement strand
CCCGCCCTCGCCCTGCTGCGCGCCGAACCGGCCCGGCGCCCCGGCCTCGCGGACGTCCGCCGCGCCCTCACCGGACAGCCGCCGCGGCCCGCGGCCCCGGTGTCACGGCCGGACCTGGCCCCGCTCACCGACGGCTGCCTGGCACATCTCCTCGCGACCATGGACCCGGACGGCACGGACCGGCTCTGGCCGCCGTCGCCCTACGGCGCGACGAGCGACGCGTTCAACGTCCAGCACGGCGCCGCCGGTGTCCTCGGCGTCCTGGCACGGGCCTGCCGCACCACCGCCGACCCCGCCGTGCGCGAGGCCACCGCCGCGGCCGCCGCGTGGATCACCCGCCACGCCGGGCGCGAGCCACGCGTCCTGCCGGGCCTCCACTTCGGCCGCTCCGGCACCGCGTGGGCCCTCCTCGACGCCGCGGAGGCCCTGGACGACCCGGCCCTGGCCGACGCCGCGGCGGCGCTCGCCCGCCGCGTGCCCCTCGCGTGGCCCAACCCCGACGTGTGCCACGGCACCGCCGGAGCGGCCCTGACCCAGCTCCGCTTCTGGGAGGCCACCGGGGCCGGCGACTTCCTCGACCGGGCCCGCGCCGCCGCCACCGCGCTGGCCTCGGCGGCCACCCGCCGTGCCGGACGCCTGCTCTGGCCCGTTCCGCCCGGCTGCCTCTCGGACCCCGCCGAGGTCGTCCACTACGGCTTCGCCCACGGCACCGCCGGCGTCGGCGCGTCCCTGCTCGCCGTGGGCCTGGCCACCGGGGACGGCGACCACCTCGCGCTGGCCGACGCCGCCGCCCGCACCCTCCTCGCCGCCGCCGACGTGACCGACGACGCCGCGTACTGGCCCGCCGGGCCCTCCGGCGGCCCCCGCCGGACCACCTGGTGCAGCGGATCGTCCGGCATCGGCACCTTCCTGCTGCGCATGTGGAGCGCGACCGGCGACACCGCGTTCCTCGACGGAGCCGTCCGGGCGGCGGTCGCGGCCCACCGCTCCCGCCGGCACGCGGGCACCGCCCAGTGCCACGGCCTGGCCGGCGACGGCGAGTTCCTCCTCGACCTCGCCGAGGCGCGCGGCGAACAGCGCCACCGCGACTGGGCCGAGGACCTCGCCGGCGCTCTCCACGCCCGGCACACCCTGCGGGCCGGGCGTGTCCTCGCCCCCGACGAGACCTGGACGTCGGTCCACGCCGACTACGGCACCGGGCTCGCCGGCGTGCTCGCCTTCCTGCTGCGGCTGCGGGACGGGGGTCCCCGCCTGTGGCTGCCCCGAACGCTCACCGGCGCGGGCACGACGGCCGGGCGAGCACCCACCGCACCGCTCGCGAAGGAGGTGACATGAGATGACGCATGACGTGACCGCCCTCCAGATGCTGGAGGCCGAGCAGGCCGACACCGGCTTCTGGCCGTGCACGGACACCGCCGTGACCGCCGAGGAGGAGTGACACCACCGAGACGGCGTCGACGACGAGCCCGTCGACGGCCGGCCGGTCCAGGCGCGCCGGACCGCCGCCCGGAACACCCCCGGGGCGCGGGCCGGCGCGCCGCGTCGCGAGGGCGGCCCGGCCGTGTCCCGCCATGGGCGAACCGGCCGGATCCACCCGCCGGAAGGCTGATCACATCGGCCGCAAATGACCTCCCCCACCGCCCCGTCCGGCGCCACGATCGAACCTTCCGGACCGCGAACCCCGGACCCGCCGGGGGCGATCGGCCGGTGCCGCACCGGGGTGCGGGCCCGGCCGGAGGGAGGGCGTCGGCGACATGAGGCTCACCAGGGCGCGTACGGCCGCGGTGGCGCTCGCCGCCGTGGCACTGGCCGTCTCCTGCGGGCGCGGCGGTGGCACAGCCGTGACGGGAGACGGCCCCGGCGACAGCCCCATCGGCGTCGACCTGCCGCGCTCCGACTCCGACTTCTGGAACTCCTACGCCGCCTACATCAAGTCAGCGGGCGCGGGCGCGAATCTGCTGCCCGTCAGCAACTCCCAGAACGACGTCACCCGGCTGGTCGCCAACATACGGGTGTTCCGCGACACCGGCGCGAAGGCCGTCGTCATGGCACCCCAGGACACCGGCGCCGTCGCCGCCGCGCTCAAGGAGCTCGCCGCCCGGAGGATCCCCGTCGTCAGCGTCGACACCCGGCCCGACAAGGAACCGGTCTACATGGTCGTGCGCGCCGACAACCGCGCCTACGGCACCACCGCCTGCCGCTTCCTCGGCGAACGGCTCGGCGGCAGGGGAAAGGTCGCCGAACTCCAGGGCTCCCTGGACTCCGTCAACGGGCGCGACCGCTCCGAGGCCTTCGCCACCTGCATGAAGAAGAACCACCCCGGCATCAGGGTCTTCGAGCTGCCCACCGACTGGAAGGGCGACGTCGCCTCCGCCAAGCTCCAGGGCCTGCTGGCCCAGCACCCCGACCTCGACGGCGTCTACATGCAGGCCGGCGGCGTCTTCCTCCAGCCCACCCTGGCGCTCCTCCAGCAGAAGGGCCTGCTCAAAGCCGCCGGACAACCCGGCCACATCACCATCGTCTCCAACGACGGCATCCCCCAGGAACTGGACGCCATCCGCAGGAAACAGATCGACGCCACCGTCTCCCAGCCCGCCGACCTGTACGCCCGGTACGCCCTGTACTACGCCCGCGCCGCGCTCGCCGGGAAGACCTTCGCCCCCGGCCCCACCGACCACCGCTCCACCATCGTCGCCCTGCCCAACGGCCTGGAGGACCAGCTGCCCGCCCCCCTGGTGACCACGGACAACGTCGACGACAAAACGCTGTGGGGCAACAGCGTCGGCCGATGACCCCGGCGGAGAACGACACCACGGCGGACGGGACACCGGTGGCCGAGGCGATCGGCGTCTCCAAGCGTTACGGGGCCACCGTCGCGCTGCGCGACGTGCGCCTCGCCGTGCTGCCGGGCGAGTCCCACGCCCTGGTCGGCCGCAACGGCGCGGGCAAGTCCACGCTCGTCTCGCTCCTCACGGGCCTCGCGAAACCCGACACGGGCACCCTGCGGTTCGACGGCCGGGCCGCGCCCGCCTACGGCGACACCCCGGCCTGGCGCTCCCGCGTGGCCTGCGTCCACCAGCGCTCCACCATCCTTCCCGGACTCACCGTCGCCGAGAACCTCTTCCTCAACCGCCAGAGCGCCTCGGCCCTGCGCCCCATCCGCTGGAAGCACCTGCGCCGGCGGGCGGCGGAACTCCTCGGGGCGTACGGCGTGGACCTCGACCCGGTGTCCCGGGCCGGTGACCTCACCGTCGTACAGCGGCAGTTCGTGGAGATCGCCCGCGCGCTGTCCTTCGGCACCCGGTTCGTCGTCCTCGACGAGCCGACCGCCGCCCTCGACGCCCCGGGTATCGACCGCCTCTTCACCAGATTGCGGGACCTGCGCCGGCAGGGCGTGGCGTTCCTGTACATCTCGCACCACCTGCGGGAGGTCCACGACCTGTGCGACCGCGTCACCGTCCTGCGGGACGGCCGCCATGCGCTGACCGCCCCGGTGGCCGGGCTCGGCCGGGACACCCTGGTGGCGGCCATGACCGGGACCCCGGAAGGACGGGCGCCCACCGGGCACGCACCGGCGGTGGCCCGGCGGGACGCCCCGGTGCTGCTGTCCGTCGACGGCCTGACCCTGCCCGGCGCCTGCCACGGGGTGTCCCTCACCGTGCGCGCCGGGGAGGCCGTGGGGCTGGCCGGCTCCGCCGTCAGCGGCAATGTCCGGGTGGGGGAGGGCGTCGCGGGCCTCCACCGCTTCCGCGCCGGGCGCGTCGAGGTGGCGGGACGGGCCCTGCGCGGCGGCGACGTACCGGGCGCCGTGGCGGCCGGGGTCGGCCTGGTGCCCGAGGACCGGCACCGCCAGGGCCTGGTGCCCGGCCGGGGCGTGGACGAGAACGTCACCCTCACGGCCGGGGCCCGGCTCGGCCCCTTCGGCACGCTCCGCCCCGCCCGGGTCCGGGCCCTCGCCGGAGCCCTCGTCGAGGACCTGGCCATCGTCACGCCCGCGCTCACGACACCCGTCTCCGCCCTGTCCGGCGGCAATCAGCAGAAGGTCGTCGTCGCCCGGGCGCTGGCCACCAACCCCCGGGTCCTGGTGGCCGTCCGGCCCGCCAACGGCGTCGACGTCACCGCGAAGGAGTTCCTGCTCGGCAGGATCCGGCGGGCCGTGACCGACGGCGCCGCCGCCCTGATCGTCTCCGACGAACCGGACGACCTGCGGATGTGCGACCGGGTCCTGGTCATGCGCGAGGGCCGGATCACCGCCGCCCTCGCCACCGGCTGGAGCGACGAACGACTCGTCGCCGCCATGGAAGGCATCACCGGAGACACGGAAGGGGAAGCGACGTGACGGCCGGCCCCGGCCGGCTGCGGCGGCTGTCCCTGGTGCCCGTGCTGCTGCTCACCGGGGTGGCCGGCTTCATCGCCTCGCCCGCCTTCCTGACCACCGACAACCTGATCGGCGTCGCCCAGCAGTCCACCGAACTCGGGCTGCTGGTCCTGGCCCAGGCACTCGTCCTGATCGCCGGACGCATGGACCTCTCCCTGGAGTCCACCATCGGCGCCGCCCCGGTCGTGGCCCTGTGGGTGGTCCTTCCCGCCGACGGCGGCCGCTTCAGCGGACTCGGCCTGCTCCCCGGAGCGTTCGCCGTACCCCTGTGCCTCCTCGCGGGCGCGCTCGTCGGCGCGCTGAACGCCGCCCTGATCCTGGGGCTGCGGCTCAACGGCTTCATCGTCACCCTCGGCGGGCTCACCATGCTGCGCGGCCTTCAGATCGCCCTGTCCCGGGGCCAGTCCATCATCGACCTGCCCGCGTCCTTCACCTACCTCGGCCGCACCGCGTGGCTCGGCGTCCCCGCCGCCGTCTGGCTCACCGGCCTGCTCTACCTCGCCGGCGGCTGCGCCCTCGGCCGGCTCCGGCACGGCCGGGCCCTGTACGCCATCGGCGGCAACGCCGAGGCCGCGCGCACCGCCGGCATCCGCGTGGACCGCGTCACCGGCGTCGTCCTCGTCCTGGCCGGGCTGCTCGCCGCCTTCGCCGGCGTCCTCTACACCGGCCACTACGGCTCGGTGTCCGCGAACCAGGGCAGCGGCTGGATCTTCCAGGTCTTCGCCGCCACCGTCATCGGCGGAGTGAGCCTCGACGGCGGCAGGGGCACCCTGACGGGCGCCCTGACCGGTGTGCTCACCCTTCAGCTCGTCGTCGACGTCATGACCCTCGCGGGCGTCCCGCCGCTGTGGAACCAGTTCCTCAACGGCGTCATCATCATCGTCGCCCTGATCGTCTCCCGTTTCGCCTCGGGCGAGCGGCAGCGATGAGCACGCCGCGGCCGCACCGGGCGCCATTGACCAACCCCCCTGGGCGCCCTACGTTCGGCATGAGTGCCCGGTCGACGAGGACCGGGCCCGTCGCGCTTCCAGGGGGACCAAGTGCACTGGTACGTGGACGTGCTCAAGCGATACGCGACGTTCAGCGGGCGGGCGCGCCGCCCGGAGTTCTGGATGTTCACCCTGATCAACTTCATCATCGGCATCCTGCTGGCCATCGTCGACTCCGCGCTCGGCACGAGCCCCGTCCTCGGGCTCCTCTACAGCCTCGCCGTGCTCCTGCCCGGCCTCGCCGTCAGCGTCCGCCGGCTGCACGACACCGACCGCACCGGCTGGTGGCTGCTGATCAGCCTGATCCCGATCGTCGGGACCATCGTCCTGCTGGTGTTCCTGGCCCTGGACAGCCAGCCGCGCGACAACGCCTACGGGCCGTACGCCCCCGCCAACTGACCCCCTCCGGGCCCGGCGCCGCCGGACGAGTGCGGGGCACGCCCCGCACTCGCGGACAATGTCGTTCATGAACGACACCGCCACGGCCACCGCCCTCGAACGCGTCGCCGGACACCGGCACCGGTTCAACGCCCGGTTCGAGACGTACTTCGACTCCCTGGCGGACGACCTCGGCACACCGGCGCTGAGCCGCTTCACCCCCCGCTGCCTCGACCTGCTGCGCGACCTCTCCCTGCGCGGCGGGAAACGCCTGCGCGTCGCCCTCCTGTACGAGGCCGCCCGGCTGGTCACCGCCGACGACGTGCCCGGCCTGGACGAGGCCGCCCTCAGCGTCGAACTGCTCCAGACCCACGGGCTGATCCACGACGACATCATCGACGACGCCCCCGTCCGCCGCGGCGGCCCCTCGACGTACTACGCCTACCGCGAGGAGTTCCCGGGGCACGAACAGACCGCGCTGGGCCTCGCCGTCCTGGCCGGCGACCTCGCAGCCTTCCTGTCCCTGCGCGTCCTCCTGGACGCCGACGTCCCCGCCGGAGCGCTCCAGGCCATGCTGCGGGTGCAGATGGACGCGGCGGCGGACACGGTCACCGGTCAGATCATCGACCTGGAACGGGATTTCGAGGCGATGCCCAGCGAGGAGCTCCTCCACACCGTCACCGACTACAAGACCACCCGCTACTCCATCCTCGCGCCCCTGCGCCTGGGCCTCCTGGCCGCCGGCGAGGACCCCGCCCGCCACGACGGGCGGCTGCGCCGCTACGCGACACTGGTCGGGATCTACGAGCAGATGCGCGACGACTACCTCGACCTGTTCGGCGACGAGGGCGTCGTCGGCAAACCCTCGGGCTCCGACCTCCGCGCCGGCCGCCGCAGCTACGCCCTCCGCGCTGTCCTGGCCGCCACCACCGGCGACGAACGGGCCGTCGTCGAGTCCGCGCTGGGCGACCCCCACTGCTCGGCCGCGACCGTCGACCGCGTCCGCGGGATCGCCCGGCAGCGGGGCGTCGAGGACAAGCTCCGCTCGGACATGCGCCGCTACGCCGGGGAAGCCTCCGCCGAAGCCGCCTCGTGGCACCCCCACTGGCGCGAGGAGGCCGTGACCTTCTTCGCGCGCCTGCCGCTGTGGAGCGTGGAACGCACACTCTGAACGCCCCGCCACGACGCACCCGGCGGGGAGAACGCGGGTGAGCCGGACGCGTTACCGGCTCTCCGACGCCTCGCTCCGCCGCCGCGCCGCCGTCCGGCGGGAGCGGTACAGCTCGGCCGCGACCGGGACGAGCGACACGCCGACGATCACGGCGACGGCCGGCAGGAGATAGCGGTCGACGTTCGGGACGGACGAACCGAGCGCGTAGCCGCCCAGGATCAGCCCCATCGTCCACACCAGGCCGCCGGCCACCTGCCACACGGTGAAGGTGCGCGCGGGCACCCGCAGGGCGCCCGCCATGGGGTTGAGCACCGTGCGCACCACGGGCACGAACCGGGCCAGCACGATGGCCTTCGCGTGCCCGTAGCGCTGGAGGAGGGCCTCCGCCCGCTCCGCCCCCTCGCGCAGGCGCGCCGAGCGGCCGGGGGCGAGCAGGGCGCCGCCCGCCTTCCGCCCCAGCAGATAGCCGCACTGCGACCCGGCGAGCGCGCCCACGGCGGCCGAGATCAGCAGCGGCACCAGCGACAGCCGCACGCCCGTGCCCGAGGCTCCCGTGCACAGCAGGCCCGCCGTGAACAGCAGGGAGTCCCCGGGCAGGAAGAAGCCGATCAGCAGCCCCGTCTCGGCGAACAGCACGATGCCGACCCCGAGGACTCCGAAGGCGGCGAGGAGCGACCGGGCGTCGAGGACGTTGACGGCCAGCGGTGCGGCCGTCACGAGCGAGGAGGGGGACAACGTCACGGGCCCTTTCCAGGAGGACGAGCGGGCACGGCCGGCCGCGGCGCCCCGGCCGACGTCAAGCATGCCGACAAACACGGGCACTGTCTACCGCGATGTAGACGATTCCCTCCGCGTCGCCGTGATCGTTCCTGCGGTCGCACACCCGGGAGCCCTGCCCAGGAATGTGCCCGTACGGGCAATCGACCTCGGTGGGCGGTGGCCTGCCGTCGTGCGCCCGCCGGACGGGACGACCGCAGTGACCACTTCACCCTTCGGGGCCGACCCCCGCTCCGGCCTCGCCCGCGCGCTGGGGCCCGACGGGGCGGCGCCCGGAGCCCTGGGCGACGGCGGCACCGGCGCGGGGG
>NZ_JAILXP010000033.1 GCF_020740895.1 Streptomyces sp. UNOB3_S3 | reverse complement strand
GAGCGGTGTCGAAGAGGCTGCCCGCGGCGGCACCGCCGCTGGGGCCGCCGGGACCGGCGGGGCCGTTGTTGCCGCGCGGCACGATCGCCGGGCGCGGGCCGCCGCCGGGCGGCGGCACCTGACGGCGCTGCTGGCCGGCGCCCGCGGCCGGGGCGCCACCGGGCGCGCCCGGGGTGCCGGGGGCCGGCTGCTTGTGACCCTGGGCCACGTCGACCGGGAGCATGACGAGCGCGGTCGTGCCGCCGGAGTCGGACGGGCGGAGCTGGATGCGGATGCCGTGTCGCAGGGACAGACGGCCGACCACGAACAGACCCATGCGCCGGGAGACGGAGACGTCCACGGTGGGCGGCGAGGCCAGCCGCTCGTTGATCGCCGCGAGGTCCTCGGGCGAGAGGCCGATGCCGGTGTCGTGGATCTCGACCAGCACCCGGCCGTCGGGCAGGGCGTGACCGGTGACCTTGACCTTGGTCTGCGGGGAGGAGAACGACGTCGCGTTCTCCAGCAGCTCGGCGAGGAGGTGGACGAGGTCGTTGACGACGCGGCCGGCGACCTCGGTCGGGGGCACGCCGCTGAGCTCGATGCGCTCGTACTGCTCCACCTCGGACGCGGCGGCGCGGAGGACGTCGACGAGCGGCACGGGCCGGGTCCACCGGCGGCCGGGCTCCTCACCCGCGAGGACGAGGAGGTTCTCACCGTTACGGCGCATACGGGTCGCGAGGTGGTCCAGGCGGAACAGCGAGGACAGCTGGTCCGGGTCGGCCTCGCGGCTCTCGAGCTCGGAGATCAGGGACAGCTGACGCTGGATGAGGCCCTGGCTGCGACGCGAGAGGTTGGTGAACATCGCGTTGACGTTGCCACGGAGCAGGGCCTGCTCGGCGGCGAGGCGGACGGCCTCCTGGTGCACGTGGTCGAAGGCCTTGGCCACCTGGCCGATCTCGTCCCGGCTGTGCACACCGACGGATTCCACGGACGTGTCGACGTCCTGCGGGTCGGTCTCGGACAGCTGCTTGACGAGCTCGGGCAGACGCTCCTGGGCGACCTTCTGGGCGGTGTCCTGCAGTCGCCGCAGCGACCGCACCATGGACCGGGCCACGACGAAGGCGCCGACGAGGGAGATGCCCAGAACGAGGACGATGAGGGCACCGTTGAGGATGGCTTCCTGGTTGGCCTCGTCGCGAAGCTCCAGGGCCTTCTGGTCCATCTGGGACAGCAGCGTCTGCTCGATCTTCGCCATCTCTTCGAGCTTGACGCTGTCCTGGTCGTACCAGTCGCGGTAACTGGTCTTCTCGTTCTTCAGCGCGTCGACGTTGTTGCCGAAGGCGCGCTCGGCGAACGTGTTGGCCGAGGTGACGTTGGTGTCGCCACCGTTGAGGGCCTTCAGCAGGCCGGCCGAGTCACCGCCGCGGATGGCGGTGAAGTGGCGCAGGGCCTCTTCCTCGTTGTCCAGGGCCGACTTGCCGTACTGGTGGTCGTTGGCCGTGAGCGAGGCGCCCTTGGGGTTGGCCAGCGCGGCGCTGATCAGGGCTCGCTGGATGGACGCGAACTCCTTGGCGGAGGAGAACGTCGCCAGCGCGCGGGTCGAGGTGATCATGTCGCTGTTGCTGGTGGCCTGGGCCATGTCCTGGGACAGCGACAGCAGGGAGGTGATCAGCGCGTTGTAGTTGTTGATCGTCTGCGCGATGTACGCCTTGTCGTCGTAGGCGTTGGCGCGAATGGTCTTGATCTTGTCGAGCTGCTTGGTGATGTCGACAAGGGTGGTCTGCACACCGACCATCGTCGGGTCGTTCGGCTTGACCTTCTTGGTCGTGCTGCGGAACGCGTCGGCGGCGCGGTCGGTCTTCTGCCGCGGCGCGACGACCTCGTCGTCGTTCTTGGGGTTGCCATGGACGAGCGGGCCCGCCGACCGGTCGCGCTCCTCCTGGAGGGCGTCGGCGAGCTGGGTCGCCTTACCGGTCATCTCCGTGAGGAGCTTCATGTGGTCGAGCTGGTCGACGTTGACGAGGGCGTCGTCAATACGCAGAGCACCCAGTGTGGTCGCCGCGACGACGGGAAGGGCGAGCAGCGAGATCAGACGGGTGCTGATTCGCCAGTTGCGCAGGGCTATTCGCGAGCCCGGCCCCGTGGGGCCATCCTTCTTCGGCTTCCCGGCGGGCTCGCCACCGTTCGCCGTGTCGACCGGCGGGCCGGCGGGCGTGCCGCGGTCGGTCGCACCGCGCGGCTCCTGCTCCGGCGCAGCGCTGCCATCCCTCTTGAAACGTCCCTGCACTAGCGTCGCAACCTCTGGACCAGGCGTCCCACCGGTTTGAAGCGGAGGGACGGTGTCGAGTCGTGGGGGGACCGCGGTGCCCCCCTGGCGGTCCCCGGAATTCCAGCACAGTGCCGGATCTCCCAACAAGGCCGGTGGGGCGGGTGGCATAGGCCGTGACCCAGGGTGAGGGAAGCGGTGACGGATCGTAGAAGATTGCGCCCTTTATGTCGGACTTATTGCTATGAGTCGCACGGCTCACCCCGGAGTGCTCCGGCTGTCCCAGTCGCCATGATCAGGAGCGGAACGTCAGGTTCAGCCCGGCAATGTCCGTTTCGTGGAGGTGGAATCGCTGCCCGGTATGCCGTATTTTTCGGTTGCTTCGTGAGCAAACTCACAAGGAGCTCATGACTCGTCCGGCCAGCGGCTGGGGATAGGCGCGCCGTAGCCTGGTCCTTTGCACAGGCGGCGAAAACGTCCAGTCAACGCCCCAGAGATCGATAACGCGAGGCCCCCAAGTGAAGACCGCACCGTCGGCTCGTCCGTCCCGGCAGACCGCCAACCCCCGTCGCACCACGCTCGCGCACCTGAAGGACGCCGAAACGCTGCGCGTGGCCGACACCGACCGCCGCGAGCACGTCCTGGAGCTGCCGGCGGTCACCGCCAACCCGCGCCGCACGGTCCTGATCGTCGCGCCCGCCGTGGCCGTCCCCGCGGAGTGACCCCCTCGGGCGGCTGACCCCGTCCGGACCACGGCGGCGCACGGGTCGCGCACGCCCCCCGCGATAGCCTGGGGCGTCAGACTCCGGCTCATCACGACACAAAGGGGAAGAAGCTTCCCGTGCGCATCGCCAGGTTCTCCATCGACGGAAACGTCGCTTTCGGCGTCGTCGAGGGGGACGCCTCCACCGAAGGCGGCCCTGTTCTCGACATCATCAAGGGGCACCCCTTCGCGGAATTCGAGCGCTCCGGGCAGAAGATCCCGCTGAGCAAGGTCCGGCTGCTGCCGCCCGTGCTGCCCAACAAGGTCGTCGCCGTCGGCCGCAACTACGCCGAGCACGCCGCGGAGCTGGGCAACGCCATCTTTGACGATCAAGGCCGTCCCGAGGCGCCGATCACCTTCTTCAAGCCCTCGACCGCCGTCATCGGCCCCGGCGACGCCATCGCCTACCCCTCCTTCTCCAGCGAGCTCCACCACGAGGCCGAGCTCGCCGTCGTCATCGGCCGCATGTGCCGCGAGGTCCCGCGCGAGCGCGTCAAGGACGTCATCCTCGGCTACACCTGCGCCAACGACGTCACCGCGCGCGACGTCCAGGAGCGCGAGAAGCAGTGGGCCCGGGCCAAGGGCTTCGACACCTCCTGCCCGCTCGGCCCCTGGGTCGAGACCGAGCTCGACCCCGGCGACCTCGGCATCATGTGCACCGTGAACGGCCAACAGCGCCAGCTGGGCCGTACGAGCGACATGGTGCGCTCCATCGAGGACCTCATCGTCCACATCACCGAGGCGATGACGCTGCTCCCCGGCGACGTCGTCCTCACGGGCACCCCGGCCGGAGTCGGACCGCTCAACGTCGGCGACGAGGTCGCCGTCACCATCGAAGGCATCGGCACTCTCACCAACAAGGTGATCAAGCGTGGCTAACGCGAACGTCCGCGTACGTTTCTGTCCCTCGCCGACCGGCAACCCCCACGTGGGCCTGGTCCGCACCGCCCTCTTCAACTGGGCGTTCGCCCGCCACCACGGCGGCACCCTCGTCTTCCGCATCGAGGACACCGACGCGGCGCGCGACTCGGAGGAGTCGTACCAGCAGCTGCTGGACGCCATGCGCTGGCTGGGCCTCGACTGGGACGAGGGCCCCGAGGTGGGCGGCCCCCACGCGCCGTACCGCCAGTCGCAGCGCATGGACCTCTACAAGGACGTCGCGAAGAAGCTGCTCGACGCCGGCCACGCCTACCGCTGCTACTGCACCACCGAGGAGCTGGACGCCCGCCGCGAGGCCGCCCGTGCCGCCGGCAAGCCCTCCGGCTACGACGGCACCTGCCGCGAGCTGACCGCGGAGCAGAAGGAGGCGTACGAGCGCGAGGGCCGCGAGCCCATCGTCCGCTTCCGGATGCCCGACGAGCCGATCACCTTCAACGACCTGGTGCGCGGCGAGCTGACCTTCACCCCGGAGAACGTTCCGGACTACGGCATCGTCCGTGCCAACGGCGCCCCCCTCTACACGCTCGTCAACCCCGTCGACGACGCGCTGATGGAGATCACCCACGTGCTGCGCGGCGAGGACCTGCTGTCCTCCACCCCGCGCCAGATCGCCCTCTACAAGGCGCTCGCCGAGATCGGCGTCGGCAACGGCACCACCCCGTCCTTCGGCCACCTGCCGTATGTGATGGGCGAGGGCAATAAGAAGCTCTCCAAGCGCGACCCGCAGTCCTCCCTCAACCTCTACCGGGAGCGCGGCTTCCTCCGCGAGGGCCTGCTCAACTACCTCTCGCTGCTCGGCTGGTCCCTCTCCGCCGACCAGGACATCTTCACGATGGACGAGATGGTGGCGGCGTTCGACATCGAGGACGTCAACGCCAACCCGGCGCGCTTCGACCTCAAGAAGTGCGAGGCGATCAACGCCGACCACATCCGCCGTCTCGACGTGAAGGCGTTCGCCGAGGCCTGCGAGCCCTGGCTGAAGGCCCCGCACGCCAACTGGGCCCCCGAGAACTTCGACCGGGCCGCCTGGGAAGCCATCGCCCCGCACGCCCAGACCCGCCTGACCGTCCTCTCCGACATCACGGCCAACGTCGACTTCCTCTTCCTGGACCAGCCCGTCGAGGACGAGGCGTCCTGGACCAAGGCCATGAAGGAGGGCTCGGACGCCCTGCTGCGCACCGCCCGCGAGAAGCTGGCCGAGGCGGAGTGGAACACCGACGCCCTCAAGGCCGCCGTCGTCGCGGCGGGCGAGGAGCACGGCCTGAAGCTCGGCAAGGCCCAGGCGCCCGTCCGCGTGGCCGTCACCGGCCGCACGGTCGGCCTCCCGCTCTTCGAGTCCCTCGAGATCCTGGGCCGCGAGCGCACCCTGGCCCGCGTGGACGCCGCCCTGGCCAAGCTGGCCGGCTGACGCCCGCTCGTCCCGTCACCAGGGGCCCGGCAGCCTTCCCGGAAGGCCGCCGGGCCCCTGGCGTACGGGGTGCGTACGGCCGCCCGGCCACCAGGCGGGTTATCGATTTTGGACCCCAGTCCACCTTCGGGTAATGTTCTTCCTGCGCCGCCCGGGAGGGCCGAGAGGCCGGAGCGGAGGGCGCGAGCCGGACAAGACCCCTTACGGGGGGTGGAGTTGCGGTGGGGTATGGTGTAATTGGCAGCACGAGGGTTTCTGGTTCCCTTAGTCTAGGTTCGAGTCCTGGTACCCCAGCAAAGAATTCTGAATTCTGAGAATTCTTCTGCGAAATTCTCTCGAAAAACCACTGATAAAGTGGGGGAGCGAGTGAAGAAGTAGAAGCGCAGTGCGAGCCCCCGTTGTGTAGCGGCCTAGCACGCCGCCCTCTCAAGGCGGTAGCGCCGGTTCGAATCCGGTCGGGGGTACTGATTCCTGAAGGGGAAATCCCGGACAGGAGTCGCTAGGGCCCCCGTTGTGTAGCGGCCTAGCACGCCGCCCTCTCAAGGCGGTAGCGCCGGTTCGAATCCGGTCGGGGGTACTGATTCCTGAAGGGGGAAACCCGGACAGGAGTCGCTAGGGCCCCCGTTGTGTAGCGGCCTAGCACGCCGCCCTCTCAAGGCGGTAGCGCCGGTTCGAATCCGGTCGGGGGTACTGGGTAAAACCACCATGGGGTATGGTGTAATTGGCAGCACGAGGGTTTCTGGTTCCCTTAGTCTAGGTTCGAGTCCTGGTACCCCAGCGCAGTAACAGAGCAAGCCCCCGTTGTGTAGCGGCCTAGCACGCCGCCCTCTCAAGGCGGTAGCGCCGGTTCGAATCCGGTCGGGGGTACAAGAGAAACACAGGAAACGCCCCTCGCTTCGGCGGGGGGCGTTTTTTGTGCGTCCTTCCGCCCTTCGCGGCGCGGCGGGATAATCCCCGCATGGTCCACGTCGGTGATCTGCGGCCCGGTGACCACGCGTGCCTGCTCTTCGGATCGGACGAGGAGCGGGCCTCCATTCTGCGGGACTTCGTCCGAGGGGGCCTGGACGCCAAGGACAAGATCCTCTATCTGAGCGGCGCCGGGAACCCGGCCGGCCCCCCGGGGCTGTCCGAGGTGCCCGCGGGCCGGGTCGAGGTCGTACGGCTCGGGGAAGTCCTCTCCGGCCGGGGGCGGTTGGAGCCCGCCGCCCTGCTGCGGAGGCTGCGGAGCGCCGCCGAGCGCTCCCGCCGGGAGGGCTATCGCGCCCTGCGGATCGCCGGGGACCTGTGCGCCGCCGTCCACGACGAACGGGACGTCCGCCGGCTGCTGCGGTACGAGGCGCTGCTGGCCGAGGAGTTCAGCGCGGGTCAGGCCCTGGCCGTCTGTCAGTACGACATCCGCCGCTGCGAACCCGCGGCCCTCGCCGTCCTCGCCTCCGCCCACGCCGGGAGCGTCGAGGCGGATCCGCTGGTGCGCACCCCCGAACTGGTCGTCGCCCGGACCTACCGCCCCCAGGGGCTGCGGCTGGAGGGCCTGGTCGACGCCGGGGCCCACCGCTGTCTGCGGGACGCCCTGCGGTCCGTGGCGGCGGTCCGGGGCGACGTCAGCCTGGAGATGTCCCGGGTGGAGTTCCTCGACCTGGGCGGGCTGCGGCTGCTGATGACCTTCGCCCGGGCCCGGGCCGCCCGCCACTGCACCGTGGAGCTCACCGGGCTGCGGCCGCACCTGCGGCAGGTCATCACGCTCGTGGGCTGGGACCGCACCCCCGGCCTCCGGCTGGGGGCCGGGCATGGGCGGGACTGACCCCGGTACCGGCACCGGCACCGGTTTCGTCCACCACGCGTGCCTCTACGGCACGGACGAGGAGTTCCTGGCGACGGCGGTGCCCTTCGCCCTCGACGGGCTGACGGCGGGGGAGCCCGTCCTCGCCGCCACGACACCCGCCAACATCGAACTGCTGCGGCGGGCGCTGGGGGAGCGGGCGGGGGAGCTGGACACGGCCGAGACGGCGTACTTCGGGCGCCGGCCCGTGGAGCGGGTGTCCGCGTTCCTCCGCTACCACGACCACCGCTCCCGTCCCGGGCGGCGCCTGCGGATCCTGGCCGAACCCGTGTGGGGCGGGAAGTCCGCGCGCCAGATCGCCGAGTGGAAGCGGATGGAGTCGGGGCTCAATGTGCTGCTGGCCGGGCTGCCGGTCTGGATGATCTGCCCGTACGACACCCGGACCGTGCCCTGTGACGTGGCCCACGCGGCCCGGGCCACCCACCCGGCGCGGGTGGACGGGCGCCTGGTGACGCCCTGCGCGGAGTTCACGGACCCGGGGGCGTACGCGGCCGCCGTGCCGCCGCCGCGCGTCCGTGTGCCGCGGGGGGCGGCGCGGACCGGGCCCACGGGGCGGATCGCCGTGATCCGCTCCTTCGCCCGTGAGCGGGCGCGGGCGGCCGGGCTGCGGGAGGAACGGCTGGGGCTGGCGGTGCTGGCCGTGTGCGAGGCGGCGGGGTATTTGCTGGCCTCGGGGCCCGCGCCCCGGGTGGCGGCGCGGGCCTGGGAGGAACCCGGGGTGCTCGTCTACGAGCTGCTGGGGGCGCCTGTGGGGCCGGTGTCCGTCTTCGCGGGCTTCCGGCCGCCGGGGGCGGAGCCCCATGCCGAGGACGGGCTGTGGCTGGCGCGGACGCTCAGCGAATCGCTGGATGTACGGGTACGGGGTTCGCTGGTGCGGCTCACCCTCCGAGTGGCGGGCCCCCGGGACGCGGAACGCTGGTGAGCCCCTGTCCCGCCCTTTCACCGTTTCCCGAGGGCTCCGCCCCCGGACCCCTGGTCCTCGAGCGCCGGGCGGGCTGAATTCAGCCCGCCCGGCGCTCGAGGACCAGGGGAATGATCAGCCGTTGCGCCGCAGCGCCTCCGTGAGGCGGATCGCCGCGTCCAGGACGGCCTGGGCGTGCATCCGCCCGGGGTGGCGCGTGAGGCGCTCGATCGGTCCGGAGACCGAGACGGCCGCCACGACCCGGTTCGAAGGCCCCCGCACCGGTGCCGAGACCGACGCCACACCCGGCTCGCGCTCGCCGATCGACTGGGCCCAGCCCCGTCGCCGTACGCCCGAGAGCGCGGTGGCCGTGAAGCGGGCGCCCTGGAGGCCGCGGTGGAGCCGCTCCGGCTCCTCCCAGGCCATGAGGACCTGGGCCGCCGAGCCGGCCTTCATCGGCAGCGTGGAGCCCACGGGCACGGTGTCCCGCAATCCGGACAGTCGTTCCGCGGCGGCGACGCAGATCCGCATGTCGCCCTGGCGCCGGTAGAGCTGCGCGCTCTCGCCCGTGACGTCGCGGAGGTGGGTGAGGACCGGGCCAGCCGTGGCCAGGAGCCGGTCCTCGCCCGCCGCGGCCGCGAGCTCGCTCAGCCGGGGTCCGAGGATGAAACGGCCCTGCATGTCGCGCGCCACCATCCGGTGGTGCTCCAGGGCCACCGCGAGGCGGTGGGCCGTCGGACGCGCGAGGCCGGTCGCCGTGACCAGCCCGGCGAGGGTCGCCGGACCGGACTCCAGGGCGCTCAGAACCAGAGCCGCTTTGTCGAGAACGCCCACACCGCTAGAGCCGCCACTACTGTTGTCCATGCAACGATACTCGCGTCTCACACTATGAAACGCAAGTTCATATTTTCCCGGGACGCGCCACTCTGGACGGACAGCACCGACCCCACAGGAGAGAAGGCGATGGGACGGACACTCGCGGAAAAGGTCTGGGACGACCATGTCGTGACGCGCGCCGAGGGCGAGCCCGACCTCCTCTTCATCGATCTGCACCTGCTCCACGAGGTGACCAGCCCGCAGGCCTTCGACGGACTGCGGAAGGCGGGACGACCGGTCCGTAGGCTCGACCTGACCATCGCCACCGAGGACCACAACACACCGACCGTCGACATCGACAAGCCCATCGCGGACCCGGTCTCCCGCACCCAGCTGGAGACCCTGCGCCGCAACTGCGCCGAGTTCGGGGTGCGCCTCCATCCGCTGGGCGACATCGAGCAGGGCGTCGTCCATGTGGTGGGACCGCAGCTGGGGCTGACCCAGCCGGGCACGACCGTGGTCTGCGGCGACAGCCACACCTCCACCCACGGCGCGTTCGGCGCGCTCGCGTTCGGCATCGGCACCAGCCAGGTCGAGCACGTCCTGGCCACCCAGACCCTCCCGCTGGCGCCGTTTCGGACCATGGCCGTCACGGTCGAGGGCGAACTGCCCGAGGGCGTCACCGCCAAGGACCTGATCCTCGCGGTCATCGCCCGGATCGGCACGGGCGGCGGCCAGGGCTACGTCATCGAGTACCGCGGCTCCGCCGTCGAGAAGCTCTCGATGGAGGCCCGGATGACCGTGTGCAACATGTCCATCGAGGCGGGCGCCCGGGCGGGCATGATCGCACCCGACGAGACCACCTTCGCCTATCTGAAGGACCGCCCCCACGCCCCCCGTGGCGCGGACTGGGACGCCGCCGTCGACTACTGGCGCACCCTGCGCACCGACGACGACGCGGTCTTCGACCACGAGGTGGTCATCGACGCCGCCGAGCTCTCCCCGTTCGTCACCTGGGGCACCAACCCGGGCCAGGGCGCGCCGCTCTCCGCGGCGGTCCCCGACCCCGCCGCGTACAGCGACCCGTCCGAGCGGCTCGCAGCCGAAAAGGCGCTGGAGTACATGGACTTGACGCCGGGTCAGGCGCTGCGCGACATCCGTGTCGACACCGTCTTCGTGGGTTCCTGCACCAACGGCCGTATCGAGGACCTGCGTGCCGCGGCAGCGGTCATCGAGGGCCGGGACGTCGCCGACGGCGTACGGATGCTGGTGGTCCCCGGGTCCGTCCGGGTGGCGCTCCAGGCGGTCGAGGAGGGGCTGGACAAGGTGTTCACCGCGGCCGGCGCCGAATGGCGGCACGCGGGCTGCTCCATGTGCCTCGGCATGAACCCCGACCAACTCGCGCCGGGCGAGCGCTCCGCGTCCACGTCCAACCGCAACTTCGAGGGCAGGCAGGGCAAGGGCGGCCGCACCCATCTGGTCTCGCCCCAGGTGGCCGCCGCCACCGCCGTGCTGGGCCACCTGGCCGCCCCGGGCGACCTGCCCGGAGCCGCCGCCGACGCACTCACCCCCGTGGAGGTCTGACCGATGGAAGCGTTCACCACCCACACCGGCCGGGCCGTCCCGCTGCGCCGCAGCAATGTGGACACGGACCAGATCATCCCCGCGCACTGGCTGAAGAAGGTCACCCGCGACGGCTTCGAGGACGGGCTCTTCGAGGCGTGGCGCAAGGACCCGGAGTTCGTCCTGAACCGGCCCGAGCGCGCGGGCGCCACCGTGCTGATCGCGGGCCCCGACTTCGGCACCGGCTCCTCCCGTGAGCACGCCGTCTGGGCGCTCCAGAACTACGGTTTCAAAACCGTCGTGTCGTCCCGCTTCGCCGACATCTTCCGCGGCAACTCGCTCAAGAACGGACTGCTCACCGTCGTTCTGCCGCAGGAGACCGTGGCGGCGCTGTGGGAGCTGACCGAGAACGACCCCACCGTCCCGGTGACGGTCGACCTGGTGGCGCGCGAGGTGCGGGCCGGCGCGCTGACGGCCGGTTTCGACCTTGACGAGAACGCACGGTGGCGCCTCCTGGAGGGGCTGGACGACATCGACCTGACCCTCCGGAACGCCGCGGACATCGACGCGTACGAGGCCCGCAGGCCCTCGTTCAAGCCCTCCACGGCAAGAATCTGAGACGGATTCCGGCTCGTTTGGCCCAGTCTCGGACGGCCTTCGCGGACCCCGGATTTCCGCTGCTCACCCAGGGTTTGGCATGATGCGCCCCCTGTCTTCGGACAGGGGGCGCATCGCTTTGTTGAGGCCCTGTGGAGCGACAACTCGCCTCAGATGGCACAATCGGTGCATGGAACGCGACAGCCAACTCGAGCTTTACCGGCTCGTCGCCGACCAACTGAAGGAAGCGCACACAAGGGTGCGCGCACTGCAAGTCCCGGAGGGCGTACGGATGGCGCTGTCCCGGCAGCTGCTGGCCATCACGGCCTCGGCAAAGCACGATCTCTCAGGCGCCGCAAGGCGTCTGGACCGGCTGATGAACGACCTCGACGAGGGCCGTTTCCCCGAAGATCCCGGCACGCACGGAACTCCGTGATGCGTCGGGTTCGTTGCGGCACAAGGGTGATTAGACCGTTTCGTGTTTGATTTGCGGTATATATCTGCCTAACGTGCGAAAAAGCTGGAGCACTTTCCAGCCAATGTCTCCGAAGGGGAAGACGTGAACAAGGCGCAGCTCGTTGAAGCGATTGCCGACAAGCTCGGCGGCCGTCAGCAGGCCGCGGACGCCGTCGACGCGGTGCTCGACGCGATTGTCCGTGCGGTGGTCTCCGGTGACCGTGTCTCGGTGACCGGCTTCGGTTCGTTCGAGAAGGTCGACCGGCCGGCCCGTTACGCCCGTAACCCGCAGACGGGCGAGCGCGTCCGGGTCAAGAAGACCTCGGTGCCGCGCTTCCGCGCGGGTCAGGGCTTCAAGGACCTGGTGAGCGGCTCGAAGAAGCTCCCGAAGGCCGGCGAGGTCTCCGTGAAGAAGGCGCCCAAGGGCAGCCTGACCGGTGGCAAGGCCACCACCAAGGCCGCGGCCAAGAAGGCCACCGCCAAGAAGGCGACCGCGAAGAAGGCCGCCGTCAAGAAGACGACCGCCGCGAAGACGACGGCCGCGAAGAAGACGACGGCCGCCAAGAAGGCGACCGCGGTCAAGAAGACCACGGCGGCCAAGAAGGCCACCACCGCCACCAAGGCCACCGCGAAGAAGGCGGCGCCCGCCAAGAAGGCGGCCGTGGCGAAGAAGGCGGCTCCGGCGAAGAAGGCCGCCGCGGCGAAGAAGACCGCGCCCGCGAAGAAGGCCACGACCCGCACCACCGCCGCGCGCAAGACCACCGCCAAGAAGACCACTGCCAAGAAGAAGTAAGGCAGCGGACGTACGGCGTAACGCGCCGGGCCGGGCTCCCCGTCAGGGAGCCCGGCCCGCGGCGTGTCCGGCCCTCCCGGCCGCCGTGACGTCTCTCAGGACGTCACGTCTCTCAGAACGTGACGTCTCTCAGAACGTCTGGAGCGTCACCAGGGTCACCCGGCGCTCCGCCGGCGGGACCTTCCCGGCCCCCTCGGCCGGCGCCGCGAACTCGATCCGCACCCGCTGGCCGGGCCGCAGCATCAGCAGACCCCCGGCGTCGAACGCCGCCCCGTCGAAGGAGACGGGCGTGCCGTCGTCCAGGAGGACGCTCCCGGCGTGGGTCTGGGGATCGAAGGTGTAAGCGGTGGCCTGCATGACCGGCAGCCTAGTCCGCCCGCGCGGGCGTGGCCGCCCCGGCGGCCCGCCCCCGGCCGGCGACCGCCGCCGTGCGCGGCCCCGCGCCCAGCGCCAGGGCGGCCCGCAGATCCTCCTCGGTGTCCACGTCCCGGCGCACGGAGTCCACGCCCGCGAGGACTATCTCCCGGGCCCCCGAGGCCCGGTGCCGGGCGCGCGAGGCGCCCTCGAACGCCGGGGACAATTCCCTTCCGGGAGCCGCCGCCAGCAGCGTCGTACCGATTCCGGCGGCGTCCGCGAGAAATGCCCGGGGAAATCCGGCCGCGAATTCGAGCACCCGCCCGAGTTCGGCGGGACGCAATGCCGGCAGATCCGCGTTGAGCGTGGCCACGGCCGCGTCCGGGCGGGCCCGGCGCACCTCGTGGGCGCCGTGGGCCAGGGCCGCGTTCAGCCCGCCGCCCGGCGGCTCGGGCACCACCCGGGCGCCCAGGGCCGCCAGCTCGGCCCCGGCGAGCGGATCCGCCGTGACGACCGCCACATCCCGCACGGCGCCGCAGGCCAGCGCGGCGGCCACGGTGTCCAGGGCGAAGGCCAGGGCCAGCTCGGGCCCCGGCAGTCGCGCCGGGCCCGCCACGAGTCGGCTCTTGGCCACCGCCGGCGGTTTCACCGGCACCACCAGCGTCCACAGCACGGCCCCGGTCCCCTCTCCTCGCGTCGGCCCCCATTGTCACCCGCTGCCGGAGCCCGGCACCGGGGGCGGGGTTACGGTGTTCTGAGAAGTCCGGGCCCCGGGGCGTTCTCGACAGACCGGGTACCCGGGGCGACACTTGTCCGGCCCCCGGGTGAGCAGCACGCCCGAAGCACGTCCAGGTTCCAACAGAAGGGTGTCCGAGTGTCCCGCCACAGAATCGGCTTCTGGTACCGCTTTGCGGCGGTGTTGGCGAAACCGCCGCTCGTGGTTCTGTTCAAGCGGGACTGGCGCGGAATGGAGCACATTCCCGCCGACGGCGGTTTCATCACCGCCGTCAACCACAACTCGTATCTCGACCCGCTGTCCTACGCCCATTACCAGTACAACACCGGGCGCGTCCCGCGCTTCCTCGCCAAGGCCGGGCTGTTCAAGGGCAGCTTCGTCGGCGCGATCCTGCGCGGCACCGGGCAGATTCCCGTCTACCGCGAGTCCGCCGACGCGGCCACCGCCTTCCGGGCCGCCGTGGACGCCATCAACAGGGGCGAGTGCGTGGCCTTCTACCCCGAGGGCACCCTCACCCGCGATCCCGACATGTGGCCCATGGAGGGCAAGACCGGCGCCGCCCGTGTCGCCCTGCTGACCCGCGCGCCCGTCGTCCCGGTCGCCCAGTGGGGCGCCAACGAGGCGATGCCGCCGTACGCCAAGGAGAAGAAGCTCCGGCTCTTCCCCCGCAAGACCCTCCGGGTGCTGGCCGGCCCGCCCGTCGACCTGTCGGCGTACTACGGCAAGGAGCCCACCGCCGAGGTGCTGCGCGAGGTCACCGAGGTCATCATGAGGGCCATCACCGAACTCCTCGCCGAACTGCGCGACGAGCCCGCCCCGGCCGAGCCGTACAACCTCAAGAAGGCCCGCGCCGCCGCCCGGCGCGCGGCCGGCGCTCCGGGCACGAGCCCGTCCGGGAACGCCTCGTCCGAGGAGGAGAACAACAAGTGACGCGCGTCGCCGTCTACGGCACCGGTTCCTGGGGCACCGCCTTCGCGATGATCCTCGCCGACGCCGGCTGCGAGGTCACCATGTGGGGCCGCCGCGCCGCCCTCGTGGACGCCATCAACACCGGCCGCACCAACCCCGACTACCTCCCCGGTGTGGAGCTCCCCGCCGCCGTGCGGGCCACCACCGACCCCGCCGAGGCCGCCCGCGACGCCGCGTTCACCGTGCTCGCCGTGCCCTCCCAGACCCTGCGCGGCAACCTCGCCGAGTGGACGCCCCTGCTGGCCGACGGCACCGTGCTGGTCTCCCTGATGAAGGGCGTCGAGCTCGGCACCGCGAAGCGGATGAGCGAGGTGATCGAGGAGGTCGCCAAGGTCTCCCCGGACCGGGTCGCCGTGCTCACCGGCCCCAACCTCGCCAAGGAGATCGCGGCACGGCAGCCCGCCGCCGCCGTCGTCGCCTGCCCCGACGAGTCCGTCGCCCGGCGGCTCCAGGCCGCCTGCCACACCGCGTACTTCCGCCCGTACACCAACACCGACGTGGTGGGCTGCGAGCTGGGCGGCGCGGTGAAGAACGTCATCGCGCTGGCCGTGGGCATCGCCGACGGCATGGGGCTCGGCGACAACGCCAAGGCGTCCCTGATCACCCGGGGCCTCGCCGAGACCACCCGGCTGGGCCTGGCCATGGGCGCCGACGCCCACACCTTCGCGGGCCTGGCCGGCATGGGCGACCTCGTCGCCACCTGTGCCTCGCCGCTCTCCCGCAACCGCACCTTCGGCGCCTGCCTCGGCCGGGGCATGACCCTGGAGGAGACCGTCGCGGTCACCAAGCAGACGGCGGAGGGCGTCAAGTCCTGCGAGTCCGTGCTCGATCTGGCCCGGCGTCACCATGTCGACATGCCGATCACGGAGACGGTCGTCGGCATCGTCCACGAGGGCAAGCCGCCCATGGTGGCGCTCAAGGAGCTGATGTCGCGCAGCGCCAAGGCCGAGCGGCACTGAAGCACCCGTGGTCACCAGGTACTCTCGACGCGATATGAGCAGCGAGACCTCCCCCCAGAGCCCTGAGCGGAAGCCGCGTGTCGCGGTCGTCTTCGGCGGCCGCAGTTCCGAACACGCCATTTCCGTGGTGACCGCAGGCGCGGTGCTGCGCGCCATCGACCGCGCCAAGTACGACGTGCTGCCGATCGGCATTACCACCGACGGCCGTTGGGTGCTGACCGCCGACGACCCCGAGCGGATGACCATCGCCGACCGGTCGCTGCCGAGCGTCGAGCAGCTCACCGACTCCGCCGACGGCGGCGTGCTGCTGCCCGTCACGCCGGCCAGCCGCGAGGTCGTCTACACCGAGCCCGGTGCCGTCCCCAAGGCGCTGGGCGAGGTCGACGTCGTCTTCCCCGTGCTCCACGGCCCCTACGGCGAGGACGGCACCCTCCAGGGCATGCTGGAGCTCGCCGGGATCCCCTACGTGGGCGCGGGCGTCCTCGCCTCCGCCGTCGGCCAGGACAAGGAGTACATGAAGCGCGTCTTCATCTCCTTCGGCCTGCCGGTCGGCCCGTACGTGGTGATCCGCCCGCGCGAGTGGGAGAACGACCAGGCGGCCGCCCGGAAGAAGATCGTGGACTTCGCGGGCGAGCACGGCTGGCCGCTCTTCGTGAAGCCCGCGCGCGCCGGCTCCTCGATGGGCATCACCAAGGTCGACGACCTCTCCGGGCTGGACGAGGCCATCGCCGAGGCCCGCCGCCACGACCCGAAGATCCTGGTCGAATCGTTGCTGCGCGGCCGGGAGATCGAGTGCGGCGTCCTCGAGTTCGAGGACGGCCCGCGCGCCAGCGTGCCCGCCGAGATCCCCCCGGTCTCCGCGCACGACTTCTACGACTTCGAGGCCAAGTACATCGACTCCGCCTCCGGCATCGTCCCCGCCCCGCTGAGCGAGGAGGAGACCCGCCGGGTCCAGGAGCTGGCGGTCCAGGCCTTCGAGGCCGCCTCCTGCGAGGGGCTGGTCCGCGCGGACTTCTTCCTCACCGAGGACGGCGAGTTCGTGATCAACGAGATCAACACCATGCCGGGCTTCACGCCCATCTCCATGTACCCGCGCATGTGGCAGGAGACCGGCGTCGCGTACCCGGAGCTGGTCGACCGGCTCGTCCAGGCCGCGCTGCGCCGCTCCACGGGGCTGCGCTAGCAGCCCCGGGGCGCTACGGGAGGATTCCTTCGGGAATCGTCTTCTTCACGGCGTCGGCGAGATCGGTCAGCGCACTGATGTCGCCGGCGCCGCCCACCACGCGCTTCGGCAGGGTCACCTCGACCCAGGCCTCCCGCTGCACGGTCGTGCAGCGGACACTGCCGTCCGGCTGCCGCTCCGGCAGCCAGGTGACCCCGTCGAGATCCGCCGAGTCCGCGCCGGGGTTGTAGTGTTCGGTCCCGGGCGTAAGGATCTTGGGACGCGTCACCCCGCAGCGCAGCGTGATCGCGGGATCGCCCCACATCGCCGTGAAGTCCGAGACGGGCTCCGCGGCACGCCGCTTCCGCCCGTCCAGGACGTCCGGCAGCGCACGGTGCAGCGCCCGGCAGGGCCCGGCCTGCCGGGCGTCCGGTGTGGGCACCGCCGGACCCGCCTCCGGGTCCGGCGCCGAGCAGCCCGCGACGGCCAGGAGCAGGGCGGCGGCGGGCAGGCCGAGGGGCCGGCGGAGCGAAGACTTCACCGGCCGAGCATACGGGGGAGCTAGATATGGACCACCGGGCAGGTCAGGGTGCGGGTGATGCCCTCCACCTTCTGGACGCGGGCGACCACCATGCGACCGAGTTCGTCCACGGTGTCCGCCTCGGCGCGCACGATCACGTCGTACGGTCCGGTCACGTCCTCGGCCTGGATCACTCCCTTGATCTTTCCGATGACTTCGGCCACGGTCGACGCCTTGCCGACCTCGGTCTGGATCAGGATGTACGCCTGTACCACGGAACCTCCAGGGCGGCTTCGAGGATCATGTGGGGAGAAGAGACGCCACGGTACCGCGTCGCCGCACGGTCCGGGGAGACCCGCGCGGCCTGCGCGGCGCGGGATACGTCACGATCAGGGCAACCGACACTCCGAGGAGGAGCTCAGTGAAAGGCACCGTGGGCGAGCTGGGGGAGTTCGGCCTCATCAGAGAGCTGACCTCCCGGCTCACCACCACCCCGGCGGTCCGGCTCGGGCCGGGTGACGACGCCGCGGTGGTCGCGGCGCCCGACCGCCGGGTCGTCGCGAGTACGGACGTACTCCTGGAGGGACGGCACTTCCGCCGCGACTGGTCCACCGCCTACGACGTCGGGCGCAAGGCCACCGCGCAGAACCTCGCCGACATCGCCGCCATGGGCGCGGTGCCCACGGCCGTGCTGCTGGGCCTCGTCGTACCCGCCGAGCTCCCCGCCACCTGGCCGACCGAGCTGATGGACGGCATCCGCGACGAGTGCCAGGTCGCCGGCGCGGCCGTGGTCGGCGGGGACGTGGTGCGCGGCGACACCATCACCGTCGCCATCACGGCCCTGGGCGACCTGCGCAACCACGAGCCGGTCACCCGCTCCGGGGCGCGCGCGGGCGACGTCGTGGCCGTCACCGGCTGGCTGGGCTGGTCCGCCGCCGGGCTCGCCGTGCTCTCCCGCGGCTTCCGCTCCCCGCGCGCCTTCGTCGAGGCCCACCGCCGGCCGGAGCCCCCGTACCACGCGGGGCCCGCCGCCGCCGCGCTCGGCGCCACCGCCATGACGGACATCAGCGACGGCCTCATCGCCGACCTCGGCCACATCGCCGAGGCCAGCAAGGTCCGCATCGACCTGCGCACCGCCGCCATCGACGTGCCCACGCAGATGTACGACATCGGCCAGGCCGTCGGCGTCGACCCGCTCCAGTGGGTGCTGACCGGGGGAGAGGACCACGCCATCGTGGCCACCTTCCCGCCGGACGTGAAGCTTCCCGCCCGCTGGAAGATCATCGGCGAGGTCGTCAACCCCTCCGCCCTCCCGCAGGTCACCGTCGACGGCGCGCCCTGGGACAAGGCGGGCGGCTGGGACCACTTCGGCGACGACCTGGAGCCGGGCGAGTAGATTGCGCGCATGCGCATACCCCCGCCCCGCGTGCTGACCGTCGCCGGATCCGACTCCGGCGGCGGTGCGGGCATCCAGGCCGACCTGAAGACGATGCTCGCCCTCGGCACCCACGGCATGAGCGTGGTCACGGCGGTGACCGCGCAGAACTCCCTCGGGGTCCAGGGCGCCTGGCCACTGCCCGCCGAGGCGGTACGGGCCCAGTTCCGCAGCGTCGTGGACGACATCGGGGTGGAGGCCGTGAAGACCGGCATGCTCGCCTCGGCGGAGCTCGTGGAGACCGTGGCCGCCCTGCTGGACGAGGTGACGGCCCCCGTCGTCGTCGACCCCGTCGGCATCTCCAAGCACGGCGACGCCCTGCTGGCCGCCTCCGCGCGCGACGCGGTCCGCACGAAGCTCCTGCCGGCCGCGACGGTCGCCACCCCCAACCTGGACGAGGTCGCCTGGCTGACCGGCGTCCAGGTCGCCTCCGAGACCGGTATGCGCCGCGCGGCGGACGCGATCCTCTCGTACGGCCCGCGCTGGGCGCTCGTCAAGGGCGGGCACCTGGAGGGCGACGCGGTGGATCTCCTGACGGACGGGACGGAGTCGCACTGGTTCCGTGCCCCGCGTCATGACAACCGGCACACCCACGGGACGGGGTGCACGCTGGCGAGCGCGATCGCAGCGGGGCTGGCGAAGGGCCTCTCCGTGCCGGAGGCGGTCGCGGCGGCGAAGACGTATGTCACGGGTGCGATCGCGGCGGGGTTCGCCCTGGGCGCGGGCATCGGCCCGGTGGACCACGGGTGGACGATCCCCTGACCGGGGTCCGGGGGCGGAGCCCCCGGACGGAACCCGCGCACGGCAAAAAGCCGGCCCCCCGAAGGGGACCGGCTTTCAAGGGGCGGCGAGGCTGCCGCGCTACTAGCTAGTTAGCGCGAGACCTTGCCGGCCTTGATGCACGAGGTGCAGACGTTGAGGCGCTTCGGCGTCCGACCGACCACGGCACGCACACGCTGGATGTTCGGGTTCCAGCGACGGGACGTACGGCGGTGCGAGTGCGAAATGTTGTTGCCGAAGCCCGGCCCCTTGCCGCAGACGTCGCAGTTGGCAGCCACGGGTCACTCCAAAGACTTCAGATGCACTTACGGGAAATCCCGGCGTGCCGGGTCGTAGGTGACTGGCTTGCCAGGGGGATGGCCTGATTCTCATCAGGCAACCGGAGCAGCATACAACGACCGCTCCTGGACAACGAAACTACCATGACCGGCCCGAACTCCGCCCGGCTCGTCCCCCGGGCCCCCGCTCGGGACTAGTCTGCTCCAGCGCTTTCCCACCGTCCGAGGAGGACACACGTGCCGCACCAGCTCGACGCCGATGCGGTACGCGCCTGGTGCGCCCACGCGCTCGACGCGCTCGGCGGGGCCCGCGAGGAGATCGACGCGATCAACGTCTATCCCGTCGCGGACGGCGACACCGGCACCAACCTCTACCTGACCGTCGAGTCCGCCGCCCGCGCCGTCGACGCCGTCTTCGACGGCCACGCCACTTCCGGCCCCGGCTCCCGCCCGGGCCTGGCCGAGGCCGTCCGGGCGATGGCCCACGGCGCGCTCATAGGCGCCCGCGGCAACTCCGGGACGATCCTGGCGCAGCTGCTGCGCGGCATGTCCGAGGTGTTCTCCGCCGCCGGTGACGCGGACGGGGCCGGTGACGGGGATCACCATGACGACGCCGCCCTCCTGCGCCGCGCCCTGCGCCGCGCGGTCGAGTCGGCGTACGAGGGCGTGGCCCGCCCCGTCGAGGGCACCGTGCTGTCGGTGGCCACGGCCGCCGCCGAGGCCGCCGAGGTCACCCCGGGCGACGGCCCGGCCGTCGCCCGCGCCGCGCACGAGGGCGCCCTGACCGCCCTGGCGGCCACCCCGTGCCAGCTGGAGGTCCTCGGGCGGGCGGGCGTCGTCGACGCGGGCGGCAAGGGCCTCGTGGAGGTGCTGGGCGCGCTCGTGGCCGCCCTGGCGGGCGGCCCCGGCCCCGCGCGGGCCGCCGCCGCGCCCGACCGCGCCGCCCACGACTGGCTCGCCGGGGGCTGCCCGGCCGAGGCGGCCGGCACCGGCGTCCCGGCGGACGACGGGCCCGCCTTCGAGGTGATCTACTTGCTGGAGGCGGACGACGCGGCCGTCGCCCGGCTGCGCGCCCGCCTCGACGCGCTGGGCGAGTCCCTCGTCGTCGTCGGCGGGGACGGCCTGTGGAACGTCCATGTGCACGTGGACGACGCCGGCGCCGCCGTCGAGGCGGGCATCGACGCCGGGCGCCCGTACCGCGTCCGCATCACCCACTTCGGCTCCGCCGCCACCGAGCGCACCCGGGTCCACGAGCCCGTCCAGCGGGCCGTCGTCGCGGTCGTGCCGGGCGAGGGCCTGGCGGCCCTGTGCGACGAGGCCGGCGCGACCGTCGTGGCCGTACGGCCGGGGGAGCCGCCGGCCAGCGGCGAGCTGGTGCAGGCGGTCCGGCGCGCCAACGCGCGCGAGGTGGTGCTGCTGCCCAACGACGCGGACCTGCGGCACACCGCCGCCGCGGCCGCCGAACAGGCCCGCGCCGAGGGCGTCCGGGTCGCCCTCATCCCCACCCGCTCCCCGGTCCAGGGCATCGCCGCCCTCGCCGTCCACGAGCCCGGCCGCCGCTTCGACGAGGACGTCGTGGCCATGACCTCCGCCGCCGGGGCCACCCGGCACGCCGAGCTCGTCGTCGCCGAGCGGCAGTCGTGGACCATGGCGGGCGTCTGCCAGGCCGGGGACGTCCTCGGCCTCATCGACGGCGACGTGGCCGTCATCGGCGCGGAGCTCGCCGCCACCGCCGAGACCGTGCTGGACCGGATGCTCGCCGCAGGCGGCGAGATGGTCACGCTCGTGCTCGGCGCGGACGTGCCCGACGCCGTCGCCGACCGCCTCCAGCGGCATGTGCGCGGCGGCCACCTGGCCGTCGACACCGTGGTCTACCGGGGCGGACAGCACGCCGCCCGGCTGATCATCGGCGTCGAATGAGCCGGACGGGGCGCGCGAGCGGTGCCGCGCGGGCCCCGTTGTCAGCGGCGTGGTGTGCAATGGACCCGTGCCCGCCTTGGACGAACCCCTGAAGAAGACGCTCGGCGGCACCACCGCGAAGGTGATGGCCGAGCACCTCGATCTGCACACGGTCGGCGACCTGCTGCACCACTACCCGCGCCGCTACGCCGAGCGCGGCGAGCTCACCCGGCTCGCCGACCTGCCGCTCGACGAGCACGTCACGGTCGTCGCGCAGGTCTCCGACGCCCGGGTGCACAAGTTCAACCAGGGCCGGGGCCAGCGGCTGGAGGTGACCGTCACCGACGGCGGCGGCCGGCTCCAGCTGGTCTTCTTCGGCCGCTCGATCTACCACCACCAGAAGGAGCTGGTCCCCGGCCGGCGCGGCATGTTCGCGGGCAAGGTCGGCACCTTCCGCAACATCCGCCAGCTCTCCCACCCGGCGTACGAGATGCTCGGCGGCGACAGCGACGCCTCCGCCGCCCGCGCCTGGGCCGACCAGCTGATCCCGCTCTACCCGGCCTGCTCGAAGATGGAGTCCTGGAAGATCTCCAACGCGGTCGACGTCGTGCTCGCCTCGATGGAGGCCACCGGCTGGGAGGCCGTCGTGGACCCGCTGCCGCCCGCGCTGCGCGAGGGCCGGGGCCTGGTCCCGCTGCCGGAGGCCCTCCGCAAGATCCACCGGCCCCGGGCCAAGGCGGACATCGAGGACGCCCGCTCCCGGCTGAAGTGGGACGAGGCGTTCGTCCTCCAGGTCGCCCTCGCCCGCCGCCGGCACGCCGACTCCCAGCTGCCCGCCGTGGCCCGCAAGCCCGCGCCCGGCGGCCTGCTGGACGCCTTCGACGCCAAGCTGCCCTTCACCCTCACCGACGGCCAGCGGAAGGTCTCCGCCGAGATCTTCGACGACCTGGCCACCGAGCACCCCATGCACCGGCTGCTCCAGGGCGAGGTCGGTTCGGGCAAGACGATGGTCGCCCTGCGCGCGATGCTCGCCGTCGTGGACGCGGGCGGCCAGGCGGCCATGCTCGCCCCCACCGAGGTCCTCGCCCAGCAGCACCACCGGTCGATCACCGAGATGATGGGCGAGCTGGCCGAGGGCGGCATGCTGGGCGGCGCCGAGCAGGGCACCAAGGTCGTGCTGCTGACCGGCTCCATGGGCACGGCCGCGCGCCGGCAGGCGCTGCTCGACCTGGTCACGGGCGAGGCGGGCGTCGTCGTCGGGACGCACGCCCTGATCGAGGACAAGGTCCAGTTCCACGACCTGGGTTTGGTCGTCGTCGACGAGCAGCACCGTTTCGGCGTCGAGCAGCGCGACGCCCTGCGCTCCAAGGGCAAGCAACCGCCGCATCTGCTGGTGATGACCGCCACTCCTATCCCGCGCACCGTCGCCATGACCGTCTTCGGCGACCTGGAGACGTCCGTCCTGGACCAGCTGCCCGCCGGGCGCTCGCCCATCGCCACCCACGTCGTGCCCGCCAAGGACAAGCCGCACTTCCTGGCCCGCGCCTGGGAGCGGGTCCGCGAGGAGGTCCAGGGCGGCCACCAGGCGTACGTCGTCTGCCCCCGCATCGGCGACGAGGAGGACGCCCCCAAGAAGAAGTCCGCCGGGGCCGCCGAGTCCGCCGAATCCGCCGAGGACGAGGCGGAGCGCCGCCCTCCGCTGGCCGTGCTGGACGTCGCCGAGGAGCTCTCCCGGGGACCCCTGGCCGGGCTGCGCGTGGAGGTGCTGCACGGGCGGATGCAGCCCGACGCCAAGGACGACGTGATGCGCCGCTTCGCGGCGGGCGAGGCCGACGTCCTGGTCGCCACCACCGTCATCGAGGTCGGGGTGAACGTGCCCAACTCCACCGCGATGGTGATCATGGACGCCGACCGGTTCGGCGTCTCCCAGCTCCACCAGCTGCGCGGCCGCGTCGGCCGCGGCTCGGCCCCCGGGCTCTGCCTGCTGGTCAGCGAGATGCCGGAGGCCAGCCCGGCCCGGGCCCGGCTCGGCGCGGTCGCCGCCACCCTCGACGGCTTCGAGCTCTCCCGCATCGACCTGGAGCAGCGCCGCGAGGGCGACGTCCTCGGCCAGGCGCAGTCCGGCGTCCGCTCCTCCCTGCGGATGCTCACCGTCATCGACGACGAGGAGATCATCGCGGCCGCCCGCGAGGAGGCCGCCGCGGTCGTCGCCGCCGACCCCGAGCTCGACCGGCTGCCCGAGCTGCGCACCGCGCTCGACGCGCTGCTCGACAAGGAGCGGGAGGAGTTCCTCGACAAGGGCTGACGCCCCGGGCCTCGACAAGGGCTGACGCCCGAAGCGCCGGCAAGGCCCGGGCGGACGCCGTGGCGCCGACGCCATACGCTGTCGGTGCGGCCACCGCCGCACCGTGTCACCCACCGTCGAAGGACTCCCGAGACCATGACCCGCGTGATCGCCGGCCGCGCCGGCGGACGCCGCCTGGCCGTACCGCCCGGCACCGGCACCCGCCCCACCTCCGACCGGGCGCGCGAGGGCCTGTTCTCCACCTGGGTGTCCTTCCTGGGCACCCTCGACGGCGCGCGGGTGCTGGACCTCTACGGCGGCTCCGGCGCCGTCGGCCTGGAGGCGCTCTCGCGCGGCGCCGAGCACGCCCTGCTGGTCGAGGCGGACGCCCGCGCCCTGCGCGTCATCAAGGACAACGTCCGCGCGGTCGGCCTGCCGGGCGCCGAGGTGCGCGGCGGCAAGGCCGAGCAGGTCGTGGCCGGGGCGCCGCCCGCCCGCCCGTACGACGTGGTCTTCCTCGACCCGCCCTACGTGGTGACCGACGACGATCTCCGGGAGATCCTCCTCACACTCCGGAGCAGGGGGTGGCTGGCCGAGGACGCGCTCGTCACTGTGGAGCGCAGCACCAGGGGCGGGGAATTCCGCTGGCCGGAGGGTTTTGACGCACTGAGGGCCCGTCGCTACGGCGAGGGGACGCTTTGGTACGGTCACGCCGCTTCGGCGTGCACTGCCGACACCACGGGATCAGGCACGTCATGAATGGACCGGAGAGCGAGGAAACACCGTTGCGCCGCGCCGTCTGTCCGGGGTCGTTCGACCCCGTCACCAATGGGCACCTCGACATCATCGCCCGCGCTTCGAAGCTTTACGACGTCGTGCACGTCGCCGTGATGATCAACAAGTCCAAGAAGGGCCTGTTCACCATCGACGAGCGGATAGAACTCCTCCGCCGGGTCACCGCCGAGTACGGCAATGTCCGGGTGGAGTCCCATCACGGCCTGCTCGTCGACTTCTGCAAGGAGCGCGACATCCCGGCCATCGTCAAGGGTCTGCGGGCGGTCAGCGACTTCGACTACGAGCTCCAGATGGCCCAGATGAACAACGGCCTCTCGGGCGTCGAGACCCTCTTCGTCCCCACCAACCCCACCTATAGCTTCCTCTCCTCCAGCCTGGTCAAGGAGGTCGCGGCCTGGGGCGGCGACGTCTCCCACCTGGTGCCGCCGCTGGTGCTGGAGGCCCTCAAGGAGCGCCTCGCCCAGCGGCCCGAATCTGACTGATCGTCAGTAGCTGTCGGCCGGGGGCCGCCGGCCGTACAGTCGTCCCCGTTCGTTCCCATCGGCCACCAGGCCACCCCGGAATGCGAGAAGGCGGCGAGCGTCACGGTGGACGTCCAGCAGAAACTCGACGAGATCGTCTCGACCGTCGCCGGCGCCCGCGCCCTGCCCATGTCGGCCTCCTGCGTGGTCAACCGGGCCGAGCTGCTCGCCCTCCTCGACGAGGTGCGCGCCGCCCTGCCCGGCTCGCTGGACCGGGCGCGCGAGGTCATCGGCGACCGGGAGCAGCTCGTCGCCCGGGCGCACGAGGAGGCCGAGGCGATCCTCGCCTCGGCCCGGGCCCAGCGCGGCTCCCTGATCTCCGACACCGAGGTCGCCCGCCAGTCCCGCGAGGAGGCCGACCGGATCCTCGCGGAGGCCCACCGGGAGGCCGAGGAGATCCGCGCCGGCGCCGACGACTATGTCGACAGCACCCTCGCCAACTTCGAGGTCGTCCTCACCAAGACCATCGGCTCCGTCGACCGGGGCCGCGAGAAGCTCCTCGGCCTCGGCGCCGACGGCCACGACCCCGAGGGCCTGGCCCACGACGCCCCCGAGCGCAGCACCGACCCCCGGACCCAGCGGCAGGGCGCCGACGCCTACGTGGACGTCAAACTGGGCGCCGTCTCCGCCGTCCTGGCCAAGGCCCTGGAGGCCGTGGGCCGGGGCCGGGAGAAGCTGCTCGGGGCCCGCCCCGTCGACGAGCTGGGCGCCCACCTGGCCGCCCACGACGGCATCACCCCCGGCCGCCCCACCAGCGACGCCGACTTCCTCGCCGAGCTCGCCGGCGGCCCGCAGGAGCCCCTGGGCGCGCCCCGGATGTCCCGGGAGACCCACCGGGCCCCCGAGGTACCCCAGGCCCCACAGGTCCCGCAGCAGCCCGTCTGGAGCGACTACACCGTCCCCGCCGGGGGCTACGACGCGCAGGACCCCTACGGCTACCACCAGCAGCCCGCGCAGTACCCGCCGCAGGCGGACCCGTACGCCGTCTCCGGCGGCTACCAGCAGCCCGACCCCTACGCCTGGCAGTCCCCGGCCCAGGGCACGGACGGCCATGGGACGGACCTCGGCCACGGCTACGGGACCGCCGCCGGCTACCCGGCCGACGGCCACCAGCCCAGGGCGGCGGGCGCCCTCGACGAGACCAGCTTCTTCGACACCTCGATGATCGACCTGAACCGGCTCCGCCAGTACGAACAGGGCCGCTGACCCGCCCCGGCGACGGTCGCCGGGGTGCGGATTGGGCCCACGGGCGGCCGTCCAGTATCCTGGCTCTTCGGTCGCGTGTACGTCCGCGATCCAGGCTGCCCTCCGTGCCCCGTGCACCGGGGTCGCCATCACCGCAGCGTAGAAAGCAGGAAGCCCTGAACGCCCGCCTTGACCCCCGTAACCCTCTCGTGTTCGATACGCGCGAGCTGGGCCGGCGTCCCGGTGCGCTGAAGAGGGTCTCCCGCTCCGTCCCCGCCCCCCGCGACCTCGGTATCGAGGTCATCGGAGTGGCTGAGGGCGCGACGGTGGAGCTCGACCTCCGGCTCGAGTCGGTCATGGAAGGGGTGCTTGTCACAGGCACCGCCCGTGCGCCGCTCACCGGGGAGTGCGTAAGGTGTCTGGAGCCGCTCGAGCGAGAGTTTGAAGCGGACTTCCAGGAGATGTACTCCTACCCCGACGCCGACGCCCGGGGCCGCATCGTGGCCACGGACGACGACGCCGAGGACGATGAGGAGGACATCCTCCACCTCGAGGACGACTTGTTCGACCTCGAACCCGTGCTGCGGGACGCGGTGGTGCTCGCACTGCCGCTGCAGCCGGTGTGCCAGGACGACTGTCCCGGTCTGTGCTCCGAGTGCGGAGAACGGCTGGCGGACGACCCGGACCACCACCACGAGTCCGTCGACATTCGTTGGGCGGCACTGAAGGGACTCGCCGGATCCGAGACGGCCGGCGAGAAGGACAACGCACCCCGCTCCGGCGGGGATGACACACAGGAGAAGTAGCCGTGGCTGTTCCGAAGCGGAAGATGTCGCGCAGCAACACGCGCCACCGCCGGTCGCAGTGGAAGGCTGCGGTCACCCCCCTGGTGGCGTGCGAGCGCTGCCACGAGCCGAAGCAGCAGCACATCGCGTGCCCCAGCTGCGGCACCTACAACAAGCGCCAGGTCCTCGCGGTCTGATCGGCGGGTGACAGGCTTCATGTCAGACGCCACAGCGCCGAAGAAGGCGTCGGCGGACACGGCCTCGTCCCACACGCTTCTGGAAGGGCGGCTCGGGTACACACTCGAGTCCGCCCTTCTGGTGCGTGCGCTGACGCACCGGTCCTACGCCTACGAGAACGGCGGGCTGCCCACCAACGAACGGCTGGAGTTCCTCGGGGACTCCGTCCTGGGTCTGGTGGTCACCGACACGCTGTACCGCATCCACCCGGACCTTCCCGAGGGCCAGCTGGCCAAGCTGCGCGCCGCGGTGGTCAACTCACGGGCACTGGCCGAGGTCGGCCGGGGCCTGGACCTGGGCTCCTTCATCCGGCTCGGCCGGGGTGAAGAGGGCACCGGGGGCCGGGACAAGGCATCCATCCTCGCGGACACCCTGGAAGCCGTCATCGGCGCGGTCTATCTCGACCAGGGTCTCGACGCGGCCGCGGAGCTGGTGCACCGGCTCTTCGACCCGCTGATCGAGAAGTCCTCGAACCTCGGCGCCGGCCTGGACTGGAAGACCAGTCTCCAGGAGCTGACCGCCACCGAGGGTCTCGGGGTTCCGGAGTACCTCGTCACCGAGACGGGTCCCGACCACGAGAAGACCTTCACGGCTGCTGCCCGCGTCGGTGGTGTCGCGTACGGCACCGGCACCGGCCGCAGCAAGAAGGAAGCGGAGCAGCAGGCGGCGGAGTCCGCCTGGCGCGCCATCAACAGCGCGGCGGAAGCCCGTGTGGCGGCCGAGAAGGCCGCCGCCGAGTCCGGCGCGCTCCCGGGGGAGAAGTCCTCCAGCTGAGAAAAGCGGTCCGGGCCGCGGTGCGAGAGCACCGCGGCCCGGACCGTTTCCTTATTCCTTCGTCTTCGTCGTCAAGGAGCACCGTGCCGGAGTTGCCCGAGGTCGAGGTCGTCCGCCGGGGTCTGGAGCGCTGGATCTCCGGTCGCGTCGTCGCCGCCGTGGAGGTCCTCCACCCCCGGGCGATCCGCCGCCACCCGGCGGGGCCGGACGATTTCGCCGCCCGGCTGACCGGCCACCGGCTGGGCCCCGCGCGCCGGCGCGGAAAGTACCTCTGGCTGCCGCTGGAACCCCTCACCGGGACGGCCGCCCCCACCCAGGCGGTCCTCGCCCACCTGGGCATGAGCGGCCAGTTGCTCGTCCAGCCGCAGGGCTCCCCGGACGAGAAGCACCTGCGCGTCCGCGTCCGTTTCGCCGACGCCACCGCGACCGAGCTGCGCTTCGTCGACCAGCGCACCTTCGGCGGGCTCTCGCTCCACGACACGGTGGAGGACGACCCCGACGGGCTGCCCGACGTGATCGCGCACATCGCCCGCGACCCCCTCGACCCGGCCTTCGACGACGCCGCCTTCCACACCGCGCTGCGCGGCCGCCGGACGACGATCAAACGCGCCCTGCTCGACCAGTCGCTGATCAGTGGCGTCGGCAACATCTACGCCGACGAGGCGCTGTGGCGCACCCGGCTGCACTACGAGCGCCCGACCGCGAGCCTCACCCGCCCGCGCACGGCCGAACTGCTCACCCATATCCGCGAGGTCATGAACGAGGCCCTCGCGGTGGGCGGCACCAGTTTCGACAGCCTCTACGTCAATGTGAACGGCGAGTCGGGCTACTTCGACCGCTCCCTGGACGCGTACGGCCGTGAGGACGAGCCGTGCCGCCGCTGCGGCACGCCCATCCGCCGCCGGCCCTGGATGAACCGGTCCAGCTACTTCTGCCCCCGCTGCCAGCGCCCGCCGCGCTGACCGGGTCCCTCGTGGCGCGCTAGCGCCCGCCGTCGTAGCGCTCCCGCGCCGTCAGGACGTCCGGCATGCGCTCCTCCAGCAGCTCGATGAGCCCCATCAGCCGCCCGGTCACCTCGCGGCCCAGAGGCGTCAGCCGGTAGTCCACGCGAGGGGGGTTGGTGGGCTGTGCCTCGCGGTGCACGAGGCCGTCGCGCTCCAGCGAGTGGAGCGTCTGCGACAGCATCTTCTCGCTGACGCCGTCCACCCGTCGCCGTAGCTCGTTGAAGCGCAGCGTGTCCTCGCGCAGGGCGCCGAGGGTCAGGGCGCCCCAGCGGCCGGTGACGTGCCCCAGGGTTTCGCGCGAGGGGCAGTTGCGCGCGAAGACGTCGAAGGGCAGTTGCTCGTCCGTGCCGTCGATCGTCGTCATGGGAACACCATACTCCCGCACAGCGCTATCCATAGGGTTGCGCTAACCAAAAGTTAGTGCTTTCCTTTGGTCACCCAGTCAGCGCAACCAGCTTCTCCAGGGAGCCCATCGTGACCACGCCCGTCGTCGCCATCGCCTACCACTCCGGCTTCGGCCACACCGCCGTCCTCGCCGAGGCCGTCCGCGCCGGTGCCACCGGGGCCGGGGCGACCGTCCACCTGATCAACGTCGCCGAGATCACCGACGCGCAGTGGGAGCTCCTCGACGCCTCCGACGCGATCGTCTTCGGCTCGCCCACCTACATGGGCACCGCCTCGGGCGCCTTCCACGTCTTCGCCGAGGCGTCGTCCAAGCGCTGGTTCACCCGTGCCTGGCAGGACAAGATCGCGGCCGGCTTCACCAACTCCGCCTCCAAGAGCGGTGACAAGCTCCACACCCTCCAGTTCTTCACCGTCCTCGCCGCCCAGCACGGCATGCACTGGGTCGGCCTCGGCGCGATGCCGGGCTGGAACAGCTCCACCGCCTCCGAGAACGACATCAACCGCCTCGGCTTCTTCCTCGGCGCCGGCGCCCAGACCAACAACGACCAGGGCCCCGAGGGCGTCCACAAGGCGGACATAGCCACCGCCGAGCTGCTGGGCCGCCGCGTCGCCGAGCAGACCCGGATCTATGTGGCGGGCCGCGCCTCCGCCTGATCCCGCGCCGCCGCGTGATCCCACGCGGCCACCGGACGCCGCTGCCCCGGCCGTACCGCCGTACGGCCGGGGCAGCGGTGCGTCACGGCCCGGTCAGTAGCCGAAGTCCTGCGTCCAGTAGGGGCCGTTGCCCCCGTGGTGGACCCCGACGCCGATGGTCCGGTAGTCGCAGTTGAGGATGTTCGCCCGGTGGCCGCTGCTGCGCATCCAGGCCTCCATCACGGTGTGGGCGTCGGGGTGGCCGCGGGCGATGTTCTCCCCGCCGAGGTTCTTGATGCCGCGCCGGGCGGCCCGGTCCCAGGGGGTCCGGCCGTCCGGGTCGGTGTGGTCGAAGAAGCCCCGCCGGGCCATGTCGTCGCTGAAGGACTGGGCCAGCCGGTTGAGCTTGCCGCTGGGCCGCAGGGGACGGCAGCCGGCCTTCGCCCGCTCGGCGTTGACCAGGGACAGCACCAGATGCGCGGCGGACGACTGGGTGTCCGCCAGCGTGCCGGGCAGCACGCCCAGGTCCTCGTCGGGGTCGTGATCGGCGTGCTCGGGGTGCTCGCGCGCCGGGGGGCGCCGGGGGGTGCCG
>NZ_JAILXP010000329.1 GCF_020740895.1 Streptomyces sp. UNOB3_S3 | reverse complement strand
GAGCGGGGCGCGGCGGGGCGGGCGGCCGGTGGTCGCGGTCGGTGCGCACATCCGCTTTCGTGGGGTGCGGTGGCAGGTCGTTGCCCTGGCCGGGCAGCGTTTCCACCTGGCCGGCGAGGACGGGGCGGATGAGGTGGTGCTGGCCGGGCACCTGTTCGCCGACGCCGGCTTCGCGGTACTGGGTGCGGAGGCGGAGCAGCCTCAGGCGGTGCCGCAGTGGGGACTGTTCGAGACCGCTCCGGCCGCGGCGCGGGAGAAGGCTCTGGCCTGGCAGCGGCACATCCGGGAAGTGGAGTGCGGCTTGCCTGGCGGAGTGGGCAGCGGTGGGGTGGTGCGGGTGGAGTACGACCCGGACCGGTGGACCCTGGCCCAGCGGGAGCAGGCCAAGGCGCAGGAGCTGACGGCTCTGGGCTTTGGGCGGGTGTCGAGGGCGACGGTGCAGCGCATGCGGCTGGCCTACCGCAAGCAGGGATTGTGGGGGCTGGTCGACCACCGCACCACCCGCAGCCCTAACGGAGGCGGACGGCAGGACGAGCGGGTCGTCGCCGCGGTCAAGGACGTACTGCGCGGGCGGCGGGGGCGCTCCAAGGGCACCGTCAAAGCGCTGATGCCGCTGGTCGCGCAGCTCCTCAAAGACCGGCACGGGGATACGGTGCCCCTGCCTGCGCAGGCCACCTTCTACCGGCTCGTCCACCAGCTCGCCCACCCCGCCGACCATCCCGCGCACCGGGTCCGTAATCCGCCGATCACGGAAGACGGGCGCGCGTTCACCCCGACCGTGGCGCTGCGGCCCGGGGAACAGGTCCAGATCGACACCACCCGCCTGGACGTCCTTGCGCTCTTCGAGGACGGCAGCCTGGGCCGGCCCGAACTCACCATCGCCGTCGACGTCGCCACCCGGGCGATCCTGGCGGCGGTGCTGTGCCCCGGCGGGACACAGGCCGTGGACGCCGCGCTCCTGCTGGCGGAGATGGCCGTCCCTCACCCGGCGAGGCCGTCGTGGCCCGACGCCCTGCGCTTCGCCCACAGCACGGTGCTGCCCCGGGAGCGGCTGCTGCCGCTGGACGAGCGCCTTGAGAGCGCGGCCGCGCGGCCGGTGGCCGTGCCGGAGACGATCGTCGTGGACCGGGGGAAGGTCTACCTGTCGAGGGCGTTCACGGGGGCGTGTGAAGCCCTCGGGATCAGCGTGCAGGCCGCCCCGCCCTTCGCGCCGACGGCCAAGAGCATCGTGGAGCGGACCTTCGGGTCGATCAACACCTTGTTCTGCCAGCACCTGCCCGGCTACACCGGCTCCGATGTCACCCGCCGCGGCAGGGACGTCGCACGCGACGCGTGCTACAGCGTCGCCCAGCTCCAGGACCTCCTCGATGAATGGCTCGTGCACTGGCACCACCGCCCCCACGAAGGCCTGCGCCACCCCGTGCTCCCGAAGATCGCGCTGACCCCTAACCAGATGTGGGCCGCCCTGGTCGCGGTCGCCGGATACGTGCCCGTCCCGCTGACCGGGAGCGACTACCTGGAGCTGCTGCCGGTGCGGTGGCAGGCCATCACCGAACGCGGGATCCGCCTGCACCACCGCACCTACGACAGCGACCTGCTCGGCCCGCACCGGGGGCAGAGCTCCGAAGTGGCGGCCCGCGGCGGGAAATGGGAAGTCCACACCAACCCCCACGACGTCCGCCAGATCTGGGTCCGCCTGCCCGGGCTCGGCCTGGCAGAGATCCCGTGGATCCACCGCGAACACGCCCACCAGCCGTTCAACGACCGCACCTGGCAGTACCTGAAGACCATCACCACGCACGAGGCGGACCACGACACGTACGAGGCCCGCCTCGCCGAGGCCCTCGATGAGCTCATGCGCCGCGCCCGTACCGGATCCGCTACCCGCACCGAGCAGCACCTCCTCGCCCGCGCCGCAACCGTCCGCACTCCCCCACCACCACATCCCGAGCCCGATGCACAGGCGCAGGAACCGAGCGCGCCGGCCACCGAGACGGGCAAGGACAGCCTCGACGACCTCGACCAGGACCCTCAGGACATGACCGAGAACACCGAGAACGAGGACAACGAGGACGAGGCCCCGGACGGCCCGGCAGTGCCGGTGGCCGGGTACGGGCTCTACGACGCCGAAACGGAAGCCCTCAAGTGGTGACAGACCACCGTCCTGGCGCAGGCAGCGCCGCCGCGCAGTCAGGCGTGGACAAGCGGGACGGACACGATAGGAGCGCGCCCGCCGAGGGCGCGGCCCGAGGGGCGTGGCCGGTGACCACCTGGCAAGGCTGGCAACACTTCGCCACCACCCCTCCCCCGGCACCGCCCGCACCCGGTGACCCGGCGCGCAGCGAGGAGGAACGCCTCGCCTACCACTCCGCGTTCGTCACCGTCCGCACCCCCGCCATCGACACTCTGACCACCAGCGTGCGCACCCTGATGATCCTGGGACGGCACCAGCAGACCACCGCCCGGCCCTCACTGATCGTCACCGGCCCGGCAGCGGCCGGAAAGACCACCGCGCTCCTGCATGTCGGGCGCGCCTGCCACCTCGCCCACACCACACAGCACCCGCCACCGGCCACCACCACGCACGCTCCCGTGCCGGTCGCCTACGTGCTGGTACCGCCCGGCGCGACCGCGAAAGCCCTCGCCACCGAATTCGCCCGCTACCTCGGCATCCCCCTCACCACCCGCATGACACAAGCGGCGATCACCGACGCCGTCTGCCACACCTACAACCAGGCCGACGTCCGCCTCGTCCTCATCGACGAGATCCACCGCCTCAACCCCCGCACCACCACCGGCGCGGAAACCGCCGACCTGCTCAAAGACCTCACCGAACGCATCCGGGCGACATTCGTGTACGCGGGCATCGACGTCACCAGCACCGCTCTGTTCTCCGGGGTACGCGGAGCACAACTCGCCGCACGCGCGTCCCTCGTGGAATGCGGGGCGTTCCCCGCACGATCCGGGAAACACGAACCCTTCCGCGAGCTGATCACGGGAGTGGAAGCCGCCCTCGACCTGAGAGCGCACCGGCCCGGCACCCTGGCCCGCCACGCCTCATACCTCCACCAGCGCACCGCGGGCCGGATCGGGAGCCTCACCCGCCTCATCCGTCAAGCAGCGATCACCAGCATCCTCGACGGCACCGAACGCATCACCAAGGCGTCACTGGATACTGTGCGCCTGGACGATCTCGCCGAACAACACCATCGCCCCACCACCCCGGCCCGGAACCGACCCCACACCACACCACGCTGACCAGGCACAACACCCCTTGACCAGCATGAAAACGAACAGCGCCATTAGACGCAGAAGGTAAGTGCGACAGCCCGAGCTTCTCTCAACGAACCCGCAACACCCACAGGCCAGCCCACCCAACACCCCGGCAAAGACCACCCCCACCGGTTCTCACCCGATCTACAACACCCCAGCACACACCACCCACAACACCTCAACTCACACCCCCGCCAGCGTTACGTGGCGGGGGCGCCCTCACGCAGGCCATGCGAGGAACTGAGCACAATCCGCCCGGAGTGCTCGGCCAGGGCCTCCACGACGGCCGGCACGTTCTGGGGAGCGATGAAGCGACCGGCCGCACGGTCGTAGGGCCAGTGCAGGAATGCGGCCTGCACGCCGCCGAGCTCGTTCAGGCGGGAGGGGAGATCACTGGTAGAGGAAGTCTGTCCACCACACCTCGAATCCGGCGACCAGGGCGACAGCGGTTGCCGCCGCTTGACGGCGCTGTCGGTCCGTCCCCGCTCGTGGTACTCCGCGGCGAGCCTGCAGAAACGGCGGGAGGATGGAAGAGGGTCTGGGCTGCGGCTTTCTCGTTGGTGAGTTCTGCGGGAAGCCCGCCGTAGAGCTCCGACGCGATCAGGCAGGCCCAGTCCACCGGCCTGCGGGTCGCCACCGCGTCATCCGCAATGCGGTCGAGCAGCGTCGGCCGGCACCCGGGGTCAGGGCATTCGTCCGTCGTCGCGTAGAACAGCTGGTCCAGCACGGCATCGTCTGCACGATGCGGGAGATCGGGCAGGTATAGATCGGAGGGGCCAGCGAACTGCCGTTGTGGAGGGGCCCCGGTGGGGTGTGTGTGGTGAGCGCTGGTCATGGTCTTTCCCACGGGTGATCCTCCGGCAGGCTCGTTCCCGGTATCACGGCTCATCTGTCGGCGTCGCGCGAAGTCGGATTCAAGCGGCGCCCGCACTCATCGTCGCGCGCTCTTCGCGCACGGCGGCCGAAGAGGGGCGAACATGCCGTGCCTCAAGAGATCTTCCGGTAGAGAGACGGACCCTCAAAGGCACGGGATCCGCCCACGCAGCTCTGGGGCCTGCCTTATTCTGCCAACGGGCCCCGGGCTCACACATCGCCGACAGTATGCCCGCCGAGTTCCCTGCCCGAGCCGCCCTCGCTGGCGACGCAGCACCGGGCGATCCGGTGGGACCTGACGGAAACGCAGGACTCACATAAGCGGTCCCGTGAAAGCCGGTCCCGATACCGGACCATTCGTCCACGCGCCGACGCCCCCTTCCTCTGTGATCCAATAAAACTAAAGCGAGATCACTAAACTACCTTCGAAACACAGACGCCAGGTCGCGGTGGTGCCTACGAAACAACCAGAACCGCCCTGTCCCCCTGCCCCCAGACGGTGTGTGCTGCCGACACTCCTTCTTCGTCACGGAACCGGTCCGGCGATCCCTCCCCCGTGAGCCCGTCTCACCGCCGGACGCTCCACCGCCGCCGCACGCGCATGATCCGTACGGTAGTGCAGGCGTGCTATCCAGCCGCGCCGGGCGGTCACCGGGGCGTGATGCCGCCCATGAGCTCATCCAGCCTCCGTGTGGCCAGGCTGCCGGACTCGGGATTCTTCTCCGGCACCCATCACCCATCCATCACCCTCCACCCACCACCCGTGCCCGGTAACCGCACTCGCAGCGTGGGGCAGCGGACGCCACGAAGGCGGTCGCAGAGAGGCCAATTTCCGTTCCGCGTAGCCGATTTGGCCAGAAACGGACGTCACATCCGTAAGAGACGGTCGTTTGTTCTGTGGCCGCCGGACGACTGCGGCTACAGGACACCTGGGGAGGGAGCAAGGCTATGGGGCAAGCGCTCGCTGTGGAGTGTCACGAGTTCGAGGTGGAGGGGACATGGGTCTCCCGTTCCTTCACCGGGCCGATGGTGGTGGTGGCAGGCGAGTCGGGGGCGGGAAAGAGCACGGGGCTGGAGTCGCAGTGGTATGCCGTGGGCCTGAACTGCACCAAGGTGATGCCTGCCGTGCGGGCCTGCGAGCGGGTCCGGCTCACGTTCCAGATCGGCACGGCACGCTGGCGCGCCACCCGCTCGGCGCGCAGCAGCGCGGGGACGGTGGAGTTCGAGAACCTTTCCGAGCCGGGCCAGCCCCCGGTGCGCTGTCCGGTCAAGCCGGGCAGGAGCGGTGAACTCAGTGCCGCCGAGTTCTTCCAGGATCTTCTGGGCGTCCCCCGGATCGGTACGGGCCCGGGCCGGCTCACCATGGAAGACATCCTGCCCTGGATGTACTTCCAGCAGACCACCATCGCCGTCAGCTACCTCGGCGGGCTCTCCCCCGCGCGGCGCCGCCTGGCAGGGCGGACGCTGCTCGGCGCCCACGACGCGCAGGTGGAGGCCCTGCGGACGCGCGCCGAGCGGGCCCGCAAGGAGTGGTCAGCAGCCAAGGGCACACTGGAGAAAGTCCTCGCGGTGCGGGCCGAGCGGGGACTGGACGAGCTCGGTGACCTGCAGGCCCGGCAGGCACAGTGGACCACCGAGCACCAAGAGACCGCAGCGCGGGCACGCGCAGCTTCCGTAGAGCTGAGCACACTGGCCCGCCAGCACCAGAGGCTTACCGATCAGGCGAAGGCAGCCGAGCCCGCCCAGCAGGCCGCACGGGCTGGCGCGGACGAGGCTGAGAAGGAGGCACGGTCCTGGGCACGCGCCGAAGGAGAAGCCGAAGGGCTCTACACGGCGTTGCGGGAACGTTCGGCAGACCCCGCGGCGTGTCCCGTGTGTCACCAGAAGCTGGTGGCCGAAGGGCTGTCGGACGAGCAGTGCCGGCTGTGCAAAGAGATCGACCCCGGCCGGGCGCAGCGCAGTCGGCAGGACGAGGAGCGTGTGCGGCAGGCCCACGGGCAGCGGGACCGGGCCCGGGCGGCCCGGGAGCGGGCGGACGCCGCGGCCGCGGCCGCGCGGCTGAAGGCGCTGCAGGCCGACCAAGCGGTGCGTGAGGCATACGCGTGTGCTGCGGAGTTCGGCAGGGGTGCCGTCGAGCCGCAGCGGGAGACGGTACGGGGGCTCGAGGCGGCAGCGCGTGAGCTGGCGGCGCGGCTCGAGCAGCTCGCGGAGCATCTCAGGGAAGTCGACGTCCTGCGTGACCTGGAGCGTGACCGCGACCGCCTGGAGGTGGCGAAGAACACCGCGCAGGAAGAGTTCAAGAGCGCGGAGGAGGACGTGAGCGAACACGTCAAGGCCCTGGTGACGCGGTGGTCGCTCTTCTTCGAGAAGCGCATGAAGGCCACCGACGCGCAGGTGCGCAGTGCCTCCATCGATGCCGGCGACTTCTCTCCTCTGGTCAACGGCCGCTCCTTCGAGGCCCAGGCCGTGGCCGGCGCGGTTCTCGTCAGGGTCAACATCAACGCCATGCTCGCGCTGCGGGACCTGATGCGCGAGATCCCGGCCATCCGGCTGCCGGGCTTCCTCATGATCGATTCCCCGCTGAGCGGCCTCGGCACCCAAGGACACGACCGGGAAGCCTGCGAGACAATGCTGCGCGCGCTCGTCGACTGCGCGATCCGGCCCGATGTCCAAGGGCACGTGCAGCAGGTGATCTGCGCGGTCAACGACCCGCTCGACCAGCCGGTTTCGGCAGCCCGGCAGATCCTGGTGGACAAGACCGACCGCTATATCCCCGGCCTCCCAGCCGACCTGGCATAACCCGTCGAAGGGTCCCTGCACGGCAGTCCGGTTGCAGGGACCCTTCGGAGTGCCCGGTCCGTCCCGTTGTATCCCGGCGTAGTCCGAGTGGCCCCGCAGGTTTTCTGCTGTTCCGGTCCAACTGCCGGTGAATTCTATCGGGGCTTTTTCAGTGCCGGCTCGCTGTAGAAGAGCTCGACAAAGTCCTTGCTCGGCGGGTAGCCGCCGGAACGCTCCTTGGCGAAGGCCCGCAAGGCGGCGCGACGGGCCGCTGCGGTCGTCGCCTGGGCAAGGACTCCTTGACCGACGGCTTCCTCGGCCAGGCCCGGCAGGTTGGCGGTGAATTCGTCGTACATACGCTTCGCCGCCTCGGCGACCCGGGCCGTGGCCTCTTCCCCGGCGTCATACCCCAGCCGGGTCAGCCCGTTGTACCGCCGTGAGCGCAGCTCGGGGAACTCGCGCAGCAGTACCCGTTCACGCTCGGTCCTCTTCGTTGCCTCGCGGAAGGCCGGAAGTCCTTCGAGATGGCGGGCGATCCGGTCGATTTCCTCGGGGGTGGAGGGCGGGTCCTCCGCCTGGGCTTCCCTCTCTTCCGCGTGGAGCTTCTCCTCGATCTCGTCGAGTTCACCGATCAGTTCGTCCCACCACAGGGCGTCTGCGTGCCAGCTGTGGATGACGGTTCCAGCGGCGAACTGCAGCGTAAGTGCCTGGCACCGCCCGTGCTGTTCACGGGCTCGGCCGAGGAGTGCTGCCATCTTCTTTCTGTCGCTGGCGTCCATGAGGGTGAGTGTCTCCTCGTCGGGGCCGAACTGGGTGGCGTCGAAGAGGTCGTCGGTGTAGTAGACGAAGGGCGCGTTCACGTATGCGGCCAGGGTGAGGAAGTCCTGCACGGACATAACCGTGGGGCTGATCTCGCACTTGATGTAGTGGCCTTGGAGGGACGCCCGCAGTAAGCGCAGGCTGTGGAGAGCCGCGTATTCGGCCAGGCCGGCGCGGATGAAGTCGAGTTCTGGCAGTGCGTCTTCCTCGGGCGTTCCGGAAAGCGGGGGCAGGGCGAGGGGAGAGCGAACCGGGACGGGGGCAGACTCGGCGGTCATTACGGCCTCTCTCGCATTTAGGCGGGGACGGGGAGGTATCAGCAGCGGGCGGCAGCATGCCAGTCCTCTGCAGGGTGCGGGTGAGGGCAGCGGTGAGGAAGGGGCGGGCACGG
>NZ_JAILXP010000328.1 GCF_020740895.1 Streptomyces sp. UNOB3_S3 | reverse complement strand
CCCCGCCCACGGCTACAACGTGCTCAACGCGGCGTTCCCCGTCATCCTCGCGGACGGCACCGCCTTCTGGGAGGACGGGATGGACGCGACCGTCAAGGTCCCCACCCCGGCCGAGATGTGCCGGGCCAAGGCGGCCGGGCAGACCGTCCTGCTGTCCATCGGCGGCGCGGCGGCGGGCATCGACCTCGGCTCGAGTGCCGTCGCCGACCGGTTCGTCGAGACGATCGTCCCCATCCTCACCAAGTACAACTTCGACGGCATCGACATCGACATCGAGACCGGCCTCGTCGGCAGCGGCGACATCGGCCGGCTCTCGCCCTCGCAGACCAATCTGATCCGCATCATCGACGGTGTGCTCGCCCGGATGCCCCGGGGCTTCGGCCTCACCATGGCGCCGGAGACCGCCTACGTCACCGGGGGGAGCGTCACCTACGGCTCGATCTGGGGCGCGTACCTGCCGATCGTGAAGAAGTACGCGGACGACGGCCGCCTCTGGTGGCTCAACATGCAGTACTACAACGGCAGTATGTACGGCTGTTCCGGCGACTCCTACTCCGCCGGGACGGTCGAGGGGTTCACCGCCCAGACCGACTGCCTGAACAGAGGACTCGTCGTCCAGGGCACCACCGTCACGGTCCCCTACGACAAGCAGGTCCCGGGGCTCCCGGCCCAGCCGGGCGCGGGCGGCGGCCATATGTCCCCAGACCTGGTGGCCCGCGCGTGGAACACCTACGGCGGCGCCCTGAAGGGCCTGATGACGTGGTCGGCCAACTGGGACGGGTCACGGAACTGGACATTCGGCGACAACGTCAAGTCCCTGCAAGGGCGTTGAGGGGGAGCCGGGCGGTGGTCCGGCACCTGCCTCCGGCGAGCCGCGTACGGAATATGCCGCCCGCCTTGTGGCCGAAGGTGTCGTAGCGGCGTAGCCCGGGCGAACAAAGTTGCCGGGGTTGAGTCAGCCGCCTCCCGGAAAGTGTGTGACCGTGGCTCACGTTCATCACCATCGCGATGGCAGGCCGATTCCGGCGTACGAGGCGCGGAGCGCGGGCGCGCGGAGCGAGAAGCCCGGCGTTCCCCGTCGCCGGATGTAGCTGTGCGCCGCTGAGGCGCGTGAGCCCCCCGTGAGGGTGATTGCCCTCCGGGGCTCAGAGGTGTGAGGTGTGACGGTCCCCGATCCACCCCCGAGACACAGGCCCTGCGTACGTTCCCGGACCCGGGCCGGCACCCGCCGGCGGGGCCCGGGTGAGCGGCAAGGAGGCACCGCATGTCAGGAGTGGTCAGTACGACGACCCCCGCCGTGGCCCGGCCGGCCACGGCCCGGCCGATACCCCAGCACGTGGGCATCATCATGGACGGCAACCGGCGCTGGGCCCGGGCCCGGGGGCTCGACCCCGTCGAGGGCTACCGGGAGGGCGCGCGCCGGCTCGGCGAGGTGTGCGAATGGGCCGAACAGGCCGGGCTCACCGCGCTCACCTTATGGGGGCTGTCGACCGACAACCTGAAGCGGTCCGACCAGGAACTGTCCGGCCTGCTCCCACTGATCGGCGAGACCATCGAGGAGCTGGCCGCCCTCCGGCGCTGGCCCGTCAACCCCATCGGCGACCTCATGGCCCTGCCGGGCCATCTGCGCGCCGCCATGGAACGGGCCCGCGACATCAGCCACCGGGCGCCCGGCATGACCGTCAACGTCGCGGTCGCCTACGACGGCCGCCGGGAGATCGCCCACGCCGTACGGCAGATCCTGTGCGCCGGCACGATGCCGCCGGCCGACGCCGACGACCCGGCGGGCAACTGGCAGCACCTGATCGCCGAGCACCTCTACACCCGCAACCAGCCCGACCCCGACCTGATCATCCGGACCTCGGGGGAGCAGCGGCTCTCCGGCTTCCTGCTCTGGCAGACCGCCGCCTCCGAGTTCTACTTCTGCGACGTCCCTTGGCCCTCCTTCACCCGTGACGAATTCGACCTGGCCCTGGACTCGTACGCGTCGCGGCACCGGCGCTACGGCTTGTGAACACCCCGCCCGGCAGCGGCGAAAGGAGATCGACTACAACACACCCATGACCATTGCACTGCCGTCCCTCACCCCGACGACCCTCACCGCCGAGGGCCTGCTCCTGCGGCCCTTCCGGGAGAACGACGAGCCCGCCGTCGCCGAAGCGCTGCGCGACGCGGACATCCTCCGCTGGGCGGCCGGCGACGCCACCGTCCAGGCGCCCGTCGACGAGCGCGCGGCCGTGTGGCTGCGGCTGCGCATGGCCGCGTGGGCGAACGGGGACGCCTGCTTCGCCGTCACCGACGAGGCGACGGGGGAGCTCCACGGCGCGCTGAGCGTCCGTGAGGTCCACCGGCTGCCGGACCAGGCGGTCACCGGCTACTGGGTCACGCCGCGCTCCCGGGGCCGGGGCGCGGCCCGGACCGCCCTGGACACGGCGGCCCGCTGGGCCCTCGCCGCCCCCGAGGACGGCGGGCTCGGCGTGCACCGGATCTACCTCGACCACGTACTGGCCAACGTCGCCTCCTGCCGGGTCGCGGTCGCCGCGGGCTTCCGGCTGGAGGGGGTGATGCGGGACCACTTCAAGGAGCCCTCCGGGCGCAGGCACGACGCCCATCTGCACGCCCGGCTGGCGACCGACCGTCCCGAGTAGGCTCCGCACATGGATGCGAGCGCCGATTTCGACCCATGGTCCCCCCGGTTCGTCGCCGACCCCTATCCCGGATTCACGGCACTGCGCGAGGCGGGGCGCGCGCACTGGTTCGAGCCCAGCCGGCAGTGGCTGGTGCCCCGTCACGCCGACGTCTCGGCGCTGCTGCGCGACCGCCGGCTGGGGCGCACCTATCTCCACCGGTTCACCCACGAGGAGTTCGGGCGGACGCCGCCGCCCCCCGGGCACGAGCCCTTCCACACCCTCAACGACCAGGGCCTGCTGGACCTGGAGCCGCCCGACCACACCAGGATCCGGCGCCTGGTCTCGCAGGCCTTCACCCCGCGCACCGTCGAACGGCTCGCGCCGGTCGTCCGGCGGCTGGCCCGCGAACTGGTCGACGGCCTCCTCGCCGAGGGCGGCGGCGACCTGATGGCGGCGCTGGCCGAGCCCCTCCCGGTGGCCGTCATCGCCGAGACGCTCGGCATCCCCACCGCCGACCGGGACCTGCTGCGCCCCTGGTCGGCGGACATCTGCGGGATGTACGAGCTCAACCCGACCGAGGAGACGGCGCGGCGCGCGGTACGGGCCTCGACCGAGTTCTCCGCGTACCTGAGGTCACTGATCGCGGCCCGTCGCGCCGCCCCCGGCGACGACCTGATCAGCGCGCTGATCGTCGCCCATGACGAGGGGGACCGGCTGACGGAGCAGGAGATGGTCTCCACCTGTGTCCTGCTCCTCAACGCCGGTCACGAGGCCACCGTCAACACCACCGGCAACGGCTGGTGGGCCCTCTTCCGCCATCCGGAGCAACTCGCCGCGCTCCGCGCCGACCACGGGCTGCTGCCGGGGGCGATCGAGGAGCTGATGCGCTACGACACACCGCTCCAGCTCTTCGAACGCTGGGTGCTCGACGACATCGAGATCGGCGGCACGCTCATCCCGCGCGGCAGCGAGGTCGCCCTGCTCCTCGGCTCCGCCAACCACGACCCGGCCCGGTTCCCCGCGCCGGAGCGGCTGGACCTCACCCGTGCGGACAACCCCCACCTCAGCTTCGGCGCTGGCATCCACTACTGCCTGGGCGCGCCGCTCGCCCGCCTCGAACTCGCCGCGTCCTTCGGCGAGCTGCTGCGGCGCGCACCGGGTCTGCGGCTCATGGCGGAGCCGGAGTGGAAGCCGGGCTTCGTCATCCGGGGGCTGCGCGAGCTGCTCGTCGAGTGCTGAGGACCGCGGGCACCGGACTCAGTCGCGGGGGCCGATCACCCGCCCGTCCTCGACGACGGTGATGGCCCCCGCCGGGCAGGAGTCCGCCGCGTCGAGGAGCGCCTCGTCCGGCCCGCACTCCCCGTCCGGCCCGTGCGACCGCTCGCCGTCCATCGTGAACAGCCCCGGCGCCAGGGCCGTGCAGATGCCCGAGCCCATGCACCGGACGCGGTCCACCGTCACCCGCCAGGCCAACGCCCTCACCACCCCACCGGCAGCGAGCGCGGCCCCCGGACCAGCATCTCCGTCTTCCAGACGACCTCCCCGGCGAGATGGACGCCGGGCAGCCGCAGGGCCAGGGCCCGCAGCGCCTCCTGGAGCTCCAGCCGGGCCAGGGGCGCGCCCAGACAGTGGTGGACGCCATGGCCGAAGCCCAGATGCTGGTTTCCCTCCCGGCCCAGGTCGAGGCTGTCGGGGGAGCCGAAGCGCCGCGCGTCGCGGTTGGCGGAGCCCACCGCCACCAGGACCGGCTCGCCCGCCCGCACCAGCGTGCCGCCCACCTCGACGTCCTCGGTGGCGTAGCGGGCGAAGCTCGCGGCCATGCCCAGGGGGACGAAGCGCATCAGCTCCTCCACCGCGGCGGGGACCCGTTCCGGGTCCTCGCCCAGCCGCGCCAGCTCACCGGGGTGCTCCAGGAGCGTCAGCAGGAAGTTGGGGATCTGGGTGGCGGTGGTCTCGTGGCCGGCGACGAGGATGCCCACGCACAGGTCGACCAGCTCCAGTTCGGAGAGCCGGCCGGTGCCGTCCCGCGCCTCGATGAGCGCCGTCATCAGGTCGTCGGCGGGCCGGGCCCGGTGCTCGGCGACCAGCCCGGCCATATAGGCCCGCAGCTCGTCCCGGCTCGCCTCCCACTCCTCGGCGGTGAGCGAACTGGTCGACAGCGCGTCGTCGCTCCACTTGCGGAAGAGCGGCCGGTCCTCCTCGGGCACGCCGAGCATCCGGCAGATCACGGCGACCGGGAGCGGCAGCGCGAAGTGCTCCACCAGGTCGGCGGGCGGGCCCGCCGCGACCATGTCGTCCAGCAGGCCCTCGGCCAGTGACCGGATGGCCGGCCGCAGCCGTTCCACCCGCTGCACGGTGAACGCCTTGGTCACCAGGGTGCGCAGCCGGGTGTGGTCGGGCGGGTCCATGCTGAGCAGGCCGTTGTCGCGGTGCCCCGGCGACTGGCGGGGCTCGTCGTGCGCCTGGGCGGCGGCCCGGCTGAACCGGCGGTCGCCCAGGACGAGGCGGGCGTCCGCGTAGCGCGTCGCGAGCCAGGCGGGCTCGCCGTAGGGCAACCGCACCCGCAGCAGCCCCTCGCCGTGCCGCGCCCGCTCGTACGACGTGGACAGGGTGAGGCCCTCGGCGTTGTTGAAGGGATAGACGACAGGTTCGTCGTGGGAGGTGGACATGAGACCCCTCTTCGCGATGTAAGCGTCTGCTTACAAAAACGTAGGACGGGGTGGGTAGCGCGTCAACGGTGCCTTCGGCCAGGGTTGTCGCACCCGCCCGGGGGACGACCGGGCGGTTTCGTGGTTTCCGTGGGGAGGAGCGGGGGATGACCGAGGACAGGCCCGTACGGCGCCGGCACGCCGACACGACCCGGCAGGCGCTGATCGACGCCGCGGCCGGGCTGTTCGCCGAGCGGGGGTACGACCGGACCACCGTCCGCGCGATCGCCGACCGCGCCGGCGTCAACCAGGCCCTGCTCTTCCGGTACTTCGGCTCCAAGACCGCCCTCTTCGGCGAGGTCATGGCGCACGACGGGCGCAGACGGCTGCGGGACACCCCGCCCGAACGGCTGCTGGAATCGGCCCTGCGCGGGATGCTCGCCCCCGGCGACGCCCCCCACGGCGACCGCTCCCTGGAGGTCTTCCTGCGCTCCGCCGGGGGCGACGACGAAGTGGCCGACGCCAGCCGGCGCCTGGGCGAGGAGTACGCCCGGACCCTGGCCCATCTCACCGGCGAGGAGGACGCCGAGCTGCGCGCGGCCCTCGTCCTCGCCTGGCTGCTCGGCATCGGGCTCACCCGCCTTGTCGTCCGCCAGGAGCCGCTGGCCGGCGCCGACCCGGAACGGGTATGCCGGCTGATGCTCGACGCCTCCCGGACCTTGTTGGAGGGGCTGGCCTGAACGGGCCCCGGCGGCGGCACGTAGACGGGAACGCCGGTCCGTCTCAGCCCGTTGCGTACTTCACCCGGGCGAAGCCCGCGTGCCACCATCCACCATGCGGCGTTACGACGTGGTGGTGGTCGGCAGCGGCCACAACGCCCTGGTCACGGCGGCATACCTGGCCCGGGCGGGCCGGGGCGTCATCGTCCTCGAAAGGAACGACCGGCCCGGCGGGCTCGTACGCACCGAAGAGCTCACCGTCCCCGGCTTCCTCCACGACACCTACTCCTCCGCCCACCCCCTGTTCACCACCGGCCCCGCCTACGCCGAACTGGGCCCGGAGCTCACCGCCCTCGGCCTCACCTACCGCAACTCTCGTTACTGTGTCGGGGTGTCGATGCCCGGCGCGCGGACGGCCGTGCTGTCGACGGACCCGGACGAGAACGTGGCCGAGACCGAGCGCCTCGCCCCCGGCGACGGCGCCGCGCTGACCGCCCTCCTCAAGGACTTCCAGCCGTACGCCGGGCCGGTGTTCGGCCTCTTCGCCGCCGAGCTCGCGAGTCCCGGCCCCGCCCGCGTCATCCACGACCTGATGCACGACGACGGGAACTACTCGACCTTCGCCCAGCAGTTCCTGCGCACCTCCCGCGACCTGCTGGAGCACACCTTCGCCTCACCGGTCGCCCACGGGCTGCTCGCCCCCTGGGCCCTCCACCTGGGCCGCGGCCCCGACGAGGTCAACAGCTCCTTCTGGACCGTCATGGTGCTCCTCGCCGTCACCTCCGCCGGCATGCCCACCCCCGAGGGCGGCAGCGAACGCCTCGCGCAGGCCCTCGCCGCCCTGACCGAACGGCACGGCGGACGGATCGAGACCGGCCGCCGGGTGGACCGGATCCTGGTCCGGGACGGCCGCGCCGTGGGCGTCCGCACGGCCGACGGCGAGGTCGTGCGCGCCGACGAGGCCGTCGTCGCCTCCGTCAACCCCGACCAGCTCTACCTCCAGCTGCTCGCCCACGAGGAGGGCGCCGTCCCGCCCCTCATCCGGCGACAGGCGGGCGACTACCGCTACGGGCGCGGCTGCGTACAGATCCACCTGGCGCTCTCCGCACCGCCCCGGTTCGCCGACGAACGCCTCGCCAGGACCGGCCAGTCCCACCTCACCGGCGGCCTCGACGCGCTCTCCCGCTCGGTCAACGAGGCCACCCGCGGCCTCCTCCCGGCGGAACCCACCATCTCCATCGACACCCCCTCCGCGGCCGACCCCACCCGCTGCCCGCCCGGCGCGGCCGTGGCCCGGCTGCAACTCCTCGACGTCCCGCTGCGCCTGCGCGGCGACGCGGCCGGCGAGATCGACACGGCCGACGGCTGGACCGACGACGTCAAGAACGCCTTCGCGGACCGCGTCCTCGAACTCGCCGGCCGCCACGCCCCCGGCCTCCCCGGCGCCGTCCTGGGCCGCCACGTCATCACACCGCCCGACCTGGCCCGCTTCAACCCCAACTGCGGCCCCGGCGACCCCTACGGCGGCAGCCACGAACTCGCCCAGAGCTACCTCCTGCGCCCCCTGCCCGGACAGCCCTCGCACCGGACCGTCGTCCCCAACCTCTTCATGGTCGGCGCCGCGACCTGGCCCGGCCACGGCGTCAACGGCGGCTCCGGCTACATCGTCGCCAAGGAACTGACCGGGCCCGCGCGGCCCTGACGGCGCCCGGCACACCCCTACCCGTGAACCTGCACACACGCGTGCCCGTGCGGCGCGAAACCGCCCTCGTCGAGCTTCCGCCACCCGTCGACGCAGATCCACGTACGGTCCGGGACGTTCCGCCCCAGCGCCATCCCGTACAGCTGCCCGGGCCGCCAGTGCCGCAGCGCGCTCTTGCCGTCCAGACCGGCGCCGTACATATGGAACAGGCCGAGGAAATCACCGTCCGGCGCGGGCGTGGCCGACGCCCGCAACACGTACCGGCCCTTCGCGTCCACCGTGAGGCACGACTGCCCCCCGCACGACGTCGCCGCGAAGGCCGCCGGCCCGGAGGCGAGGAACAGGGCCAGGGCACCCACCGTGCTCACGCCCGCCCGCAGCGCCCAACGCGTCCTCGCCGCCAACCACTTCATCAACTGCTCCGCCCTTCGCTCGCCGGTGTGCGACGAGCCTGCCAGCCCACCCGCCCCC
>NZ_JAILXP010000327.1 GCF_020740895.1 Streptomyces sp. UNOB3_S3 | reverse complement strand
GGGGGGGGGCGGTCAGCTCTCGGTCCGGTACATCAGGTCCGTCTCGTGCGTGAGGAAGCCCAGCCGCTCGTAGACCCGTACGGCCGGGACGTTGTCGGCGTCCACGTAGAGCATCGCGGTCGGCAGCCCCTTGGCCGCCAGGTGCCGCAGGCCGATCGTGGTGAGCGCCTTGCCGAGGCCGCCGCCCTGGGTGCCGGGGCGCACGCCCAGGACGTACACCTCGCCCAGCTCCTCGGCGGCGTGGATCTTCGTCCAGTGGAAGCCGACGAGCTCCCCGCCGCGCTCGGCGAGGAAGAAGCCCTCCGGGTCGAACCAGTCCGCGGCCTTGCGGTCGTCCAGGTCGCGCTGGGTGAGCGAGCCCTGCTCGGGGTGGTGGGCGAAGGCCTCGGCGTTCACCGCGAGCCACGCCGCGTCGTCCTCGCCGGGCCGGAAGGCGCGCACGGTCACATCCTCGGGCAGGACGGGGTCGGGGAGGTCCAGGGCGGCCAGCGGCCGGCGCATCTGCCGCAGCTCGCGGAAGAGGCTCAGCCCGAGCACCTGGGCGAGGTGCCGGGCGGCCGGGTGGCCGCCGTGCGCCCAGACCCGCAGCCGCTTGCCGGACTCGTGCAGCAGGGCGCTGCCGAGCGCCCGCCCGTGGCCGCGCCCCCGGGCGTCGGGGTGGACCACGAACTCACCCGCCGGGGCCTCCACGGGGTCGCTGTCCTCCAGCTGCCCGTAGCCGATGAGCTTCCTGTCCATGTCGCGCAGCAGGACGTGCCGCACGCCCGCGCGCCGCCCCTTGAGCTGAAGGCGCCCCTGCTCGGAGACGGCCGGCTGCCCGTCCACGGCGGCGGCCTCGCCGATCAGCAGCAGTACGTCGTCCACCACGCCGGGTGCCAGCTCCGCCAGCACCTCGATCCGGCGCTGCCCGCTCACGTCCACGTCATTCACCACGTCGCTCATGGTGCGAGCCTACGACGCCCCGGCCCGACGAAGGCCGTCAGCGACGGCTGTTGAGAAAGCCGATGGCGGTCGCGCCCCACCAGCCGAGCTGGGAGACGAGCACACCGGCGGCGCAACGGGCGACCAGGGCGCGCCGGGATCCCCTGGACGGAGACGGGGACGGGGACGGGGACGGGGACAGGGCCCCGGACGACAGCGCGGTGAGGCGCGGCTGGAGGGTCCAGGCGTGGAGGCCGTTGAGGGCGACCACGAGGACGAGGCCGAGCTTGACCCGGGCGAGGAGGGCGCCGGGGTCGGGGTGGAGCAGCATCCCGCTGCCGACAAGTCCGGCCAGGCCCAGCCAGATCGGCGGGTGGACGGCGTCGGCCGCGCGGAGGACCTCCGTCAGGGGGCGCTTGCCCAGCAGCCAGAGCAGGCCGAGCCAGTCGACGGTCAGGACGGCGCCGAAGCCGACGATCAGACAGGCCAGGTGGACGAAGAGCGCGACGTCGTGGAGGAGCGGATCGGCCCGGAGGTGGACGGCGGCCCAGACGGCGGCGGCCCAGACGGCACAGACACCGGCCGCGGCAGCGGAGACCAGCACGGATCTGGCGACCAGAGGGGTGGAAACGGGGGCGGAGCCGATGGGGGCGGAGCCGACCGGGGCGGTCACGGGCAGGTTCCTTCGCGCGAGGGGGGACGGACGGGTCGGCCGGCCCCCCACAGGCCGAACGCACCGCGGTAGACCTTCGCTCGGGTCAGTTAGGAAAGGCTTCCCTTGGTTGGTTCGGCCTTACTACGCCACAAAAGTCATGCCCTGGTCAAGTGGCGTGACTTATTCGTTGCGCTCTCAAGGACCGGGGACGCATCGGCCGCCGCACCGAAGCGCTACCGATTCGTCACCTCACCCCACCTGCCGCACTACGCGCGTTGACCGTAGGCTGCCGCCGACCGCATGTACCCGATCTTCATGCGCGCCTCACGCACGCCTTCTCGTCAATTGCACAAAGGGGAACAAATGCACGCGACGCCGCCACGGAAGCGCCTCGCAAGACGGCTGACCGCGACGGCGGCCGTACTGGCCGCCACCGCCGGTGTCCTCTCCGCCGCCGTCCCCGCCGGGGCGTCGACCGCGTCGTACGGCAACGACCGCGGCCACGGGCACGGCAAGGGCCGGACCGTGGACGTCCAGCTGCTGTCCTTCAACGACCTCCACGGCAACCTCGAGCCCCCGCAGGGCTCCTCCGGCACGGTGACGGAGACCCAGGCCGACGGGACGAAGAAGGTCATACCCGCGGGCGGCGTGGAGTACCTGGCCAACTCGCTGCGCACGGCGCGCAAGGGCCACGAGTACTCGATCACCGCCGCGGCCGGCGACATGATCGGCGCCAGCCCGCTGATGTCCGGCCTCTTCCACGACGAGCCCACCATCGAGGCGCTCAACAAGCTGAAGCTGGACGTCACCTCCGTCGGCAACCACGAGTTCGACGAGGGCCGCGCCGAGCTGACGCGCATGCAGAAGGGCGGCTGCCACCCGAAGGAGGGCTGCTTCGAGAAGGGCAAGAAGTTCAAGGGCGCCGACTTCCCCTACCTCGCCGCGAACGTCCTCGACGAGAAGACCGGCAAGCCCATCCTCAAGCCCTACACGATCTGGCAGCGCAAGGGCGTGAAGATCGGCTTCATCGGCGTCACGACCAAGCACACGCCGGACGTCGTCACGGCCGAGGGCGTCAAGGGCCTGAAGTTCGCCGACGAGGTCGAGACGATCAACAAGTACGCCAAGGAGCTCGACCGCCAGGGCGTGAAGTCGATCGTCGCGCTGATCCACGAGGGCGGCATGCCCGCCAACGGCTCGTACAACTTCGACTGCGACACCCCGGGCGCGGGCGCGGGCATCTCCGGCCCGATCGTCGACATCGCCAAGAAGGTGACCCCGAAGGTCGACGCCCTCGTCACCGGCCACACCCACCAGGCCTACGCCTGCACCATCCCCGACCCGTCCGGCGCCCCCCGCACGGTCACCTCGGCCGCCTCCTTCGGCCGGCTGTTCACCGACACCACCCTGACCTACGACCGCCGCACCAAGGACATCGTCCGCACGGCCGTCAAGAGCCCCCGCGCCGGCAACCACGTGGTCAACCGCGACCAGCCCAAGGCCGCGGACATGACCGCGCTCATCGACCGCTGGAAGACCCTGGCGGCCCCGATCGCCAACAAGCCCGTCGGCTACATCTCCGCCGACATCAACGGCCGCGGCTCGGAGTCCCTGGAGCAGCCCCTCGGCGACGTCATCACCGACGCCCAGGTGGAGGCCCTCGCCCCGGCCGGCAAGGGCGGCGCCCAGATCGCCTTCATGAACCCCGGCGGCATCCGCTCCGACCTGGCCTACAAGGCCTCCGGCGGTGAGGGCGACGGCGTCGTGACGTACGGCGAGGCGTTCACCGTCCAGCCGTTCACCAACATGATGCAGACCAAGGACCTCACCGGCGCCCAGGTGCTCGCGGTCCTCCAGCAGCAGGTCAGCGGCGCCAACGCGGACCAGCCGAAGATCCTCCAGATCAGCAGCGGCCTGACCTACACGCTCGACCTGACGAAGAAGGGCGCGGACCGGATCGTCGCGTCGTCGGTGAAGGTCAACGGCGCCCCGCTGGACGGGAAGAAGACCTACCGCGTCGCCGCGAACGAGTTCCTGATGGGCGGCGGCGACGGCTTCCCGGCCTTCAAGGACGGCACGAACAAGCTCGTCGGCCCGTCCGACCTGGACGTCTTCGTCGCCTACCTGACGGCCCACTCCTCGAAGGCGTCGCCGCTGGCGCCGCCGAAGGCGGACCGCATCACGATCGTGAAGTAACCGGCCCCGCCCGCCACTTGCCCGTACGCCCCCGCGCCCCTTGGCGCGGGGGCGTACGCCGTGTCGGGGCAGGCGCGCGGTGGTAGGTCCTCCCGGACCCACCCGCCTGCCCGCCTGCCCGCCTGCCCGCCTGCCCGCCTCACGACGAGGAGACCCCATGAAGCGCACCCTCCACCGCGTCCTCACGACGGCCGCCGCCACGGTCCTGCTGGGTCTGGGCGGCGCGGCCCTGGCGACCCCGGCCCACGCCGAGGTGGACGGCACGATCCTGGGCGGGCTCGCCGTGCTCCACACCAATCAGGTCGCCGACGCGAGCGCCCTGGGGACCCGCGTGATCCACCTCGCGAACAACCCTCTCGAAGGCCTGGTCTGACCCTCCGGTAGGCGATGGCCGGATCGCACGGCCCGGCCTTGCGGAGGCCACGGGCCAGGCCCATGATCACGTCTCGTATCGAGTCGATCACTCACAGGACTGGAGACGAGACGTGGCACCCCGTATCGCGTTCCGCGCCCTCACCGCGATCGTGGCGACGGCGGCCCTGAGCCTGCCCTTCGCCCAGGGCGCGTCGGCGGCGACCCCGCCGGCGCGCCCCGCGGCGGCATCCGCCTCGGAGGAGAACCCCTTCCGCTGGATGGACCTGGAAGGCCTGCGCGCCGAGCACCGCTTCATGTGCCCGGCGGGGCACTGCGTCGGCTACTGGTCGCTCGTCCTGACGGACGAGGTCGCCAAGCGCCCGTACAAGGGCGGCGAGTTCTTCGCCTACGCCCCGGCCACGGGTGAGTTCGGCTTCTTCCTGGACACGGACATCGCAAGGCGCACGGTCAAGCACCCGCGCCAGGTCCGCCTCGTGGACAGCGACTTCACCCGCTCCCACCCCCGATTCGAGGTCCGCTACGGGGACCCGTCCCAGCCGAAGCAGGCGCGCGTGGTGGCCAGGGCCACGACCTGGATGTAACCAGCACGTTTATCCCGCATCGATCCGCTGTCGATCGCCCCTTGTTTCGCTGCCGTCCGGCGTGGCGCACCCGCACCTCGCCGGATGACCAGTGAAACAGGAGACACATAATGCGCAAGCTCCCCTTGCTGGTGGCCAGTCTGGCCACCCTCGCACCCCTCTTGCTCGCCGGGCAGGCACCCGCCTACGCCAACGGCGACCGGGACGGCATCGACGCGTGCGCGCAGGAGGCGAAAGCGGCCGGCTTCGCCAAGGACAAGTCCGCCGAGGGCCGCAACGACGACGCGATCCACGCCGTGGCGATAGCCATGGCGGAGTCCGGCTGCCGCCACGACGCCAGACACCAGAACAACCCCAACGACCCCGACCCCGGGTCGTGGGACCTGGGCGCGTGGCAGATCAACGAGCGCTGGTACCCCGAGGTGCACGGTCACGACGCCGGCGTCGTGACGGCCGAGAACTGGCAGGACATGGGCTGGTCCGCCCGCAAGGCCCGCCAGATCAACGAGGACGGCACGGGGCGCGGCTGGGCCTCGTGGGCGGCGTGGAACCTCGGCACGTACCGGCAGTACCTCGACCAGGCCCGCGACGCGGTCTATCGCAACTGGTGACGGTGGCGCCGGACGGCGCCCAGCAGCGCCCGTAGCGACGCGGGAGCGACGACCAGGACGGTGTCCGGGTCGTCGCTCTCGCGTAAGCGGAGGGTGCCGTCTTCGACGGCCGCTATGTTCAGGCAGTTCGAGGCGGTGCCGCTGTAGGAAGACTTCTGCCAGTGGTACGTGGACACGCTTCGTACCCTTCAGATGGTGCGTGCAAGGCCGTGGATGAAATCCCGCGATTCAGCGGGATTCAGCGCAGTCGCTTCCATGGCGTCCAGGATCGCGCTGTATGTCGCGAGTTGCGCTTCGGCATCGATGAACTGGCAGCCATGCGCTACGTCTAGCTGCACTGTATCGAGCTCTGGCACGGCCCCATAGACGTAGTCCGAAGACGTACCGGCTCCCGTAAAAGCCCCGGCAGTGAAGGGGATCACGCGGATGGTGACATGATCCAACTCGCTCATCTCGACAAGATGACAAAGCTGAGCGCGGACGGTCTCCGCTCCCCCGAACCTCATCCGCAGCGCTGCCTCATGAATGACGGCGGAATAGGGAACGGGATTGTCGCGATGAAGGATTCCTTGTCGCTTCATCCTGTGAGACAGCCGATGTTCCACCTCATATGCCCGCATGGGAGGCACCGCCGCCTGGATCACCGCTCGCGCGTGATCGATGGTCTGCAGAAGCCCCGGAATGTGGATCACCAACGCCACACGCAGACCGTGGGCGTGGTGTTCCAGCTCGGCCAAGTCCGCCAGATCTGCCGGAAGGTGCTCGCGGTATTCGTCCCACCAACCACGCGTTCGCCCGCCTGTCATGTCGGCCAACGCGTCGGTGAGCTTGTCGTCGGCGCACGAGTAGGCGCGGGCCATCGCCCGCACACGGTCCGCGCTCACGGCATGACGACCCGCTTCGATCATGCTCATGCGCGCCTGCTGGAAGCCGAATCGCGCGGCGGCGGCCGTTGACGACAGTCCGGCCCGCTCGCGGAGCTTGCGCAACTCAGCACCCAGGCGACGCTGTCGAAGTGTTGGGGGATGGCTCGGTGGCATGGCGCCCACTCTAGGCCCGCAGCAAGGCGCCACCTTGTCACCCACACGAGGGGGAATTCATAGCTCTACGCACGAAGTGCTGTTAGACCTACGACCGGTGGTCGTACCGTCTCATCCAGGCCACTCCCAACGCGGCCCGCCGCGAACGCGGAAGCGCACCGCCCTGCTCAAGGGCGGCATTGACACCGCGCGGCAGCGAAACCCTCCCCGTAAGGAGCCACCATGGCAACCGTATCGCCGGAGAACCGCTGGTCCTACTCGCTCACCCTTCCCCACGACCCGCGCTCCGCGCGGATCGCCCGGCTCACGCTGCGCGGCGCGGTGGAGAGCCACGGCATGGGCGAACTCGCCGACGTCACCGAGCTGGTGGTCAGCGAACTCGTCACCAACTCCTACCTCTACTCGGACGGGCCGACCGAGGTACGGCTCAAGAAGGTGACCGACGAACGGGTCCGCATCAGCGTCTGGGACGGGAACCCGGAGGTCCCCTCGCCCTTCGAGCGTCCCGTCATCCTGGGCAAGGGGCGGATCCCGGAGATCGACCCGGAGGCGCCCCGGGGCCGGGGGCTGCGGATCGTGCGGCTCTGCGCCGACAACTGGGGTAGCTGGTCGGGCGATCAGGACTACCTGGGAGTGCGGGGGAAACTGCTGTGGTGCGAGGTGAGCCCCGCGTCCATGGCGTTCGCCGTCACGGTGACGGCATAGCGTCACTCGGCCGAGATGACGCTGCGGCACGTGCCGAAGGCGTCGCCGCTCTTCACCGAGCCTTCTCCGAACGCCGTGTTGAGCGCCGCCGCGAACTGCGGGGTGACGGTCAGCGCGATGGTGAGGGGGATGGTGACCCTGGGCGTCGGCATCAGCTCCAGCTGTGGTGACAGCGGTCCCGACGGGACGTAGGTGAAGGCCGGGGTGCGTGTGCCGGCCGGGTCGGCGGGGGTTTTGACGACGAACGTCAGTACGCCCTGAAGCAAGTTCTCCGCACTTCTGGGGATCTCGGGGTCCGATGCCTCGATCACATTCCCCGCGCCGTCCCGCAGCGAGAATCCGCCCTTCGCCTCACCAGTGATGGTGATCGCGCGTGTCAGGGCGGCGGAATCCGCGACCAGCGACGGCAGATCCCCCTCGCCCGCGATCTCGACCCTCCCCGTACCGTCCGTCGTGGCGAACGAGCCCGGGCCGGCGCCCGGTGTCAGCGGGGCGAAGACGACGCCCGGCTTCCGCCAGGAGACAGCGCACTCACCCTTCGCGCCCTCGGCCGTGAGGGAGACGGGGTCGGGCACGAACGCGGCCCACCCCGTGACCGCGGCGCCGGTGAGCGCGGCGGCCGCGAGGGCGACCACAGCCTTCCGGTTCACGGGGCGACGCCTCCTCGGGCTTGGGCTCGGACCACGCTGGCATCCTCGCCCCAGCGGGAATCACCCGCATCCGCCCGCCGCCGTTGGGATGACCGCTGTCCGAGTCATCCGGTGCCGCACATGTCGCGTGATCGTCGCGACTCCCCCGAGCCCGTGCCATGGAGATCACGCTAGAGGCCTTTACCGGCCAACGGGCAGAGCCGCGGCGCAACGGCCGGAAACCGCCCCGATATCTGCGCGAATTCGTGCTACGACTCACGTTCGAACACCCCGCCAAGAATGCGCCAGTACCGGCGGTAGCCCTTGCGGTCACCGGCCTCGGCCGTGGTGGGATGTGGCGATGCGAACCCCCACACGCATACCCGCCCGTCCCCCCAACCCCTACGAGGAACTGGCGGCACTCGCGGACCCCGAGCCGCCGCCGTACGACGAACCCCC
>NZ_JAILXP010000326.1 GCF_020740895.1 Streptomyces sp. UNOB3_S3 | reverse complement strand
GGGGCCGGGGGACGCGTACGACTGCCCGAGGGACACGGCGGACGCCCCGTAGGGGCGCGGGGAACTGTGCGACCAGCCACGATGGTCCGCAGCCGCCGTCCGTGCCCCGGGGCCTCCTGCGGCTGCGGGCCGTCCGTGGCCGGTCGCGCCCACGCGGCGGAGCCGCATATGGACACAGCCCCGGGCCCCTACGGGGCCTCCCGCAGCAGCGCCCCTATCTGCGCGGCGGCAGCCGCCAGGTGCACCCGGGCCTGGCGGAGCTGGTCGGGGGTCACCCCGTGGTCGCGCGCAGCGTCCCGCACCTCGTCGCGGAAGCGGTCCAGCAGCCGGTCGAGGTCGCGGGCCGGCTCCTTGGAGAGGGCGTCATCGGCGACCGCCCACTCGGGCAGCGGGTACGACGCGCGCAGCGGCTCGTCCTCCGCCCGCTCCACGACGATCACCGGCTCGTCGGCGGAGTGCCCCGGGGCCCGTCCGGTGCGCATCTGCCCTGCCAGCGTGCCGAGCTCCTTGGCCAGCGCGCCGACGCCTTCGGCGATGCCCGCGGGCCAGTCGCCGTGCCGGGTGTGCTCACGGACCTGCTCCTGGACGCGCTCGGCGATGCGCCGCACCTCCTGGCGCGTCTGCTCCTGGGCCTGCCGGGCCTGGCGGCGGGCCTCCTGGGCGTCCTGGCGGGCGCGGCGGCTCTCCTCCTTCGCCCGGCGCGCCTGCTCCTTCCACTCCTCCTTGGCCTTGCGGAACTCCTCCTTCGCCCCGGCGAAGTAATCCCCTCCGGAGCCGTCGGCCCCGGGGTCCGTACGGGCCTTCAGCGCGGCCTCGCGCATCTCGCGGCGCAGATCGCCGGCGGCCCCGCGCACGTCCTCGCGGATGTCGGCGGCCAGCGCGGCGACGGACTCGCGGATCTCCAGCTCCAGCTCGGCCAGCTCCCCCCGCCGGTCGGCGAGTTCGGCGCGGCCGGCGTCGGTGATCGAGTAGACCTTGCGGCCGCCCTCGGTGGTGTGGGTGACCAGGCCCTCCGCCTCCAGCTTGGCGAGGCGGGGGTAGACGGTGCCGGCGGAGGGGGCGTAGAGCCCCTGGAAGCGCTCCTCCAGCAGACGGATGACCTCGTAGCCGTGGCGCGGGGCCTCGTCGAGGAGACGCAGCAGATACAGGCGCAGTCGGCCGTGGCCGAAGACGGGGGGCATCAGAGGACCTTTCCCGACGCGGGGGCGTCGTCATCGGGGGACGCCGGCCGGCGCAGCAGCGCGACCGCGCCGGAGACAGTGGTGATCTTGAGTTTGCCGCCGCCCGAGCCCAGCGTGCCGGTGATCCGCCTGGCGCCCCACTGCCCGCCGACCCGCAGGTCCTCGAAGGCGCAGGAGACCGAGCCGCTGGTGGTGTTGGCCTCGACGTCGGCGTCGACCGCCTGCGGCAGCCGGATGGCGACCTCGCCGGCGACGGTGGCCAGCGCGAGATCGGGGGTACGGGCGGTGCCGGCGAGGTCGATGGTCATGTCGCCGTTGACGGTCTCCGCCTTGACCCGGCCGCCCGTGCTCTCGATCAGGGTCAGATCGCCGGAGACGGAGTTGAAGCGCAGGTCGCCGCCGAGGGCCTGGGCCTCCACCCGCCCGGAGACGGACTCCGCGCGGACGTCCCCGCGGACCCCGACGAGGGTGATGTCGCCGGTGACTCCCTTGACCTCCGTGGGCCCCGCGATACCGGAGACGACGGCGCTCGCGCCGACGACACCGGCCTCGACGCGGGTGGCCGTGGGCACGGTCAGGGTGATCGTGGCCGAACGCTTCCACTCGTCGCGGTCGAACCACTTGAGGATGTTCTTCCAGGGCAGGTCGTCATAGGCGACCGTGAGGGTGCCCTCCCGCAGGGTGACGACGAGCGGGGCTCCCTCGATCCGGGACAGCTCCAGCGCCGCGGGGCCGCTGTCCGTGCCCACGACATTGACGGTGCCGCCCACGACGCGCACCTCGAGCGCCGTGACGGGCTCCTCGAAGGTGAGCTTCTGGGGTGCGGCCAGTGACCACTGCGACCGGTCCGGCATTCCGGGCCTCCTCCCGACACAACATATCGCGTCTTCCGTAGAACACGATATATCGTGGCCCCGGGAAGTCAAGGGGCTTCGAAGTGGCATAGCGTTGACGCATGTCCGCTACTGATCACAGTCCGGCGGCGGGGGTCCTGCTCCTCTGCCGGGCCGAGCCCGACCGCGTCCGCCCTTCCGCGCAGCTCCTGCGCGAGCCGCTGTTCCTCGCCCCGGCGGGGGAGGAGTGGACCGTGCTGGTGCCGGGGGAGGAGGCCTGGCACGCGGAGGGCGCGACCCCGGCCGCCCTGACGGCCGAGTGGGCGCACGCCCTGACCGTCGCCGAACCCTGGCCGGCCGTGGGCCTGTGGTGGGACGCGGAAGGTGCCGGCTTCGTCGTCGCGGCGGGCTTCCGCCGCACGGTTGGCTACACCTGGCTGGCGGACGGCTCCCCGCTCGGGGAGGAGAGCGCGCTGACGGCGCTGCGGGCCCGGCTGGGCCTGGACCCGGTGCTGGACGCGGAGGCGTTCGACCGGCTCACCCGGCCGGACTCGGACGCCGACGCGGCCGCGCGGGTGCTCGGGCTCGTCGCCGTCCTGGCCCGGGCCGGCCTCCACCTGCCGCCCGGCCTGACCCCGGGCGCGTCCGCGGCCGAGCTGCGCGCGGCGGCGGGCGCGGCCCCGGAGGCGGAGCCCGTCGAGTGGCCCGGCTGGCGCACGGTGGTGCGCGACGGCCTCGACGCGTCGGAGCGGGGGCCGCTGGGGCAGTGGATACGGGGGCCGCGGGCGCGGGCGCTCGGCGCGGCGGAGGTCGCGGCGGGGGTGTCGCTCTGGGCGCTCGGCCGGCGCGGTGACGGCCACCGGTTGATGCGGGTGGCCGGTGCGGCGCTCGTGGCGGACGGGGTGCTCACGCTGGCGTACGACACGTGGCGGTCGCGCAAGCGCTGAAAAACGCCGGAGGGGCCGACGACCGTCGGCCCCTCCGGCGTTTTGGAAGTACGGGAATCAGCGGGAACGACTACTCGTCGTCCTCGTCGTCCAGCCGCGCCAGCCACGTCGCCAGGCGCTCGACCGGGACCTCGAAGTCGGGGTTGAGGTCGACGAACGTACGGAGCTGCTCGGCCACCCAGCCGAGGGAGACCTCCTCCTCGCCCCGCCGGTTCTCCAGCTCCTCGATGCCGCGGTCGGTGAAGTACAACGTGATCTCCGTCAGGGGATGAGCCAATCGGTCCCGCCCAGGATAGGCGGCACGCGCCCCGCGCCTTTGGCCACGGCCTCTCGCGTCCGTCCCGCCCGGGGACTAGCCTGCTGTGCCTGCCGCATCACGCGCGGTTGACGGGGGTGGACGGGCGCATGGCCGACGGGATCACTCAGGCCCGGCAGGTCCGGCTCGACGACGGCACGGTCGTCTGGGCGCGGGTCACCGAGGCACAGGAACTGGACGGGCCCGGGAACGCCGGGCCCGGAGGGTACGCGGAATCCCCGTACGAGGACTCCTCGTACACGGACTCCGGCGCGGCCCGCCGCGTCGCCGCCATGGCGGGCGGGCTCGCCGACACCGTCCGGGGCGTCGCGGACTCCGTGCGGATGGGGCTCGTGGCGGCCCGGCCCGACGAGGTGTCCGTGGAGTTCGGCATCGAGCTGTCCGCCAAGGCGGGCCAGGTCATCAGCCTGATCGCCGACGGCGAGTCCAAGGCCTCGATCACGGTGACGCTGAAGTGGGACGGCCGCCGGGAGGCCCCGGAGAACCGGGAGGCCCCGGAGAACCGGGAGGGCCGGGCGGCCGCCGGGCCGGCGCCCACGACCCCCGGCACGCCTTGAGCGCCCTGGAGGGCACCGCGCGCCGTGCCGTCGTGCGCATCTCCGCGCCCGGCGGCGGGTATGACGCGAGCGGCGCCCGGTTCTGGGGGAGCGGTTTCTTCATCGCCCCCGGCTGGGTCCTGACGTGCGCCCATGTCGTGGGGAACGGGGGTGGCGACGTGCTGCGCGGAGCCACGGCCGTCGACGTCACCGACTGGCACGGCCGGACCGCACCCGGCCGGGTGGCGTTCGCCCTGCCGATGCCGGCCGACCCCGACGTGCCCCCCAGGCCCTGGCGGCTGCCGGACCTCGCGCTGCTGGAGGTCGAGGGCGCGGAGGGCGCCGAGTGCCTCTGGCTGAGCGACCGTTCGGCGGTCGTGCCCGCCCCGATCAGCCTCCACGGCTGGTCGATGGACATGGGCGAGCTCGGCCCGCGCTTCGGCGTGGGCACCGCCACCGGCGGGGACGGCGCCGACGGCTCGGCCATGCTGCTGCGCGGGGAGATACCCGTCGCCGGCTGCTCCGGCGGGCCCGTCGTCGACACCGCGCGCGGCGCGGTCATCGGCGTGTGCAAGGGGCGCGGCAAGGACACCGCCGGGCTGGCCGTGCCCATCACCGCGCTGCGCCGCGTCGCCGACGACCTCCCCGGCCGCGACCGGCTGCACGCCGTCATCCGCGCCCACGACCGCCACCACTACGCCCGCTACCGCGCCGTGGGCACCGGCGCCGGCTGGACCGGCATGCAGCAGGCGCTGCGCCCGGGCCCCGCCGACGGCTTCACGCCCGTCCTGCGCACCCATCTGTTCGCCCGGCTCGCGGAGCTGTCGCCGCCCGCCACCCCGGGCGAGGTCATGGCGCTGGTGGAGACCGTCAAACGGCGGGTGATCCAGGAGCCGTACCAGCCGGGCGTCGAACACGACCCGCGCAGCTGGCGGGAGGGCGTGGGCCTCCTCTACGACCTGCGCGACGGCGGCCACGGTGCTCACGGCGGCACGGAGACCGCCCCGGACCGCGATCTGGAGCTGGAGGCGGTGCTGCTGTACGCGGCGCGGGTCGCGGCCGCCGTCAGCCGGTTCGGGGTGCCGGACGACACCGAGCCGCTGCGCGAGCTGTCCACCTGGATCGCGGCCCAGGCCGAGCCGCTGCCGGACGTCATCAGGGTGGAGATCCACCAGATCCTCCACGGCGGCTCGGACGACCCCGACGGACCCCGCGCCCCCTCCCCGCCCGGCACGGTCGAGCTGCGCAAGCCCGAGCGCCGGGACGTGGAGCCGGGCGTGGCGGCGCCCGCCGGGGCCCGGGCCGACGTGCTCGTCGAGGTCGCCCCGCACCCTTACGGCGACCGCTACTCGTGGCACGTGAAGCTGCTGCTGGACAGCGGCGTGGTCACCCCGCTCCTCGGTGACGAGGACGGCGTCCCCCGCGCCCGGCTGCGCGAGACGCTCCGCGAGCCCATCGCACGGGCGCTGCGGCAGGGCGACGTCGGCGGCCATCTGGCGGAGCTCCATGTGATGCTGCCGCGCGAGCTGTTCGACGAACCGCTGGACGCCTGGCGGCTGTCGCCGGCCGGCGCCGACGGCGGCGGCATCGACCCGCACACGCTGCCGCTGGGGCAGCGCCGGGTGGTGGTCGTCCGGGACCGCCGCCGTCGCGACCAGCCCCCGACCCCGGAGTGGCACCAGCGCTGGGACGGCATCTCCCGGGGCCCGCTGACGGCCGTGCCGCTGCGCCGCGAGGCGCCCCTCAAGGGGCACGGCGGGCCCGGCCGGGAGGGCGGGCACGCGGCGTACGGCAGGCTGTCGTTCGCGGAGGACGCCGCCGTGCCGGTCTACTGCGGCGAGGTGGCCGCCGGCGCGGGCGCGACGGCCATGGAGGCGGCGCTGGCCGCCGGGCACGCGGTCGTGATCTGGCGACGATGCGCCACGGGCCACACGGATTGCGCCGAATTCCACCGGCGCGTCTCCCACCTGGTGGGCGAGGCCCGTACCGCCGAGGGCCTCCACCAGCTGATACGCAGCCTCCGGATCGCCTGCGGCGACCCGGACGCCCCCGACCCGGAAGCGGAATGGGCGCGCTCGATCGCCCTGCTCTACGACTCGCCGCACCATCCGCCCCCGCCCGGCGCGCCGTTGTGCGCCCCGCTGCCCAGACCCGGCGGCGCGGCGTGACGGCACGTCAATTGCGCGTACGGAGACGGGTGAAGAGGGGTCGGCAGGGCGGGCCCCGGACGGTACCGTCGGGCGGGGGCCGGCCGCGGCGGGGCCCCGGGCGGCACCGCCGGCCGCACGGTCACCACCAGCCATGAGGAGCCAGTGTGAACGATTGGCGGATCTACCGGGGAGCCGGGCTGCCGCACGACGGAATCCGGCGGCTGCCGCCGCCCCCGCCCTGGCGGGACTTCGCCTCCTCGGGCCCCGACACCGGCGCCGAAGCGGACCCGAGCGCCGCCCGCCGGCTCGGTGTGCTGCGCCGCCTGGTGGAGAACCACCACCCGCGTCCCGAGGAGGTCGAGGCGGTCAACGCCGCCCTCTATCTGCGCCGCCCCCTCCTCGTCACCGGCAACCCCGGCACGGGCAAGTCCACGCTCGCCCACGCCGTCGCCCATGAGCTGGGCCTCGGCCGGGTGCTGCGGTGGCCCATCGTCAGCCGCTCCACCCTGCGCGACGGCCTCTACCACTACGACGCCATCGCCCGCCTCCAGGACGTCCAGCTGGAGCGGGCGGGCGGCGAGGCCACGGGCGTCACGCGCCGCTCCATCGGCTCGTACGTCCGGCTGGGCCCGCTCGGCACGGCCCTGCTGCCGGTCGCCCAGCCCCGGGTGCTGCTCGTCGACGAGCTGGACAAGGGCGATCTCGACCTGCCGAACGACCTGCTCAACGCCCTGGAGGAGGGCGAGTTCAGACTTCCGGAGCTGGAGCGGATCGCCGATCTCGAACCCGAGGTCGAGGTGCTCACCGACGACGGCGGCCGGGCCGTGATCCAGGGCGGCCGGGTGCGCTGCACCACGTTCCCGCTGATCGTCCTCACCTCCAACGGCGAACGCGACTTCCCGGCCGCCCTGTTGCGCCGCTGCGTCCAGCTGGAGCTGGAGGCGCCGGGCGAGGAGCAGCTGACCGCGATGGTCCGGGCCCACCTCGGCGACGACGCAGTGGCCGACGGCGACGAGCTCATCCAGCGCTTCCTGGACCGGGAGCCCGGCGAGGTCATCGCCGCCGACCAGCTGCTCAACGCCCTCTTCCTCACCCAGCACGCCCCGCGCACCGAGCGCGTCACCCGCGACCGGCTCGCGGACATGCTCATGCAGCCACTGGACCGCCCGAGGTGATGAGAGATGACGGCGCCCCCCGACCGGCGGTTGGGGCAACTGGTCGGCAGGCTGCGGGCCGCGGACTGGGACCTCACGGCGGAAGAGATCGCCGACGCCCTGTGGCTGGCCCAGTGGGTCGGCCCGGGCGCCGCCGGGGAACCACCCGGCGGGCCGGCCGCCGCCCGGACCGGGTCCGCCGGTGAGGCCACCGGCGTCCGTGCCGCGGACCCGGCCCCCGGCGTCCGTACGGACCGCCCCGGCGGCCCCGCCCGGCCGCCCGGGCCCGACGGATCCCCGCCGCGGGCGCGACGCCAGGAACGGGTGTCCCTGTACGCGCGGGGCGAGGGCGACCCGGGCGCCGTGGACACCTTCCCCATACGCGTCCCCATGGCTTCGTCCCTGCCCGGGCTCCTGGGCCTCCAGCGCGCGCTGCGCCCCCTGCGCGGCTACCGCACGCTCGCCGCGCCCCTCCCGGGGCCCCTCGACGAGGACGCCACCGCCGACTCCGCCGCCCGCACCGGGTTGCTGGAGCCCGTCCACCGGCCCGGCGAGCGCCGCCCGGCGGCCATGCAGCTGGTGATGGACACCTCCCCGTCCATGGTGGTCTGGGAGCGGATGCTGGAGGAGCTGCGGCAGACCTGCGCCCAGCTGGGGGTCTTCCGCGACGTCCAGGTGCGCTATCTCCACCGGGCGCCCGACGGCACGCCCCTCGTCGGCACGATGGCAGGGCGCGCCACCGGTGGCGGTACCGGTGATGGCTCCGGTACGGGGGGCTCCGGTACGGGCGGCCCCGGTGCCAGCGGTTCCGGTACGGGCAGCTCCGGTACGGGCGGTTCCGGGGGCGCCCGGCATCTGCGCCCGCGCCCCGCCGGTCAGTTCCGCGACCCCACCGGGCGCCGGCTCACCCTTGTGGTCAGCGACTGCGTGGGTCCCCTGTGGCAGGAGGGGCGCGCCCAGCGCATGCTCCACCACTGGGCGAGGACCGCCCCGCTGGCCGTCGTCCAGCCCCTGCCGCCCCGCCTGTGGCCCCGCACCGCGCTGCCCGCCGAACCCGGGCTGCTCGGCCGCGACC
>NZ_JAILXP010000325.1 GCF_020740895.1 Streptomyces sp. UNOB3_S3 | reverse complement strand
CCCGTCGCCCCCGGCCCGCCCCGGCCCCGCCGTGAGGGCGGGCGCGCGGCGGCCCGCGGCGCCGGGAACCGTGGCGGCGGGACCCGTGGCGGCGCCGGGCGGACGGTGATCGGCGTCGCGGCGGCCGTGGTGACGGCCGTCCTCGCGGTGACGGTGACCACCCAGCTGCGCGACGGCGGGGACGACGCGGCGCGGGCGCGCGCCGCGGACGTCGGCAAGCGCGTGGACCCCGACACGGCCTCGCGTTCCGACAGCAGGCCCACGCCCAAGGGCGGTGCCGAGGTGCCCGCGACGTACGAGCAGAAGATGGCGAAGAAGTACCCGCTGGAGGCCGACGCGGGGGCCTCGGGTGAATTCGTGACCGTGGCGGGCCATGACAAGGCCCCCGGTAAGGGTGATGTTCTCCGGTACCGCGTTGACGTGGAGAAGGGGCTGCCGTTCGACGGCTCGCTCTTCGCCACCGCCGTCCACCGCACCCTCAACGACGACCGCAGCTGGGGCCACGGCGGCAAGCGCACCTTCGAGCGCGTCTCCTCCGGCGACGCCGACTTCGTCGTCACCCTGGCCAGCCCGAAGACGACGGCCGCCTGGTGCGCCAAGTCCGGCCTGGACACCACGGAGGACAACGTCTCCTGCGACTCGGCCGCGACCGACCGCGTGATGATCAACGCCTACCGCTGGGCACAGGGCTCGCAGACCTTCGGCGACCGGATGCACGAGTACCGGCAGATGCTGATCAACCACGAGGTCGGCCACCGCCTCGGCCACGACCACGAGTCCTGCGCCAAGGAGGGCGCGCTCGCGCCCGTGATGATGCAGCAGACCAAGTTCCTCACGACCGACGGGAAGACCTGCCGCCCCAACGCCTGGCCCTTCCCGGGGTCCGGCTCCTGAGACAGTAGGTCTCGCACCCTGAGACACCTTTGCGGCTGGGCGAAAATTCGTTCAGTCTTCTCGGCATGTCGTCCCGCCCCGCCTTCGAGAACGCCGCCTTCGAGCTGGCGCTGATCGGCGTGGCCGCGCACTCCGTCGCCGACATTCACTGTCGCTGAACGACCCGTTCCGGCATCTCCCCGCGTACTTCCGCGCGCCTTCACGCGTCGCGTCCGCCGGGGGCGGTACGGGCGCTTCCGCGCGCTCTTCTCCTGCCGCCTTCCGGGGACGCGTTCCGCGCTCCTTCCCCTCGCATTCCCGCGAAAGGCCTGACCTGTCATGCGTCAACTGTCCGTCATATCCCGCCGCGTGGCCGCGGCAGCCGTCAGCGTGGTCCTGGTCGGCGGCGCGGCGGCGTGCGGCCCGAAGGGGAGCGGCGGTGACTCCGCCGGCGGTGGCGCCGACGGCGCGCCGAAGAAGGGCGGCACGCTCACGGTCCTCAACAGAGCGCCGCAGAAGCAGTTCGACCCCGCCCGCCTCTACACCTCCGGCGGCGGCAACATCCCCTCGCTCGTCTACCGCACCCTCACCACCCGCAACCGCGAGAACGGCGCCGAGGGCACCAAGGTCGTCCCCGACCTCGCCACCGACACCGGCACCCCCAGCGACGACGCGAAGACCTGGACGTACAAGCTCAAGGACGGGCTGAAGTACGAGGACGGCACGCCCATCACCGCCGCCGACGTCAAGTACGGCGTCGAGCGCTCCTTCGCGCCCGAACTCTCCGGTGGTGCCCCCTACTTGCGCGACTGGCTCATCGGCGGCGACACCTACCAGGGCCCGTACAAGGAGAAGAAGGGCCTCGACTCCATCGAGACCCCCGACGCGAAGACCATCGTCTTCAAGCTGAAGAAGTCCGAGGGCGACTTCCCCTACTTCGCGACCTCCACCCAGTTCGCCCCCGTGCCCAAGGCCAAGGACACCGGCGTCAAGTACGCCGAGCACCCCGTCTCCTCCGGCCCGTACAAGGTCGTGAAGAACGCCAACGACGGCGAGCAGATGGTCCTGGAGCGCAACCCCAACTGGTCCGAGGAGACCGACAAGGAGCGCCACGCCTACCCCGACCGCATCGAGGTCAAGTCCGGCCTCTCCCCGGCGGTCATCAACCAGCGGCTCTCCGCCGGCCAGGGCGCCGACGCGGCCGCCGTGACCACCGACACCAACCTCGGCCCCGCCGAGCTCGCCCAGGTCACCGCCGACAAGAAGCTGGCCGCGCGCGTCGGCACCGGCCACTTCGGCTACACCAACTACCTGGCGTTCAACCCCAAGGCCAAGCCCTTCGACGACCCCAAGGTGCGCCAGGCCATCGCCTACGCCGTCAACCGCACCAGCGTCGTCAACGCCGCCGGCGGCTCCGCGCTCGCCGAGCCCGCGACCACCTTCCTGCCCAACCAGAAGTCCTTCGGCTACACCCCCGACGACCCCTTCCCGGCCGGCGCCACCGGCAATGCCGCGAAGGCCAAGGAGCTGCTGAAGGAGGCCGGTCACGCGGACGGCCTGGACATCACGCTGACCCACTCCACCGCCCAGAACTTCGAGACCAGCCCGGAGATCGCCACCGCGCTCCAGGCCGCCCTCAAGGAGGCCGGCATCCGGGTCAAGCTGGAGGGCCTGGAGGAGAACGACTACGACGAGAAGACCCACAGCGTCGACAAGCAGCCCGATCTCTTCCTCGCCCACTGGGGTGCCGACTGGCCCTCCGGCGGCCCCTTCCTCGCCCCGATCTTCGACGGCCGGCAGATCGTCAAGGACGGCGCCAACTTCAACGCCTCCCGCCTCGACGACTCCGCCGTCAACAACGAGATCGACGAGATCAACAAGATCACCGACCATGACGCCGCCGCCACGCGCTGGGGCGCCCTGGACCGGAAGATCGGCGCCCAGGCGCTGACCGTGCCGCTCTTCCACCCGGTCTACAAGCGCCTCGTCGGCAAGGACGTCAAGAACGTCGTCATCAGCGACTGGACCGGTGTCCTCGACGTCTCCCAGGTCGCCGTCAAGTGACCACGGAACTGATCACCACCCAGGAACCGGAGGCGGGAACCGCTCCCGCCTCCGGCGCCCGGCAGGTATGGCGGCGGCTGCGCGCGCGCAAGTCCGCGCTCGCGGCCGCCGCCGTCCTGGCCCTGCTCGCACTCCTCGCCCTCGGCGCGCCCCTGCTGGCCGCCCTGGAGGGCCAGGACCCCAACAGCTACCACGACACCCTCGTCGACTCCGCCCGCGGCGGCGTCCCGCTCGGCGACCTCGGCGGCATCGGCGCCGAGCACTGGCTGGGCGTCGAACCCGGCACCGGCCGCGACCTGTTCGTCCGCCTCCTCTACGGCGCCCGCGTCTCGCTGCTCGTCGGCATCGGCGCCACGCTCGTCCAGGTGCTCCTCGGCCTCGCCGTGGGCCTGGCGGCCGCGCTCGGCAGCCGCGTCGTGGAGAGCGCGCTCGGCCACCTCACCGACGTCATGGTGGCCATGCCCCTGCTGGTCTTCGCCATCGCCCTGATGGCCGTCGTCCCGGCCGATTTCCCCCGCCCCGCGCTGCTCGTCATCGCCATCGGACTGCTCAACTGGGGCGGCATGGCCCGGCTCGTCCGCGCCCAGGCCCTGGGCCTGACCAAGCTCGACTTCGTCTCGGCCGCCCGGCTCACCGGCGCCTCCCGGCGCCGCATCGCCCGCCGGGAACTGCTGCCCTCCCTCGCCGCCCCCGTGATCACCTACGCGGCCGTGCTGCTGCCGGCCAACATCGTCATCGAGGCGAGCATGTCCTTCCTCGGCGTCGGCGTGAAGCCGCCCACCCCCTCCTGGGGACAGATGCTCTCCACGGCCACCACCTGGTTCCGCGCCGACCCCATGTACGTCCTGCTGCCCGCCCTCATGCTCTTCGTCACCACCCTCGCCTTCACCGTCCTCGGCGACGGCCTGCGCACGGCGCTCGACCCGCGCCAGGCGTCCCGGCTCGGCGTCGGCCGCAAGCGGCGCACGCCCCGCGCGAGCGGCGCGGGGACCCGCACGAGCGACGCGGGGATCCGTACGAGCGACGCGGGAGGCGCGGCATGACCGGCTACTTCCTGCGGCGCGCCCTCGGCGCGCTCGCCGTCGTCCTCGTGCTCTCCGCCGTCGTCTACGCGACCTTCTACATCGCGCCCGGCGACCCCGCGCGCCTGGCCTGCGGCCCCCGCTGCAACCCCGAACAGATCAGCCAGGTCCGCGAGCAGCTCGCCCTGAACGACCCCGTGTACGTGCAGTACTGGCACTTCCTCCAGGGCATCGTCACCGGGCACGACTACTCCACCGGCACCGGCGTCCTCCACTGCCAGGCACCGTGCTTCGGATTGTCGTACCAGAACGACCAGCAGGTCACCGACCTGATCGTCCAGCGGCTGCCCGCCACCGCATCCCTCGCGACCGGTGCCATGGTCGTCTGGCTGCTGCTCGGCACCGGCACCGGACTGCTGTCCGCGCTCCGCCGCGGCGGCCCCACCGAGCGCGTGCTCACCTGGCTCACGCTCGCCGGCACCGCCACCCCCGTCTTCATCAGCGGCCTCGGCCTGCTGATGCTGTTCTGCGCCTACCTGGAGTGGCTGCCCTTCCCCACCTATGTGCCGCTCATGGACGACCCCGAGCAGTGGGCCTGGAACATGCTGCTGCCCTGGCTCGCCCTCGGCCTCCTCGAGTCGGCGAAATACGCCCGGCTGACCCGCAGTTCCATGCTGGAGACGCTGGCGGAGGACCACATCCGCACCTTCCGCGCCTACGGGGCCACCGAGCGCTCCCTGATCGGACGGCACGCCCTGCGCGGCGCCGTCGCCCCCGTCGTCGCGCTCACCGCCGCCGACTTCGGGTCGATGTTCGGCAACGCCATGCTCACCGAGATGATGTTCGGCCTGCCCGGCATCGGACAGCTCCTCGTGAACGCCACCCGCACCATCGACCTGCCGGTCGTCGTCGCCGTCGTGATGGTCACCGGCACCGCCGTCGTGATCGCCAACATCGTGGCGGACCTGCTCTACGCCGCCGCCGACCGAAGGGTGGTGCTGCGATGACGACCGTCACCGACGAACCCCTCGTCGTCGTGGACGACCTGTCCGTCCGCTTCCCCACCGCCGACGGCGCCGTCCAGGCCGTCTCCGGGCTCTCCTTCGAGCTCGCCCCCGGCGGCGCCCTCGCCGTCGTCGGCGAGTCCGGCTCCGGCAAGTCCACCGCCGCCTACGCCCTCCTCGGCCTCCACCGGGGCACCGGAGCCGAGGTCACCGGCACCGTGCGCGTCGCCGGCCAGGACGTCCAGGCCGCCGACGACGCCGCCCTGCGGCGGCTGCGCGGCGGCGTCGCGGCCATGGTCTTCCAGGACCCGCTGTCCTCGCTCGACCCGTACCAGGCCATCGGCGACCAGATCGCCGAGGTCCACCGGCTGCACCACCCGGGCGCCGGCCGCCGCGCGGCCCGCGCCCGCGCCGTCGAGGTCCTCGGCCGCGTCGGCATCCCCGACGCCGCCCGGCGCGCCCGCTCCCGCCCGCACGAGTTCAGCGGCGGCATGCGCCAGCGCGCCCTCATCGCCATGGCGCTGGCCTGCGACCCCCGGCTCCTCGTCGCCGACGAGCCCACCACGGCCCTCGACGTCACCGTCCAGGCCCAGATCCTCGGCCTCCTGCGCGAACTGCGCGAGGAGACCGGCATGGGGCTCGTCCTGGTCACCCACGACCTGGGCGTGGCCGCCTCCAGCGTCGACGAACTGCTCGTGATGAAGGACGGACGGGCCGTCGAGCACGGCCCGGCACGCGAGATCCTCGCCCGGCCCCGGGAGGACTACACCCGTGAACTGTTGGCCGCCGTCCCGCGCGTAAACGTCCGCCGGGAGATCGCCACCACTCCGGAAGACGGCCGCCCCGTCCTGCTCGAAGCCTCCGGCCTCCGGCGGGAGTTCGGGCGCGGAAGGAAGACCGTCACCGCCGTCGACGACATCTCGCTCACCATCCGGGCGGGGGAGACCGTCGGCATCGTCGGTGAATCCGGCAGTGGCAAGACGACTCTCGGCCGGATGCTGGTCCGTCTGCTGGAGCCCACCGGCGGCGAGCTGCGCTACCGGGGCCGCGACATCGGCGGCCTGAAGGACCGTGAGCTGCGCTCCTTCCGCAGCGAGCTCCAGATGGTCTTCCAGGACCCCGTCTCCTCGCTCAACCCGCGCCGCAGCGTCGGCGAGTCGATCGCCGACCCGCTGCGGGCCGCCGGACGGCTGGACGACGCCCGGATCGTCGCGCGCGTCAGGGAACTCCTGGAGCGCGTGGGCCTCGACCCGGACGCGTACCACCGCTACCCGCACGAGTTCAGCGGCGGCCAGCGGCAGCGCGTGGGCATCGCCCGGGCACTGGCCCCCGAACCGAAGCTGATCGTGTGCGACGAGCCCGTCTCCGCGCTCGACGTCACCACGCAGGCGCAGGTCGTGCGGCTGCTGGGCGAGTTGCAGCGCGAGCTCGGACTGGCCGTGGTCTTCATCGCCCACGACCTCGCCGTCGTCCGCCAGGTCAGCGACCGGCTCGTCGTCATGCGCGGCGGCCGGATCGTCGAGGAGGGCCCCGCCGACACCGTCTACGAGCGGCCCCGGCACACCTACACCCAGGGCCTGCTGGCGGCCGTGCCCCGGCTCGAACCGGCGGAAGCCACCGCATAGCGCGGAACAACGCCGCATCTGGCCGAAAGTCACTTCTGTTCACCCCTTCCGGTGGCGCGACGGACAACCGTCCGCCGCGCCACCGGGAAGCGCGCATAGCGTGCTCCCCGCTGCCGTAACGGCGGTTGCCGACAAGGGAGAACGGGGGTGTGTTCGTGCGCGTGGGACTGCTTTCCGAAGGCGGTTACCCATACGCCGCCGGCGAGGGCGGAGAGTGGTGCGACCGCTTGGTGCGCGGGCTCGGCCAGCACGACTTCGAGCTCTACGCACTGAGCCGGACGGCCCGTCAGGAGGACAGCGGCTGGTACGCGCTGCCGGGCAACGTCCGGCGAGTGAGAGCGGCACCCCTGTGGGGCGGACCCGCCCCCGGCGGCAGCGGCCGGGCCTACGGCACGTACGGGCGCGACCAGAGACGGCGGTTCACCGCCCACTTCGGAGACCTGGCGGCGGCCATCACCCTCCCGGGAGATCAGGCGTACCGTTTCGCCGATGGCCTGGGCGGCCTCGCCGACCTCGCCCGCGAGGAAGGCGGCCTCGCGGCGGCCCTCCGCTCCGAACTGGCCCTGCGCGCCCTGGAGACCGCCTGCCGCGCACCCGGCGCCCACCCCGCCGCCTACGGCACCCGCGTCACCGACCTCCTCGTCGTCTCCGGACTGATCGAGCGCGCCCTGCGCCCGCTCTCCCTCGACTGGTACGGCACCGCCGACGGCGACCGCGGCCTGGCCGCCGTCGACCTCTGCCACGCCACCTCCGCCGGCTCCGCCGCCCTCCCGGGTCTCCTGGCCAAACGCTTCTTCGGTACCCCCCTCCTCGTCACCGAGTACGAGATCGGGCTCCGCGAGTACTACCTGTCCTCCGCCCCGGCCGACCTCTCCCCGTCCGTCCGCACCCTCCTCTCCGCCTTCCACCGCAGGCTCACCGAGCTGATCTACGCCGAGGCCGCCGTGATCACCGCCGGGGACGGCCAGGGCCGCCGCTGGCAGGAGCGCTGCGGCGCCGACCGCTCCCGGCTGCGCACCGTCCACCCCGGCATGGACGCCAGCCTCTACGAGGCCGTGGGCGAGGGCGACGAGAACGCCGCCCCCCGCACCGACGGCGCCCCCACCCTGGTGTGGGTCGGCGGCCGGACCGAGCCCCACCTGTGGGAGGCCCTCGCCACCCTGCGCACGGCCGAACCGGAGCTGCGGCTGAGAGTGGTGGGGGTCCCACCGGATACCGACACCACCCCGGAACGCGTCTCCTTCGGCCCCGCCTGCGGCCCCGAGGACTACGCGGCGGGCAGCGTCGTCCTCCTCTCCGGAGCCGTCGACGGCTTCCCCGCCGCCCTGGCCGAGGCGATGTTCTGCGCCCGCGCCACGGTCTCCCCGGACGTCGGCGCGGTCCGCGAAGTCATCGGCGGCACGGGCCTGGTCGTCCCCCCGCGCGACCCGGCCGCCCTCGCCGACGCGTGCCTGGCGCTGCTGGGCGACCCCGAGCGCCGCGCCCGGCTGGGCGCCGCCGCCCGCGCCCGCGCGCTGGAGCTCTTCACCGTCGAGCAGAACGTCGCCGGGTTCGGGGCGATCTATCTGGAAGTCCTCTCCCGCGCCCCCGTCCAGCTCGGCACCCCCG
>NZ_JAILXP010000324.1 GCF_020740895.1 Streptomyces sp. UNOB3_S3 | reverse complement strand
GGGGTAGGGGCCGGCGGGGCCCAGCGTTTGGTCTGCCGTGGCACCCCGCGGGACACGGCGGGCGAGAGCCCGGAGGGGGCGCCCGGCGGCGGGCCGGGCGGGCCGTCCGCGGCCCCGCCCCTGCGGGGCGGCTCGGGCCGTCGCGGCTCCGCTCTCGGCCGGGGAGATTCCGGACCGACGATCGCCGAGGCGGAGGAGAACCGTTCGTCGAGGCTGTCGCCGACGGCGCCGCCTCCCGTGTCGGGCTCACTCCTGCCGTACAACTCGCGCCACCAGGCGTCCTCTTGTTCGGCGTAGTGGTCCCCCTGCTGACTCATGCCCTTATTGTCCACACTGTGGGGCATACGGGAAGAGTGCACGGCGAACACCACCCCAGGGATGATGTCCCGAGCCATAACGCGGTCGCGGGGATGGGGAGGAATGTCGCGTGCTCGGTTCCATGGGTGTGGACGCCATACATCGGACGGCATACGGGGAAAGTCCAGCGGAGCAGCCTGTCGGCGCGGGTGCGGTGGAGGTCGTGACGGGTGCCGGGGCGGTCGCCCGGCGGCTGTCCGGGCTCCGGCTGAGCGCTGCGGAAGAAGTGTGCGTCATGTTGACGGGCCGGGTAGGGGTGTTGACGGAGGGATCCGGTGACACCGTTCCCGGAGGGCCGGGGGCGGTGCCCCACCGGACGGTTGTCGAGGGCGGGAGAACCGCATCGTTCCCCGGCCGGTGCCGGGTCGTCGACCGGATACCCGCCGAACTCGTGATCGCGGACCGCAGGGTCGCGCTGCTGCCCCTCGCCTCGGGCACCGCCGGCACCGCCGCTGCCCTGGTCGTCCACTCCGGCGCGCTGCTGGACTCGCTGGTCGAACTGTTCGAGGGTGCCTGGCGCGAGGGCCGCCCCCCGCGGGCGGACGGCGGCCCCGCCGGTGGCCCGGCCAGGGGTCCGGCCGAGCCCGACGCCATGGACCTGGAGGTGCTGTCCCTGTTGCTGGCGGGGCTGACGGACGCGAGCGTCGCCAAACAGCTCGGGCTGGGCCTGCGGACCGTCCAGCGCCGGGTGCGGCGGCTGATGGAGCTGGCCGGGGTGACCACCCGCCTCCAGCTGGGCCGGCAGGCCGCCGAGCGAGGCTGGACGGTACGCCGGTGAAGCTCTGACCGGATTCGCCCGGGGGCGGCCGCGTCCGGGTTCCGGCAACCTTGACGCATGGGGACGTGGCAGCTGCTCCTGGTCGGCCTGGTGATGCTGCTCGGCCTGCTCGGCGTCGTGACCCCGGGCGTACCCGGGCCGCTGATCGTCTGGTCGGGCACGCTCTGGTGGTCGATGGCCGAACTCTCGGCCCTGGCCTGGGCCGTGCTCGCCGGCGGCACCGGGCTCCTGCTGCTCGACCAGGCCGTCGTCCGGCTGCTGCCCCGGCCGCGCCGGACGACGGCCCCGGCGGCCGGGGAGGCGTGGGCGACGACGCTCTTCACCTGCCTGCTGGTGGTCGGGGCCTGGGCGGCGGCGGTGGTCCTGGGCTGAGGCCGGGGCCCGGGCTACGCGCCCTCGAGTTCGAGGAGCAGCCGCTTGCGGTCCAGCCCACCCGCGTACCCCGTCAGGGACCCGTCCGCCCCGATGACCCGATGACACGGCCGGAGGATCAGCAGCGGATTGGCGCCGACCGCGCCGCCGATCGCGCGGACGGCCGCGCGCGAGGCCCCGATGCGGGCGGCCAGCTCGCCGTACGTTGTGGTGGCGCCGTACGGGATGGAGTCGAGCGCGTCCCAGACCCTGCGCCGGAACTCCGTGCCCTCGGCGGCGAATTCGAGGTGGAACTCCTTGGCCCGGCCCGCGAAGTACGCGTCGAGCTGGCGCCCGGCCTCCGCGAACGCGGCGGGGTCCTCGCGCCGGTCGGGGCCGACGGCCGGGGCGTTCTTCTGGCCGGGCACGGTGAGGGAGGTCAGGGCGGTGCCGCCGGGGGCCGTGGCGGAGGGCAGGCCGGTGAGCAGCAGCGGGCCCAGGGGGCTGGCGATGTGCGTGTACAGCATGGTCAGGAGTCCTTCGGTGCGTGCCACAGGTGGTGGAGGGCGTAGGAGCGCCAGGGGCGCCAGGCGTCGGCGTCACCGGCGGTGGCGCCGACGGCGGCGAGCCCATGGCGTACCCCGGCGTCGCCGGGGAGGAAGACGTCCGGGTCGCCGAGGGCCCGCATGCGGATGTAGCCGGCGGTCCAGGGGCCGATGCCCGGCAGGCCGAGCAGGGCGCGCTCGGTCTCGTCGCGGTCCACGCCCGCGTCCAGGCGGACCGTGCCGTCCGCGAGGGCGGCCGCGAGGGTGCGCAGGGTCCGGCGGCGGGTGGCGGGCATGCCCAGCTCGGCGAGGTCGGCGGAGGCGAGGGTGGCGGCGTCGGGGAAGAGACGGGTGAGCCCGCCGTCCGGCGCGGCCAGCGGTTTTCCGTACGCGGCCACGAGCGTGCCCGCGAGGCGGGCGGCGGCCCGGACGGAGATCTGCTGGCCGAGGACGGCCCGTACGGCGAGCTCGTCGCCGTCGGCGGCGCCCGGCGAACGGAGCCCGGGGCGGGCCTCGACCAGCGGGCGCAGCCGCGGGTCGGCGCCGAGCCGCTCGGCGACGGCGAACGGATCGGCGTCGAGGTCGAACAGGCGCCGGACGCGCTGGACGGCGGCGGCCGTGTCACGGGGGTCGGTGAGGTGCAGCCGGCAGTCGAGCCAGTCGCCGTGGCGGCGGCCGCGGGCGGGGACCGGCTCGTGGACCTCGGCGATGCCGGTGCCGTAGGGGAGGCGCAGGGTGCGGCGGTAGACCCGGCCCCGGGCGGCGGGGGCGGCGAGGACCTCCTCGATGCCCGTGATGGCGCGGCGCTGGAGGAAGTCGAAGACCTCGCGCGCGGCGTACGGGCCCCGGTGCGCGAGCCGCAGCGGGACGCCGGCGGGGCCGGCGCCGGCCCCGCGCCGCCGGCCGGGACGGGCGCGCAGTTCGCTGGGGGTGCGGGCGTACACGGCGCGGACGGTGTCGTTGAACTGCCGGACGCTGGCGAAGCCCGCCGCGAAGGCGATCTCGGTGACCGGCAGGCCGGTGGTCTGGAGCAGCACCCGCGCGGTGTGGGCGCGCTGGGCCCGGGCGAGGGCGACCGGGCCCGCGCCCAGCTCCTCGGTGAGCTGGCGGTGCACCTGGCGGGAGCTGTAACCGAGGCGCGCGGCGAGCCCGGTCACGCCCTCGCGGTCGACGACGCCGTCGCCTATCAGCCGCATGGCACGGCCGACGAGGTCGGCGCGGACGTTCCACTCGGGCGACCCGGGCGCGGCGTCGGGCCGGCACCGGCGGCACGCCCGGAACCCGGCGCGCTGCGCGGCCGCCGCCGACGGGTGGAAGCGGACATTGGCCCGCTTCGGGGTCACGGCGGGACAGCTCGGCCGGCAGTAGATGCCGGTGGTGACGACGGCGAGGTAGAACACCCCGTCGAAACGCGCGTCCCGGCTGGTCACGGCCTGGTACCGGATGTCGTCGTCGAGGGGGGCGGGATGGTCCGTCGTGCGTTCCATGGGTTCCAGTCTGCGGGAGCGCCTGCCGCCGGGCTGGCGGAAATCGGACACGGCCCTCGGGGCCGTGTCCGGCCGGGGCTGACGCCCCGGCTACGGCTGGAGCCGCTCCGCCAGCCACCCCGGGACGCCGCCCAGCAGCCGGACCAGCCGCCGTGCCTCCTTCCGCAGCCGTTCCGCCTCCTCCGGGTCGGCCACGACCGCCGCGAGGGAGGCCAGGGCGGGGGCGATGCCCACGAGGTACCCGAGCTCCTCGCGGATCCGCAGCGACTCCGCGAAGCCGTGCCGCGCCGCCGGGAGGTCGCCGTCGTGCTCGGCCATCGCCGCCACATGGCGCCAGGTGAAGGAGAGCAGCAGCCACTGCCCGTGCGCGGCGGCCCCCGTGTGCGCGCGCTGGAAGACGGCGGTGGCGTCGGAGGGGTTGCCGGACAGGTGCTGGGCGATCAGGCCGCGCCGGAAGTCCAGCAGCGGCCGGGTGGGCGAGTGCGGAGCGAGCAGGGCCGCCGCCCGGCCCAGCGCGGACCGGGCCTCGTCGGCCCGGTCCCGTACGCCCAGCAGGGTCGACGCGTAGGCGAGGTGGCCGCGCTCGCACGCGGCCGCGCCGCGCTCCTCGTCGTCCGTGGCGAGGGCCTCCGCCTCGCGGAGCGCGGCCTCCGCCGGGGCCCAGCCCCCCGCCGTGAACACGCACCCTTCGATCAGCACGGCCGTGCGCCGCAGCGCGGCCCCCGGCTCGGTCGCGGCGCGGGGCGCGAGCAGCGCGGCGGCGTCCTCCCAGCAGGCCCGCGACCGCAGCCGCCAGACGGCGTGTTCGAGGGGGTCGTCCCCCTGGACGTGTGGCTCCGACAACCCAGAATTCCGCATGGCGGTGTCCGCCACAGTGCCCTCCCCAAGCGCGCCGTCGAGCTGGAAGCCTGCCTCGATCACAGCACGGCGAACCGCGCGCGGCCAAGGGTCAGGTGTGAACCAATTCACAAACTCGGTGGGCGAAGGCTACCCAAGATGATCGGCTCCATGAGCGGGAGTGCGCTCATGTGGCCACCCCCCCCCGGGGAGTCAGCTCATGCGCAGCGCCAGGAAGAAGTCCAGCTTGTCCTCCAGCCGGGACAGGTCGCGCCCCGTCAGCTGCTCGATGCGCCCCACCCGGTACCGCAGCGTGTTCACGTGCAGATGCAGCCGCGTCGCGCAGCGCGTCCAGGAGCCGTCGCAGTCGAGGAAGGCCTCCAGCGTCGGGATGAGCTCGGCGCGGTGGCGCCGGTCGTAGTCGCGCAGGGGGTCCAGCAGCCGGGCCGTGAAGGCGCGGCGCACGTCGTCCGGGACGAAGGGCAGCAGCAGGACGTGCGAGGCCAGCTCCTGGTGGCCCGCGGCGCACACCCGGCCCGGGCGCGCGGCGGCGACGCGGCGGGCGTGTCGGGCCTCCTCCAGGGCGCCGCGCAGCCCCTCGGCGGAGTGCACGGCGGCGCTGACGCCGAAGGTGAGGCGCCCGTCGTCGGCGAGCCCGCGCTCCAGCGGCTGGCGGACGGCGGCGAGCAGCGTGTCGGCGTGGAGGCCCGCGCCGGTCAGCGGCTCGTCGGGCCCGGTGGCCACGGCGGGCAGCGGCACCAGCGCGACGGCCTCATCACCCGTGTGGGCGACGGCGATCCGGTCGGTGGGCTCGGGGCCCGCGCTGTCCTGGTCGACCAGGACCTCCTCCAGCAGCGCCTGTGCCACCGGCCCGCCGGGGACGTCGCCGCCCTCCCACTCCACCCGGGCCACGACGACCTGCCAGTGCGGGGCGGTGCCCAGGCCGGGCAGCAGCACGGGGGCCGCCACCCGCAGCCGGGCCGCGATCTCGGCGGGCGCGGCGCCCGTCTGGACCAGCTCCAGCACCTCCTGGGCGAGCCGGCGGCGGACCGTGCGGGCCGCGTCGCGGCGGTCCCGCTCGACGGAGATCAGCTGGGTGACCCCGTGCAGCAGGTCGAGGCGCTCCCCGGGCCAGTCGCCCGCGTCGGCCTCGACGGCCAGCAGCCAGTCCGACAGGACCGTCTCGCGCACGTCGGCCGCCGACGCCGCGCGGGCGGTGCCGCCCACGGGGAACAGCGAGTACGTGCTGCCGCCGGTGGTCACCCGGTGCGGGCCGCGCCGACCGGTGCGCGAGGCGGCCAGGTGCTCGCCGGCGAGGGCCGCGCCCGTCTCGGCGGACAGACCGGGGCCCGCGTCCGCCAGCGAGGAGCCGGCGATCCGGCGGCCGGTGGGGGAGAGCACCCAGGCGCGCAGGTCCAGGTCGGAGCCGAGCAGGTCGAGGACGACCTCCGGGCCGCCGCCCGCCGGCCCGCCCGTCATCAGCCGCCGGTGGCGGTCCACGACGGCCGCCAGGTCCCCGGCTCGCTCGCTGGAGACCTGCCGGACGACGTGCTCGGTGATGGAGGCGAAGGAGACCGTCTCGTCCACGGAGAACAGCGGCAGCCGGTGCCGGGCGCAGGCCGCGATCAGGTCGTCGGGGGTCGAGGCGATCTCCGCCTCGCCCGCCGCCAGCCCGGCCACGCCGGCCGATGTGAGGATCCGGACGAACCGCTCGGAGTCCTCCGGCTCACGCCGCCAGGCCAGGCCGGTCAGCACCAGCTCGCCGCCCGACAGGTAGCGGCTGGGGTCGCGCAGGTCGGTGGTCATCACGCCGCGCACGGTGCGGTCCAGCTCGTCTTCGCCGCCGAGCAGCCGAAGGCCCAGCGCGTCCGTCTCCAGCAGTGCGCGCAGCCGCATCCTCGTCGCCGCCGATCTGTCCTCAGGTAACCCGTGGAATGCAGTGAGGTTTCTGCATCCCGTCTTTCGTTCGAATCTACAAGACATGGGCCCTGGCCAGCCAACCAGCTTCATGTTTTCGGTGACTGCACCGGCACGGTCACGCCTCGCTGTACTGGCGGTGCGCCGCGTGAACAGGACACGAAGCCCCACGAGTTCCGCTCGAGTTCCCCCTCGAAATTCCCTCGAACCCCCCTCGAGAAGAGACCGCCCATGGACTTCCTACGCCCCGCCGCCTGGGAGGAAGCGCTGGCCGCCAAGGCCGAGCACCCCACGGCCGTGCCCATCGCGGGCGGCACCGACGTGATGGTCGAGATCAACTTCGACCACCGCCGTCCGGAACACCTCCTGGACCTCACCCGCGTCGGTGAACTCCACGAATGGGACGAGGACGGCCCCGACATCCGCCTCGGCGCCGCCGTCCCCTACGCCCGCGTCCTCGACGAGCTCCGCACCCCGCTGCCCGGCCTCGCCCTCGCCGCCCACACCGTCGGCTCCCCGCAGATCCGCAACCGGGGCAGCGTCGGCGGCAACCTCGGCGCCGCCTCCCCGGCCGGCGACAGCCACCCGCCGCTGCTCGCCGCGGGAGCCGTGGTGGAGGCGGAGTCCGTGCGCGGCACCCGGCTGATCCCGGTCGAGGAGTTCTACACCGGCGTCAAGCGCAACGCCCTCGCCCCGGACGAGCTCATCCGCGCCGTCCGCGTCCGCAAGGCCACCGGACCGCAGCAGTTCTCCAAGGTCGGCACCCGCAACGCCATGGTCATCGCCGTCTGCGCCTTCGCCGTCGCCCTCCACCCCGACAGCCGCACCGTGCGCACCGGCATCGGCTCGGCCGCGCCCACCCCGGTGCGCGCCCGCGCCGCCGAGGACTTCCTCGCCGCGGTCCTGGACGAGGACGGCCTCTGGGAGTCGGGGCGCCCCATCGCCCCGTCCGCCGTACGGCAGTTCGCCGAGCTGTGCTCGGGCGCCTGCAACCCGATCGACGACGTGCGCGGCAGCGCCCGTTACCGCCGCCACGCGGTCGGCGTCATGGCCCGCCGCACCCTCGCCTGGGTGTGGGACACGTACACGACGGGGGAGGGGGAAGCGCGATGCGCGTGACGTTCACGGTCAACGGCCGTACGCAGCGGGCCGACGACGTCTGGGAGGGCGAGTCCCTGCTGTACGTGCTGCGCGAGCGGCTCGGCCTGGCGGGCTCCAAGAACGCCTGCGAACAGGGCGAGTGCGGCTCCTGCACGGTGCGCCTCGACGGCGTCCCGGTGTGCGCGTGCCTCGTGGCGGCGGGCCAGGCCGAGGGCCGGGCGATCGAGACCGTCGAGGGCCTCGCCGACCGGGAGACCGGCCGGCTCTCCGTCGTCCAGCAGGCGTTCGTCGACTCCGGCGCCGTCCAGTGCGGCTTCTGCACCCCCGGGCTCCTCGTCGCCGCCGACGACCTGCTCGGCCACCGGCCCGACCCCTCCGACGCCGATATCCGCGAGGCCCTCTCCGGCAATCTGTGCCGCTGCACCGGATACGAGAAGATCCTCGACGCCGTCCGCCTCGCGGCGGCCCGCACCGGAGAGGCTGGCTGAGACCGTGCGCGACCTGACCCCCACCGGACTCACCCAGGCCGGCGACACCAAGGGCGGCATCGGCGAGTCCACCCTCCGCCCCGACGGCACCCTCAAGGTCACCGGAGAGTTCGCCTACGCCTCCGACCTGTGGCACGAGGACATGCTCTGGGGAGTGACGCTGCGCAGCCCGCACGCCCACGCCCGCATCCGCTCCCTCGACATCGCCGAGGCCCTCGCCACCCCGGGCGTCCACGCCGTCCTCACCCACGCCGACCTGCCCGCCGCCACCCGCTACGGGCTGGAGATCCAGGACACCCCCGTCCTCGCCGACGGCGTCGTCCGCCACCACGGCGAGCCCGTGGCGCTCGTCGCCGCCG
>NZ_JAILXP010000323.1 GCF_020740895.1 Streptomyces sp. UNOB3_S3 | reverse complement strand
CCGGCTGCTGATCCAGCGCTGCACAGCCTGCGGAAGACAGCGTTTTCCCTGGCTGCCGGGGTGTGGCGAGTGTGGATCCCCGCTGTGGGAAGCGATCGAGGCATCGGGGGAGGGGGTCGTCTTCTCGTACGTCGTCATGCATCACCCACCCGTGGCGGGCTTCGACCCGCCCTACGCCGTCGGCCTGGTCGAACTCGCCGAAGGCGTACGGATGATCAGCAATGTGGTGGGCGTCGCACCGGGGCGGATCCGGGTCGGGATGCCGGTGGCGCTGGAGTTCGTGCGGTCCGGTGGTCAGGAGCTGCCCGTCTTCCGGGCCTACGAGGAGGGCCTGTGAAGCCCGGCGACGAACTCCCCGTCCTCGGCATCCCCGTCACCCGCACCCTGATCATCGCCGGGGCCCTCGCCACCAGGGACTTCACGGATGTGCACCATGACCCCGAGGCGGCCCGGGCCAAGGGCGCGCCGGACATCTTCATGAACATCCTCACCACCCAGGGCCTCGTCAGCCGCTTCCTCGCCGAGCGGCTCGGCCCCGGCGCCCGGCTCCGGAAGCTGTCCATCCGGCTCGGGGTGCCCAACTACCCCGAGGACACCCTCCATATGGCCGGATCGATCACTTCCGTAAGTGAAGCAAGTGAAGGCGAACGTGTTGTCGAAGTCGCCATCACCGGCACCAACAGTCTCGGCCGTCACGTCACCGGCACGGTGGTTGTGAACATCACTTCCGTAGCGTCCGAGGAGGCCGGCGCATGACGGCCGTCGCCGCGATCGCCGGCATCGGCGCCACCGCCTTCACCAAGGACTCCGGCCGCAGTGAACTCGCCCTGGCCGCCGAGGCCGTACGGGCCGCCCTCGCGGACGCGGGCCTCGCGCCCGGCGACGTCGACGGCATGGTCACCTTCACCATGGACACCAGCCCCGAGATCGCGGTCGCCCGGGCCACCGGCATCGGTGAGCTGGCCTTCTTCTCCCGCGTCCACTACGGCGGCGGCGCGGCCTGCGCCACCGTCCAGCAGGCGGCCCTCGCGGTGACGGCGGGGGTCGCCGACGCCGTCGTCTGCTACCGCGCCTTCAACGAGCGCTCCGGGCGGCGCTTCGGCGCCGGAGTGCGGCGGCGGGAGCCGTCCGCCGAGGGTGTGGCGCTGGGCTGGGGCATGCCCTTCGGGCTGATCACGCCCGCCTCCTGGGCGGCGATGCACGCCCGTCGTTATCTCCATATGTACGGCCTGATACCGGAGGTTTTCGGCCATGTCGCCGTCACCGGCCGGCGGTACGCGGCCCGCAACCCCGCCGCGTACTTCCACGGCCGTCCCCTCACGCTCGCCGAGCACGCCGCCTCGCGCTGGATCGCCGAGCCGCTGCGGCTGCTGGACTGCTGCCAGGAGACCGACGGCGGCCAGGCGCTCGTCGTGACCTCCCTGGAGCGGGCCCGGACGCTCCGGCGCCCGCCCGTCGTCATCGCCGCCGCCGCGCAGGGCGCGGCGCGTGGCCAGGAGCAGATGACGGGCTTCTACGAGGGCGATCTCGGCGGGCTGCCGGAGACGGGCGTCGTGGCGCGCCGGCTGTGGCGGGACAGCGGGCTGTGCCCGGCGGACATCGACGTGGCCGTTCTCTACGACCACTTCACGCCCTACGTCCTCATGCAGCTGGAGGAGTTCGGCTTCTGCGGGCCGGGCGAAGGGGGCGGACTCGTCGCCTCCGGAGCGTTGCCGGTCAACACCCACGGAGGGCAGTTGGGCGAGGCCTATCTGCACGGGATGAACGGGATCGCCGAGGCCGTGCGCCAGGTGCGCGGCACGTCCGCGAACCAGGTGCCGGGGGCCGGACGGGTGCTCGTCACCGCCGGAAGCGGTGTTCCCACGTCGGGGCTCATTCTTGCGGCATCCGGATGAACCGAGGGCGTGTCAGTGCGGGGGCGTCGCGTCCGGGCCCCTTGACTCGCGGTTATGCCACGACCGAGAAAGATCATCGGATATCTCGTCGCCCTGATGGCGGCGCTGGCCCAGGTGGCCGCCCAGGCCGTGCCGGTCACGGCCGCCCCGGGCGAACGGCCCTCCGTCTACCGGGGCCGGGGCTTCGACAGCTGCCAGGCACCCTCGCTGCCCACCCTCAGCGCGTGGGGGGCGGCGACCTCGTACGGGGCCGTCGGCGTCTACTACGCCGGTCGCGGCCGCGCCTGCCCGCACCAGCGCTACCTCAGCCACCGCTGGCTCACCGGCGCCCGTGACCTGGGCTGGCGGGTGCTGCCCGTCTACGTGGGCTCGCAGTCACCCTGTGTGCGCGCGGCCTCCAAGCGGGGCAACCCCATCGGCTACTACCCCTGGGACCAGGGCGAGGAGGAGGGGCTCGACGCCGTGCGCAGCGCCGATGACCTGGGCATCGCGGCCGGCAGCCCGCTCTACCTGGACATGGAGGCGTACGACTACGGCGACGAGGAGTGCGGCGGCACCACCCTCGACTTCATCCGCTCCTGGAGCGGCACGGTCTCCCGCCACGGCTACCTCCCCGGCTTCTACAGCAGCGCCGAGTCCGGGGTGCGCCACATGGAGCTGGCCCGGCGGGACGGGCTGGGCGACCTGCCGGAGGTGGTGTGGTTCGCCCGCTGGAAGGTGCCGGCCTCGACGGACAACGAGCGCGTGCTGTCGTCGGGCTCCTGGCAGCCGCACCGGCGGATCCACCAGTACGCCGGTAATGTCACGGAGACGCACGGTGGCCGGAAAATGACCATCGACCGCAACGCCATCGACGCCCCCGTGGCGATCATCCGCTGATCCTCCGGCGATCGGCCGACGGTCCTCCGGCGATCGGCCAAGGGCCCTCCGGCGATCGGCCGGGGGTCCCCCGGAGATCGACGAAGGCATTCCGCCTCTCCCCCTCCAGGAGGTGGGGACAACCCCACGAATACGACCTGAGGGGGAGCGGGCTTCGGCACCTCCGGCCGATCCGCCGGTGGTGCCCCCGCTCCTAGCGTTGAGGGCATGACAGTGACCTCGACGTCTGTGTGCACCAGCGCTTCCACCGCCGCCGTGTACCCGTCGTTCTCTTCGTACGTACGGGCCCGCGGGCAGGTACTCCAGCGCACCGCCCGCTCGCTCACCTCGAACCCGTGCGACGCCGAGGATCTGCTGCAGACGGCACTCACCAAGACCTATCTGGCCTGGGACCGCATCGAGGACCACCGGGCCCTCGACGGCTACGTCCGGCGGGCGCTGGTGAACACCCGCACCTCCCAGTGGCGCAAGCGCAAGGTCGACGAGTTCCCCTGCGAGGAGCTCCCCGAGCGCGATGCGGCGCCCGTCGCCGACCCCGCCGAGCAGCAGGCCCTGCGCGACGCGATGTGGCGCGCGGTGCACCGGCTCCCCGACCGCCAGCGGGCCATGGTCGTCCTCAGGTATTACGAGGACATGACCGAGGTCCAGACCGCCGAGCTCCTCGGGGTGTCCGTCGGCACGGTCAAGAGCGCGGTCTCCCGCGCGCTCGGGAAGCTGCGGGAGGACCCGGAGCTGTCGTACGCGGCATGACGGCTCCAGGCCCCGAGCTCCAGGCCCCGAGCCCCAGGCCCACGAGCCCCAGGCCCTGAGCCCCGGGGTCAGCCGAGCGTCGTGACGATCAGCTCGCCGTCCGCGTACTGCTTGCGCAGCACCTTCTTGTCGAACTTCCCCACCGACGTCTTCGGCACCGACTGGAGCAGCGCCCAGCGCTCGGGCAGCTGCCAGCGGGCGACGCGCTCGCCGAGGAAGGCGCGCAGCCCCTCGTAGTCGACGGCCGCGCCGTCCCGCAGGACGACGGCGGCCAGCGGACGCTCGCCCCACTTCTCGTCGGGGACGGCCACGACGGCCGCCTCCGCGATCTCCGGGTGGGCCATCAGGTGGTTCTCCAGCTCGACCGAGGAGATCCACTCGCCACCGGACTTGATCACGTCCTTGGCCCGGTCGGTGAGGTTGAGGAAGCCGTCCGGGCTGATCGTGCCGACGTCGCCCGTGCGCAGCCAGCCGTCGGGGCTGAACTTGTCCTCGGGGCGGTACGGTTCGCCGTCCGCGCCCCCGTGGTACGCGCCCGCGATCCACGGGCCGCGCACCTCCAGCTCACCGGCCGACTCGCCGTCCCACGGCAGCTCCCGCCCGTCGGGGCCGATCAGCCGCGCCTCGACCGACGCGGGCATCCGCCCCTGGGTGACGCGGTACGGCCACGCCTCCTCAGCGCTCACCCCGGCGGGCGGGAAGGCGACGGAGCCCAGCGGGGACGTCTCGGTCATGCCCCACGCCTGGATGAGCGTCAGGCCGTGGCGCTCCTCGAACGCCTTCATCAGCGCGGGCGGGCAGGCGCTGCCGCCGCTGATCACGGTGCGCAGGGAGGACACGTCGCGGGGGCGCGCGTCGAGTTCGCCCAGCAGGCCCTGCCAGATCGTCGGGACGCCGGCCGACACGGTCGGGCGCTCCTTCTCGATCATCTCGGCGAGCGGCGCGGGCTGGAGGAAGCGGTCGGGCATCAGCAGCGAGGTGCCGGCCATGAACGCGGCGTGCGGCAGGCCCCAGGCGTTGACGTGGAACATGGGCACCACGGGGAGACAGGTCTCGGCCGGGGTCAGCCCGAAGGAGGCCGCGGCGTTGACCTCCATGGCGTGGAGGTAGACCGAACGGTGGCTGTACACCACGCCCTTGGGCTCGCCGGTGGTGCCGGAGGTGTAGCAGAGGGCGGCGGCCTGGCGCTCGTCGATCCCGGGCCAGGGGTAGTGGTCGCCGGGGTGCCCGGCGATCAGCTCCTCGTAGAGGTGGACGCGGGGCTTCGCGCCCTCCAGCGCGGAGAGGTCGCCGGGGCCGGAGACGATCACGTGCTCGACGCTGTCGAGGTACGGGAGGAGGGGCGCGAGCAGCGGCAGCAGGGAGCCGTTGACGATCACGACGCGGTCGGCGGCGTGCCGCACGATCCAGGCGAGCTGCTCGGGAGGCAGCCGCAGGTTCAGGGTGTGGAGCACGGCGCCCATGGAGGGGATCGCGAGGTACGCCTCGACGTGGTCGCCGTTGTTCCACATCAGCGTCCCGACGGGCTCGCCCTCGGCGACGCCGAGCGCGCGCAGCGCGTGGGCGAGTTGGGTGGCACGGGTCCCGATCTCGGCGAAGGTCCGCCGCTCGGGCTCGCCTTCTCCCGTCCACGTCGTGACGCGTGCGCTGCCGTGGATCCGCGCCCCGTGGGCCAGGATCCGTGTGACGGTCAGCGGTACGTCCTGCATCGTGCTCTGCACCGGGAGCCTCCCCATTCTGCGCGCGCGTCGTTACGCGAGGGTCGTTCCCGGCGATTCTGCTGGCGTATCCGCCGGTAAGTCACTACCCGGAGGAAACGAGTCCGCCACATGGGGCGTGAACCCGACGTTCCACAGCGGCGATCCCGGTCGGCGCGCCGCCATGAACGAGGTTTCCGCTGTCATCCGGCGCGTCCCTACCCTCGGCGCTCCCGCGCTACCAGCAGGCCGCCTAGCCAGCCCGCCGCGACCCACGCGGCCGCGATGGCGCAGACGCCCGGCCAGCCCCAGTGGTCGTGGGCCGGGCCCGCGAGGGCGGAGGCGGAGGCGCCGCCGATGAAGGCGGCGACGACGTATGTGGTGTTGGCGGCGGCCGGCTTGTCCGTCGCGGACAGCGCGCGGGTCTGGTTGGCGACCTGGCCCGCCATGAGGCCCGCGTGGATGAGGACCGCGCCCGCGCACAGCGCCCACAGGGCGTGCCCGCCGAGCAGGAAGAGCGGGACGGAGGCGGCGGTGAGCGCGTAGGCGGCCGTGACGACGCGCGGGGCGCCGAAACGGTCGACCAGCGTGCCGGAGGCCGGGCCGACGACGGTGGAGACGAGCCCGAAGAGGCCGAACATCCCGGCCGCGCCCAGGGAGAGCCCGTACGGGCCGTCCGCGTCGGTCAGCAGCAGCGTCAGCGTGGTCCACAGCGCGCTCCACGCGCCGAACAGGCCCGCCTGGCGCAGGCACGCGGCCCGCAGCCCGGCGGAGGAGGCGAAGAGGCCCGGCAGTCCGGCGATCGCCTTGAAGGGGTTGGCGGCCTTGCGCGGCCGGGTCTCGGCCGGGAGCAGGGCGGCGGTCAGCAGGCCGACGAGGACGGTCAGCGCCGCCGCGCCGAAGAACACCGCGCGCCAGCCGAACGCCTGCGCCGCGAGCCCGCCGAGCACCCGCGCCGCGACGATGCCGGTGAACAGCCCGGCCACGACGGCCGCCACGTGCCGCGCGCGCCGCTCGGCGGGCGCGCGCTCGGCGACGAGCGGGACGAGCAGCTGCGGTACGACCGTGGCGGCGCAGGCCACCAGGACGGCCGCGGCCAGCGCCGGCAGCCCCGGGGCCAGCCCGGCGGCGACCAGCGCGACACCGGCCACGGCCGCCAGGACGCCGACGAGCCGGCGCCGGTCGGCCGTGTCGCCGAGCGGGGCGAAGAGCAGCAGGCCGATCGCGTAGCCGAGCTGGGCTATGGAGGCGATCCAGCCGGCCCCGGAGGGGGAGGCGCCGAAGTCCCGGGCGATGAGGCCGAGGAGCGGGGCGGCGAGGTAGATGTTCGCGGCGGTGACCGCCGTGCAGAGCGCGATGACGGCGAGCAGCGGGCCGCCGCCGGGCGTGGCACGTCCGGCGGGCTGATCTATGTGGGGCGGTGTGCCGGTGGTGGGTGACTGCGACTGGGTGACGGTCATCGGTGCGGTTGCTCCCCCGGGCTGCTGGTAACCAACTGGTTGGTTGGCGCGGTAGGAGGCACTGTCTCAAGCGCCTCCGAAGGCTGTCAACCAAATAGTTGGTTACTCTGTTCCCCATGGCAGGAGTCAGGGATCCCGAGGCCACCAAGGCCCGTATCTTCGAGGCGGCCACCGCCGAGTTCGCCGCGTACGGCATCGCCGGTGCCCGCATCGACCGCATCGCCCGCGAGGCGCGGGCGAACAAGCAGCTGATCTACGCCTACTTCGGCAACAAGGCCGAGCTCTTCTCCCAGGTGCTGGAGCGGCGGCTGATCGAACTCGCCGCCGCCAACCCCGTCGACACCGAGGATCTCGACGGCTGGATCGACCGTCAGATGGAGTACCACGCCGCCCACCCCGAGCTGGTCAGGCTGGTCTTCTGGGAAGGGCTGGAGTACGGCACCGGCGGCATCCCGCACGAGGAGGAGCGCGCCGACCACTACCACCGCAAGGCCGCCGCCTTCGTGGAGGCCCAGGCCAGGGGCGAGATCGACGCGACGATCCCCGCGCAGGACCTGTTCTTCATGCTGATCGCCCTCGTCTCGTGGCCGACCGTGCAGCCGCAGATGCGGCGGATCCTGATCGGTGACACGGACGAGGACCGGGAGCGGCTGCGCGCGTCCGTCCGCACGGCCGCGCGCCGCCTCATCGGCCGGGAGGCCCCGCCCGTCGGCTAGTCGCCGCGCCCGTCGGCTAGTTCGTCCCGATCTTCGCCAGCAGATCCACGATCCGGCCCTGCACCTCCGCGCTCGTCGAGCGCTCGGCGAGGAAGAGGACCGTCTCGCCCGAGGCGAGGCGCGGCAACTGGGCCGGGTCGATGTCCGCGGAGGTGTAGACGACCAGCGGCGTGCGGTTGAGCGCGCCGTTGCCGCGCAGCCAGTCGACGATGCCGGCGCGGCGGCGCCGCACCTGCATCAGGTCCATCACGACCAGGTTGGGCCGGGTCTGCGCGGCGAGTGTCACCGCCTCCGAGTCCGTCGCCCCGCACACCACGTGCATACCGCGCCGCTCCAGCGTCGCGGTCAGCGCGTTGGCGATGGGCTCGTGCTCCTCGATCAGCAGCACCCGGGGCGGGTGCATCTCGCTGTCGCGCGGCGCGAGCGCCTTGAGCAGCACGGCGGGGTCGGCCCCGTAGGCGGCCTCCCGCGTCGCGTGTCCCAGCCCCGCCGTCACCAGCACCGGCACCTCGGCCGCGACCGCCGCCTCGCGCAGCGACTGGAGCGCGGTACGGGTGATCGGGCCGGTCAGCGGGTCGACGAACAGCGCTGCCGGGTACGCGCTTATCTGCGCGTCCACCTCCTCGCGCGAGTGCACGATCACCGGGCGGTAGCCGCGCTCGGTCAGCGCCGCCTCCGTGGACTCGTCCGGGGCGGGCCACACCAGCAGCCGGCGCGGATTGTCCAGCGGCTCCGGCGGCAGCTCGTCGTCCATCGGCGGCCGTACGGCCTCGACGACCTCGACCGCGCCATTGGGGCCGTCGAGCGGCTCGGGACCCTCGGCGCCGTCGTCCGGCGCCCCTATGGCGAACGCGCGGCCCTCCGGCAGCCCGAGCGACTGCGGGCGGGCGGCGCCCTTGGGGGCCGCCCGCCCGCAGTCG
>NZ_JAILXP010000322.1 GCF_020740895.1 Streptomyces sp. UNOB3_S3 | reverse complement strand
CCCTAGCGGTGGTGGGGGAAGCCCAGGTCGACGCCGCCGTCCTGGGGGTCGGGCCAGCGGGTGGTGACGACCTTGCCCCGGGTATAGAAGCGGACGCCGTCGTTCCCGTAGATGTGGTGGTCGCCGAAGAGCGAGTGCTTCCAGCCGCCGAAGGAGTGGTAGCCCACCGGCACCGGGATGGGCACGTTGACGCCGACCATGCCCGCCTCGACCTCCAGTTGGAAGCGGCGGGCCATGCCCCCGTCACGGGTGAAGATCGCGGTGCCGTTGCCCCACGGCGAGGCGTTGATGAGGGCCAGCCCCTCCTCGTACGTCCCGGCGCGCAGCACGCACAGCACCGGGCCGAAGATCTCGTCGCGGTAGGCGTCCGCGCCGGTCGGCACCTTGTCGAGCAGGGACAGGCCGATCCAGTGGCCGTCCGCGTACTCGGCGGAGCCCGGGCCGGTGAAGGCGGTGCCGTCGAGGACGACCTCCGCGCCCTGGGCCGCGGCGCCCGCCACATAGGAGGCGACCTTGTCGCGGTGGGCCCTGGTGATCAGCGGGCCCATCTCCGAGGTGGGGTCGTCGCCCGGGCCGATCTTGATCTTCTCGGCGCGCTCGCGGATCTTCGCCACCAGCTCGTCCCCGGTGCCGCCGACCGCGACGACCGCCGAGATCGCCATGCAGCGCTCGCCCGCCGAGCCGTAGGCGGCGGACACGGCGGCGTCCGCGGCGGCGTCGAGGTCGGCGTCGGGCAGCACCAGCATGTGGTTCTTGGCGCCGCCGAGGGCCTGGACGCGCTTGCCGTTGGCGGAGGCGGTGGTGTGGATGTACCGGGCGATGGGCGTGGAGCCGACGAAGGAGACGGCGGCGACGTCCGGGTGCTCCAGGAGCCGGTCGACGGCGATCCGGTCGCCGTTGACGACGTTGAGGACGCCGTCCGGCAGCCCGGCCTCGGCGGCGAGCTCCGCGAGGCGGATCGCGGGCGAGGGGTCCTTCTCGCTGGGCTTGAGGACGAACGTGTTGCCGCAGGCGATGGCGAGCGGGAACATCCACATCGGCACCATGGCCGGGAAGTTGAACGGTGTGATGCCCGCGACGACGCCCAGCGGCTGGCGGATGGCGGAGACGTCCACCCGGCTGGAGACCTGCGTGGACAGCTCGCCCTTGAGCTGCTGGGTGATGCCGCAGGCCAGCTCCACGATCTCCAGGCCGCGCGCGACCTCGCCGAGGGCGTCGGCGTGGACCTTGCCGTGCTCGGCGGTGATCAGCCGGGCGAGTTCGTCGCGGTGGGCGTCGAGCAGGGCGCGGTAGCGGAAGAGCACCGCCGTGCGCTGCGCCAGGGAGGAGCCGCCCCAGGTGGCGTAGGCGGCCTTGGCGGCGGCCACGGCCGCGTCGACCTCCTCGGCGGTGGCGAACGCGACGCGTGTGGTCACGGCGCCCGTGGCCGGGTCGGTGACGGACCCGTACGTGCCGGAGGTGCCCTCGACGGACTTGCCGTCGATCCAGTGGTTGACGGTCTTCATCTGCTGCGACCTCTCCTACGTCAAAGGTAACGGCGACGGGCGGCTGCGTTGCGGTCGTACTCCTCCCGGGCCGACACGGCCGCCGGGCGGGTCGCGGTCTCGGCGACGGGCACATCCCACCACGCCTGGGCGGGGGGCGCCCCGGACACAGTGTCGGCCGTTTCGGTCTCCACGTAGACACATGTGGGCCGGTCGGCGGCGCGCGCCTCGGCCAGCGCGGCGCGCAGTTCGCGGGCGGTACGGGCGCGGAGCACGCTCATGCCGAGCGAGGCGGCGTTGGCGGCCAGGTCGACCGGCAGCGGGTCGCCGGTGTACGTGCCGTCGGGCGCGCGGAAGCGGTAGGCGGTGCCGTAGCGCTCGCCTCCGACGGCCTCCGAGAGGCCGCCGATGGAGGCGTAGCCGTGGTTCTGCACCAGGATCACCTTGATGGGGATGCCCTCCTGCACGGCGGTGACGAGCTCGGTGGGCATCATCAGGTACGTCCCGTCGCCGACCAGCGCCCACACCGGCCGGCCGGGTTCGGCGAGCGCGACGCCGATGGCGCCGGGGATCTCGTAGCCCATGCAGGAGTAGCCGTATTCGAGGTGGTACTGGCGGCGGGAACGGGTCCGCCACAGCTTGTGGAGATCGCCGGGAAGGGAGCCCGCCGCGTTGACGATCACGTCCTCGTCGCCGACGACGGAGTCCAGCGCGCCGAGCACCTGGGCCTGGGTGGGCCGGGCGCCGTCGCCCCGGCCGTCGTCCGGGGCGTACGCGCGGGCGACGGCCGTCTCCCATTCGGCCTTCCCGGCGGTGTACGCGCTGGCGTACGCGTCCGGGACGCGGTATCCCGCGACGGCCTCCGTGAGCGCTTCCAGGCCGGAGCGGGCGTCGGCGACGAGCGGCAGCCCGGCGAGCTTGTGGGCGTCGTACGGGGCGATGTTGAGGTTGACGAAGCGGACGTCCGGGGCGGCGAAGAGGGTCGCGGAGGCGGTGGTGAAGTCGCTGTACCGGGTGCCGACGCCGATGACGAGGTCGGCGCCGCGGGCGAGCGCGTCGGCGACGGCCGTCCCGGTGTGGCCGATGCCGCCGACGTCCGCCGGGTGGTCGTGGCGCAGCGAGCCCTTGCCCGCCTGGGTGGAGGCGACGGGGACGCCGGTGGCGTCGGCGAAGGCGCGCAGGGCGTCCTCGGCCTCGCTGTGGTGGACGCCGCCACCCGCGATCAGCAGCGGGCGGCGGGCCGCCCGTACGGCCCGCGCGGCCGCCGCCAGTTCGGCCGGGTCGGGGGCGGGGCGGCGGACGTGCCAGACGCGGTCGGCGAAGAACTCCTCGGGCCAGTCGTACGCCTCGGCCTGGACGTCCTGGGGCAGGGCGAGGGTGACGGCCCCGGTCTCCACCGGGTCGGCCAGGACGCGCATGGCGGTGAGCGCGGCGGGGATCAGCGCCTCGGGACGGACGATCCGGTCGAAGTACCGGGAGACGGGGCGCAGGCAGTCGTTGACGGAGACGTCGCCCGCGCCGGGGTGTTCGAGCTGCTGGAGGACGGGGTCGGCGGGGCGGGTGGCGAAGGTGTCACCGGGCAGGAGCAGCACGGGGAGGCGGTTGACCGTGGCGAGGGCCGCGCCGGTGACGAGGTTGGTGGCGCCGGGGCCGATGGAGGTGGTGACGGCGTGGGCGGAGAGCCGGTCGCGGTGCCGGGCGTGGCCGACGGCCGCGTGGACCATGGCCTGCTCGTTGCGGCCCTGGAGGTAGGGGAGTCCGGCACCGGTCTCCAGCAGGGCCTGCCCGATCCCGGCGACGTTGCCGTGGCCGAAGATGCCCCAGCAGGCGGCGACGAGCCGCTGCCGCCGGCCGTCGCGCTCGGTGTACTGGTGGGCGAGGAACGTCACGAGGGCCTGGGCGACGGTGAGGCGTCGGGTCGGTCGGGTCATCGGTCCCCTCCGGGTCGGTACAGCGGAAGCCTCGGGTCCGGGGGCTGGTCCGGCCATGTGCCGCGGATCCAGGTGTGGTCGGGGTGGTCGCGGATGAGCCACTCCCGCCCGGGGCCGGGGCCGGCCATCACGTTGAGGTAGTACATGTCGTGGCCGGGCGCGGCGATGGACGGGCCGTGCCAGCCGTCGGGGATCAGTACGGCGTCGCCGGTGCGGACCTCCGTGAGGACGTCCGTCCCGCCGTCGCGGGACGGCGACACGCGCTGGTAGCCGAGGCCGGGGGTGCCGCCGGGGCTCTCGGCGATCTCGAAGTAGTAGATCTCCTCCAGCCGGGACTCCCGGCCCGGGTGGTACTCGTCGTGCTTGTGGGGCGGATAGGACGACCAGTTACCGCCCGGGGTGAGGACCTCGACGGCGATGAGCCTGTCGCACTCGAACGTGTCGGCCGCGGCGAAGTTGTTGACCTGCCGGGAGCAGACGCCCGTGCCGCGCAGCTCGACGGGGACGGCCTCGGCGGGGCCGTAACGGGCGGGCAGCCGGCGCTCGCAGCGCGCCCCGGCGAGAGCGAAACGGCCGCCCTCCGGGGAGGTCAGCGTGACGCGCGCGTCACGCGGGACGTAGGCGAAGTCGGTGACGGCGGTGAAGACGCTTTCACGGCCGTGGAGTTCGAAGGCACGGCCTTCCGTCCGGACCGTGCAGCCGCCGCCGAGCGGCAGCACGATCCATTCGCTGTCGGCGGTTTCGAAGGTGTGGGTGCCGGAGGGGGGCAGGGTGAGGACGCGCAGGGAGGAGTGGTCCCAGCCGGCGGTTCCGGGGGTGATGTCGAGGGTGTACGTCACAGCAACCCCACCGCCGTGTCCACCGCACTCGCCACGTCCCCGTCCGCCGGGTACAGCAACGCCCGCCCCACCACCAGCCCCTGCACCGTCGGCAGCCGCAGCGCCGTCCGCCATCTCTCGTACATCGCGTCCTGGTCGTCGCCCACGTCGCCGCCCAGCAGCACCGCCGGGAGCGTCGACGTCCCCATCACCCGGGCCATGGCGTCCGCGTCGTCCGTGACCGGCACCTTCAGCCAGGTGTACGCGGACGTCGCGCCCAGGCCCGACGCGATGGCGATGGACTTCGTGACGGCCTCGGCGCTCAGGTCGTTGCGGACCCGGCCGCCGACGCGGCGGGAGAGGAAGGGCTCGACGAAGACCGGGAGCCGGCGTTCCGCCATGTCGTCGATGGCGCGGGCGGCGGAGACCATGGTGGCGAGCGAGCCGGGATCGTCGTGGTCGATGCGCAGCAGCAGCTTGCCCGCGTCGAAGCCGCGCCGGACGAGGTCGTCCGCGCGCGGCCCCGTGAAGCGGTCGTCCATCTCGAACGCGGCGCCGACGAGGCCCCCTCGGTTCATGGAGCCCATGACGACCTTGTTCTCCAGCGCGCCGAGGAGCAGCAGGTCGTCGAGGATGTCGGAGGTGGCGAGGACACCGTCGACGCCGGGCCGGGAGAGGGCCAGGCACAGGCGTTCCAGCAGGTCGGCGCGGTTGGCCATGACCAGGGGCCGGCCGCCGACGTCGAGCGCGCCGCGCGCGGTGTGGTCGGCCGCGATGATCATCAGCCGGCCGCTGTCGCCGACGAGGGGGCGCCGCCCCCGCCGGGCGGCGGCCTCGGCGACGGCCTCGGGGTGCCGGCTGCGCACGCGCGGCAGGTCGGCGATGCGGACGGTCACGAGACGGCCCCGGTTCCGGCCGGACGGGCCAGCAGCTCCGTCACCTCGTCCTGTGTCGGCATCGCCGACGAGCAGGCGAGCCGCGAGGCGACGATGGCCCCGGCGGCGTTGGCGTAGCGCGTCACGCGCCCGAGGTCCCAGCCGGCGAGCAGCCCGTGGCACAGCGCGCCGCCGAAGGCGTCGCCCGCGCCGAGGCCGTTGACGACCTCGACCTCCACCGGGGCCGCCTCGGCGACGGTGCCGTCGCGGTGGACGGCGAGGACGCCCTCCGGGCCGCGCTTGACCACGGCGAGCTCGGCCCCGGCCGCGAGGAGCGCCCGCGCCGCCGCGTACGGCTCCCGCTCCCCCGTGGCGACCTCGCACTCCTCGGCGTTGCCCACCGCCACGGTGGCGTGGGCGAGGGCCCGCTCGTACCAGGGCCGGGCGCCGGCCGCGCCCTCCGGCCAGAACACGGGCCGCCAGTCGAGGTCGAAGACGGTGGTCCCGCTCTTCGCCCGCTCCCGCAGCGCGGCGAGCGTCGTGCCGCGGCTGGGCTCCTCGCTCAGGCCCGTACCGGTGATCCAGAAGATCCGGGCGGCGCGGATGGCGGCCAGGTCCAGTTCGGCGGTGTGGATCTCCAGGTCCGGGGCCTTGGGACGGCGGTAGAAGTACAGCGGGAAGTCGTCCGGCGGATGGATCTCGCAGAAGGTCAGGGGCGTGGGGTAGGCGGCCACGGGCGTCACCCAGCGGTCGTCGACGCCGAAGCGGCGCAGCTCGTCGTGGAGGTAGCGGCCGAAGGGGTCGTCGCCGGTGCGGCTGACGAGGGCGGTGCGGCGGCCGAGCCGGGCGGCGGCGACGGCGACGTTGGCCGCCGAGCCGCCGAGGAACTTCCCGAAGGTGTCGGCCTCCGCGAGCGTGACCCCGGTCCGCAGCGGATAGAGGTCCACCCCGAGCCGGCCCATGGTGATGAGGTCGTAGGGACCGGTCATGGTCTTTCCCTCCGCGCGTCGGCACGATCCGGGGCCCAGGTCTAGCCGGGCGCGGACACCCATGTCAAGCATTTGTCCTTACATACGGACGTCGCATGCGGCCTCGCGTACGGCCTCGCGTACGACCTCGCATACGGATGCCTTGCGGGGCGGGTATTGACGTTACGTCCTTATGTCCGGACGTAGCCTTGACACTCCCCGGCCCAGCCGGGAGGCTACGGGCAACCCCAGCCCTTGCCCGGTCAGCGCCGACCGGCGAGAGGAGAGCCGCCGCATGGACAGCGTCCGCGCCCACGACCGCAGCCCGTCACCGCCCCCCGCGCTGGACCGGATCCGGGTCGGCTCCGCGCCGGACTCCTGGGGCGTGTGGTTCGCCGACGACCCGGCCCAGCTCCCCTGGCGGCGCTTCCTCGACGAGGTGTCCGAGGCGGGCTACGAGTGGATCGAGCTCGGCCCGTACGGCTATCTCCCCACCGACCCCGCCCGGTTGCGCGAGGAGACCGGGAGCCGGGGCCTCAAGGTGTCGGCGGGCACGGTCTTCACCGCCCTCCACCGCGGACCGGCGGTCTGGGAGGAGACCTGGGAGCAGGTCTCCCGCGTGGCCGCGCTGGCGCGCGACACGGGCGCGAGCCACCTCGTCGCCATCCCCGCCTTCTGGCGCGACGACAAGACCGCGGAGGCCCTGGAGAGCCCGGAGCTGACGGCCGACCAGTGGCGGTCGCTGACCACCGGCACGGAACGGCTCGCGGCCGAGGTGCGCGACGCCTACGGGCTCTCCCTGGTCGTCCACCCCCACGCCGACACCCACATCGCCACCGAGGAGCACGTCGAGCGCTTCCTCGATGCCACCGACCCGACGCTGGTGAGCCTCTGCCTGGACACCGGGCACTACGCCTACTGCGGCGGCGACAGCGTCAAGCTCGTCAAGACCTACGGGGAACGCATCGGCTACCTCCACCTCAAGCAGGTGGACCCCGCGATCCTGGCCGACGTCGTCGAGCGGGGCACGCCCTTCGGCCCGGCCGTGCGGCAGGGCGTGATGTGCGAACCGCCGCGCGGCGTACCGGCGCTGGAGCCCGTGCTGACGGCCGCCCAGGGGCTCGGCGTCGACCTCTTCGCCATCGTCGAGCAGGACATGTACCCCTGCCCGCCCGACCGGCCGCTGCCCATCGCCCGGCGCACCCGCGCCTTCCTGCGCTCCTGCGGCGCGTGACCGCGCCCACCCGCACCAAGGCAATACGCACCAGCACCGAGGAACACGCAATGACGCAACACGGAACGCTCGGCGTGGCCGTCATCGGCACCGGCAGGATGGGCGCCGACCACGTCCGGCGCCTCGACGGGGCCATCAGCGGGGCGCGGGTGGCCGCCGTCGTCGACATCGACCCGCGCCGCGCCGAGGCGGCGGCCGCCCGCGTCGACGGCTGCGCCGCCCACACCGACCCCTCCGCCGCCATGGCCGCGCCCGGCGTGGACGCCGTGCTCATCGCCTCCCCCGGGCCCGCCCACGAGGAGGCCCTGCTGGAGGCGTTCGCGCGCGGCCTGCCCGTCCTGTGCGAGAAGCCCCTCACCCCGGACTCCGCCTCCGCGCGCCGGGTGCTGGAGGCGGAGACCCGGCTGGGACGCCGGCGCGTCCAGGTCGGCTTCATGCGCCGCTACGACAGCGAATACCAGCGACTGAAGGGGCTCCTGGACGCGGGAGACCTCGGGCACGCGCTGATGCTCCACTGCACCCACCGCAACGCCTCGACACCGCCCGGCTATACGAGCCAGATGACGATCAACGACTCGGTCGTCCACGAGATCGACGCCACCCGCTGGCTGCTGGGCGAGGAGATCACCGCCGTCACCGTCCTGCGGCCCACCCCCTCCTCCGGCGCCCCGGAGGGGCTGAGCGACCCCCAGCTCGTGCTGTTCGAGACCGAGGGCGGCGCGGTGGTCGACGTCGAGATCTTCGTCAACTGCGGCTTCGGCTACCAGGTGCGCTGCGAGGCCGTCGGCGAGCGCGGCACCGCGCGGATCGGCGACGCCCACGGGCTGACCGTCCACGCCGCCGGACGGTGGGGCGGGGAGATCGCCCAGGACTTCCTCACCCGTTTCGGGGACGCCTACGACCGCGAGGTCCAGGCCTGGGTGGACGCCGTCCGGCGCGGAGAGGCGGCGGGCCCGAGCGTCTGGGACGGCTACGCGGCCGCCGTGGTCTGCGAGGCGGCGGTACGGGCCCAGGCCACCGGCGAACGCGTACCGGTCGTCCTCCCCGAACGCCCCGCCCTCTACGCC